>JAYSYZ010000118.1:0-11284 GCA_043727195.1 Paracoccaceae bacterium
TCGCCAGGGATCAGGTGAAACAGGCTGGTGACCGCGCAATAGGCCGCCAGCACCAGTGCAACCGGGCGCACCTTTATGCCAAGGACCAGCGCCAGACCGGCAGCGAGGTTGAACGCCAGCGCTGGCCAGACCAGCCAGACCGGCCAGCCGCGCGCAGCAAGCAACCCTTCGACCGCCAGGGGGTTCGTGCCCTTCTGCAACGCACCCGCCAGAAACAGTGCGGCGATCAGGACGCGGCCCGCGAGGGTGGCAAGATCACCGGCATTACGCATCAGGCGGGTTTCTTCTTCGGCCAAACGGCGGCCCAAGCCGGGCCGATGAGTTTCGTGGCAATCGGGATGAGGATCACGCCCAGGATCATGCCGACGACCCCATCCAGCGCCGCCGTGACAACCCACTGTACCAAGCCCGCAGCCTGCGGCACGGCATCTGCCGCGCCGATCGCCACATGATGGATCTGGCCGTACAGCCAGGACCATCCCAGCACATCCATGCCGTGAATCACGATGTTGCCGCCAACCCACAGCATCGCCGCCGTGCCGACAGTAGACAGGAAAGCCATCAGCTTTGGCATTGCCAGCACCAGCCCCCGGCCAAGCGCCTTGCCCCCTCGCGTCCGCCCCGTAGCGGCAAGATGCAGACCCACGTCATCCATCTTTACGATCAGTGCCACTGCGCCATAGACGATAAAGGTGATGAAGGCCCCGACGACGGCCAGTGTGATCGCCTGCATCCAGAAGCCGGGGTTTTCGATGGTGGCCAGCGCAATCGTCATGATTTCTGCGGACAGGATGAAATCGGTCTTTATGGCACCGGCGACCTTCTCCTCCTCCAGATGCGCGGGGTCTTTGGTGTCGAAATCTTGCTCGACGGCGTGGTCGACACCCGGGGCGAAGGCATGGACGACCTTTTCGGCGCCTTCAAAACAAAGATAGGCCCCGCCCAGCATCAAAAGCGGGGTAATCACCTGCGGTGCAAAATGGTTCAGCGCCAGCAGACCCGGCAGCAGAATGATCAGCTTGTTCTTCAGCGACCCCATCGCGATGCGCCAGATGATCGGCAGTTCGCGGTCGGCGGAAAAGCCGTGAACGTATTTCGGCGTCACGGCGGCATCGTCGATGACCACGCCTGCGGCCTTGGCCCCGGCCTTGGCCGCAGCCGCGGCGATATCGTCCACCGAGGCGGCGGCCACCTTGGCAATGGCCGCGACATCGTCGAGAAGGGCGAGTAGTCCGCTCATGTCAGGCTCCGGTTGGTTTTAGATTCACATAGCGCGCGACGGGAGCAGAGGCAAAGGCCGAGCAGTTCGGGCCGCTGGTATTTGAGCCTTCACGCTGCGTTGAGAATTGCCGTATAGGACGAAGGCTTGAGTGAGGGACGTGGCCGTGACCAATCGCATCGCGTTGTTTCTGGGGATATGTCTGGCTGTGGCGATTGCGGCAGATGTCCTGCTGAATGGCGGAACGGCGCTGATGTTTCTGCTGCGCAAGTTTGTCGATCTGGTGGAATGGGTGGCATTTTGGCGCTAGTGGCGTCAAACTGAGGTTGTAATCGGCGGGCATCTGCGGATGTTACCGCTATCAAGCGGCGCTGAGTCGCATCCGGATGAAGGGAATCGACATGACTGTGAAAGTCGCCATCAATGGCTTTGGCCGCATCGGCCGCAACGTGCTGCGGGCCATC
The DNA here is from genome assembly GCA_043727195.1 of Paracoccaceae bacterium. Lineage (GTDB taxonomy): Bacteria > Pseudomonadota > Alphaproteobacteria > Rhodobacterales > Rhodobacteraceae > JAUYQR01. The sequence goes on from JAYSYZ010000118.1 coordinate 1,684, forward strand.
GTGGAATCGGGGCGCACCGATATAGAGGTGGTGGCGATCAACGATCTGGGGCCGGTCGAGACCAACGCGCATCTGCTGCGCTATGATTCGGTGCATGGGCGGTTCCCTGCCACGGTGACGACCGGGGCCGACTGGATCGACGTGGGACGCGGCCACATGCTGGTGACGGCGCTGAAGAACCCGGCGGAACTGCCGTGGTCGAATGTCGACATCGTGATGGAATGCACCGGCATCTTCACGTCAAAGGAAAAGTGCCAGGCGCATCTGGAGAACGGGTCGAAACGGGTGCTGATCTCGGCCCCCGGTGACGGTGCCGACAAGACCATCGTCTACGGCGTGAACCACGACACGCTGACCCGGGACGATCTGGTGGTGTCGAACGCGTCGTGCACGACGAACTGCCTGTCGCCGGTCGCGCAGGTGCTGAACCAGGCGATCGGGATCGAGAAGGGGATGATGACCACCATCCATTCCTATACCGGCGACCAGCCGACGCTGGATACGATGCACAAGGACCTTTACCGGGGTCGGGCGGCGGCACTGTCGATGATCCCGACCTCGACCGGGGCGGCAAAGGCGGTGGGGCTGGTGCTGCCGGAGTTGAAGGGAAAACTCGACGGGTTCGCGATGCGGGTGCCGACGCCGAACGTGAGCGTGGTGGACCTGAAGTTCATCGCCAAGCGGGCGACGAGCGTGGAGGAGGTCAACGGGGCCATCAAGGCGGCGGCGGAAGGGCGGCTGAAGGGTATCCTTGGCTATACCGAGGAAAAGCTGGTGTCGTCGGATTTCAATCACGACCCGCATTCGAGCATCTTCCACATGGATCAGACCAAGGTGATGGACGGCACTTTCGTGTCGATCCTGAGCTGGTATGACAATGAGTGGGGCTTTTCGAACCGCATGGCTGACACGGCTGTAGCGATGGGAAAGCTGATCTGAGGCTGCGATAACACGCGTGTTAAGTGTGCTAAGCTATTGAAATGTAATGATCTTCCATTTTTTGTTAACGTTTTGGCAAGGTTTGAAACGAGGGGTGGCCACCGCGCTGCCCCTGTCTTTTTGAGCGAGCCATGCACTTCATGCATAGCTGCACCGCAGCATTATGTGTTGTTAGCGGTATCAGTGTGCCTACATGATGGTCACGCAAGGAGAACAAGCAGTCCCTTGCAATCTGAAAGGAACCAAGATGATTACCGTGATCGACATGCTGAAAACCGCCGCCCGCAATTATGCGCTGTATCGGCATACCCGTGACGAGATTGCCAACATGCCGCTGGACGTGGCACTGGACCTTGGCATCTACCGGGGCGACGCAGAGCGCATCGCTTATGCCGCTGTCTATGGCGAGGCTGCCTGACACCGGGCGACAGGTGCGACGACGCGGGGGCCCACGGGCCCCCTTTGCATTTTTGCGAGTGATTGAAAGCGGTTCCAGCCTGCAGGTCAGCCGTATTTTCGGTTCAGCGCTTTGGCCACGGGCGGGGTGACAAACTTGGAGACATCGCCGCCCAGCCGGGCGATTTCCTTGACCAGCTTTGAGGCGATGGCCTGACGGCGGGCATCGGCCATCATGAAAACGGTTTCGATGGAGGCATCGAGCGCGCGGTTCATGCCGACCATCTGAAATTCGTATTCGAAATCTGCGACGGCGCGCAGGCCGCGCAGGATCAGGCTGGCGCCAACGTCGCGGGCACAGTCGATCAACAGATTTTCGAAGGGGTGAACCACGATCTCTCCACCCGTCTTGGCAATGATCGCGGCGCATTCCGCTTCGACCATGGCAACACGCTCTTCCAAGGTGAAAAGCGGGCCCTTGTCGCGGTTGATCGCAACGCCGATGACCAGCCGATCCACCAGCGCCATGCCACGCTGGATGATATCGACATGACCGAGCGTCACCGGATCGAAGGTTCCGGGATATAGACCGATGCGCATGGCTGCCGCCCCCCTAGACCCTGCCACTGCACGCAACAATATTGCGGATGCCCGTGCAAGGCAAAAGCGGGGTCTAGAAGCCCTTGATCATGCCTTCCAGCGCGTCTTTTTCGGCCGAAAGCTCCATCAGCCGGGCCTTTACCACATCGCCGATGGAAATGAGGCCGACCATCTGGTCGCCCTCCATCACCGGCATGTGGCGGAAACGGCCGTCTGTCATGCGTTGCAGCACATCATCGGTACGGTCCTGACGGGTGCAGGACACCAGCTTTGTCGTCATGATCGCGTCGACGGGATCGACAAGGCAGTCTGGGCCGCGACGGCCAAGTTCGCGCACGATGTCACGTTCCGACAGGATGCCCGCAACACGCTTGCCGTCGGGCGAGACGATGACGGCACCGATCCGGCGGGCTGACAGAATCTCGGCCGTTTTGGCGACCGACGTGCCGGGTTCAACGGTCACGACGCCGTCGTCGCCCTTGGACTTGAGGATCTGTTGCACGAGCATGGGACGGTCCCTCCCTCCTGACCGGAAACTAAGGGTCAGCCCGGCGCGGGATTCTGTCAAGGAATGGATTCGACCGGTGGATCAGCCTCCAGCCGGGCCATCTCGGCCCGGACCTCGCGAGTGAGAAGATCGGCAAAGCGGTTCAGCCGTTCCAGCCGCGCGTCACCTTCGTGACGGATCAGCCAGAATGCGCGGGTCAGATGGATGCGGTGCGGGATGACGCGGACAAGTTCCGGCGCCGCGGGCAGCGCAAAGTCGTGCACAATGCCGACCCCTGCCCCGTGACGCAGCCAGTTCAGCTGCACCGACACGGAATTGGAGGTCAGCGTGGCAGGCCCGGCGCCGATTTCCGCCAGATAATCCAGCTCCTTGTCGAAGATCATGTCGGGGATGTAGCCGATGAAGCGGTGATTTTTCAGATCATCCGGACCATGGATCGCGGCCTTGGACAGGTAAGCGCGGCTGGCGGCGAGGTGCAGGCGATAATCGGTCAGCTTTTGCACCGTCAGGCGACCGGCCTCGGGCCGGGACACGGCGATGGCCATGTCGGCTTCGCGTTTCGACAGGTTGAAGACGCGTGGCAGGGCAACGATCTGCACCTCCAGCCCCGGATTGGCATCGCAGATGCGGGCGAGGACCTGGGGGAGCAGGTAGTTGGCGCAGCCGTCCGGCGCGCCGATGCGGATCTGGCCGGTCAGGCCTTCGGGGCCGCTGAGCGCCTCGCCGGCGCGGTCGAGGGTGGCCTCGGCAGCCTCGGCATGCGGCAGAAGACGGGTGCCCTCTTCGGTCAGGGCGTAGCCTTGCGGGGATTTGGCGAACAGGCGGGTGCCGACGGCCGCCTCCAGCCGCGCGATCCGGCGGCCGACGGTGGCGGGGTCGATCTTCAGCCGTTTGCCGGCCGCTGACAGGCTTTCGCTGCGGGCGACGGCAAGGAAGATGCGCAGGTCATCCCAATCCATCATGCATTCCTGCAAAACCCTTTTGATAACTTGCCTCTGTTTACCGCATTTCCGCAAGGCTATTGTGCCCGCAAAAGGGAGTATTGCGATGAAAGAGATCGGTCACTGGATCAACGGCCGTGAGGTCAAGGGCACATCGGGGCGGTTTGCCGATGTGTTCAACCCGGCGACGGGCGAGGTGCAGGCGCGGGTGGCGCTGGCCTCGAAGGCGGAACTGGACGCCGCAGCGGCGGGTGCTGCGGCGGCGCAGGTGAAATGGGGCGCCACAAATCCGCAGCGCCGGGCGCGGGTGATGATGGAATTCGTGCGGCTGTTGAACCGCGACATGCAGAAGCTGGCCGAGGTTCTGTCGAGCGAGCATGGCAAGACGGTGCCGGACGCGAAGGGCGACATCCAGCGCGGGCTGGAGGTGATGGAGTTTTGCATCGGCGCGCCACAGATGCTGAAAGGCGAGTTTACCGACAGCGCGGGCCCCGGGATCGACATGTATTCCATGCGCCAACCGCTTGGTGTTGCAGCAGGAATCACGCCATTCAACTTTCCCGCGATGATTCCCTTGTGGAAGATGGGCCCGGCGCTGGCCTGTGGCAACGCGTTCATCCTGAAGCCCTCGGAGCGCGACCCTTCGGTGCCGATGCTGCTGGCCGCGCTGATGCAGGAGGCAGGTCTGCCGGACGGCGTGCTGCAGGTGATCAACGGCGACAAGGAAAGCGTCGATGCGATCATCGACAGCCCGCTGATTGCGGCGATCGGGTTCGTCGGATCGACCCCGATCGCGGAATACATTTACGGGCGCGGGTGCAGCAACGGCAAGCGGGTGCAATGCTTTGGCGGGGCCAAGAACCACATGATCATCATGCCGGACGCCGACATGGATCAGGCGGCTGATGCGCTGGTGGGCGCGGGTTATGGTGCTGCGGGCGAGCGGTGCATGGCGATTTCGGTGGCGGTGCCGGTGGGGGATGAGACGGCGGACCGGCTGATCGAAAAGCTGATCCCGCGGATCGAGAAGTTGAAGGTCGGCCCCTATACCTCTGGCAATGATGTGGATTATGGCCCGGTTGTCACGGCGGCGGCCAAGGCGAACATCCTGCGGCTGGTCGAATCGGGCGTGGCGGCGGGGGCGAAGCTGGTGGTCGACGGGCGCGGCTTCACGCTGCAGGGGTACGAGGACGGTTTCTTTGTCGGGCCGCATCTGTTCGACCATGTGACCACGGATATGGAGATCTACCGGAAAGAGATTTTCGGGCCGGTGCTGTCTTGTGTGCGGGCGGGCACCTACGAGGAAGCGCTGGCGATGGCGATGGACCATGAATATGGCAACGGCACCGCGATCTACACCCGCGACGGCGACACGGCGCGGGATTTTGCGCATCGGGTGAATGTGGGGATGATCGGCATCAACGTGCCGATCCCGGTGCCGCTGGCGTATCACACGTTCGGGGGCTGGAAGAAATCATCCTTCGGCGATCTGAACCAGCACGGGCCGGACAGTTTCCGCTTCTACACGCGGACCAAGACGATTACGGCGCGCTGGCCTTCGGGCATCAAGGAAGGTGCCAGCCTGAACTTCAGGCAGATGGACTGACAGGCCGCTTCGCGGGAACGACATGCGGTCTGCCGCGTTAGCGTGGCAGGCCGCGACCTAGAGATTGGCGTCACGGTCGCTTGGCAGGCGAGGTGGCGAAATGCGCGGTCTGGGGTTGATAGCGGCACTGGCTTTGGGCATCGGCGCGCCTGCGCAGGCGCAAGACTGCGCTTCGCTGGTGAAATCGGTATGTGTCAAGTCAGCGTCGGAAGGACCGGCGATCCGACGAGTGTTGAAGGTCGAAGTCCAGCCGCCCCTGTTTGCCAAAGGCGACCGCTTTCCCGTGGAGGAGCGGTCGCTTCTGATGAACCCGGCGCGCTATCGTCTTCCCAAGGTCGATGGTCCCTGGCGCTATTATGCGTTGAAGGGTGTGGTTTACAAAGTCGATAACGCCACCGCCACGATCACCGAGGTGATCCGCGACGACCGCACCTGGAACCTGCGCTGATAGCCTCCGCCCTATTCCGCCGCGATCTTGCGCGGTTTCAGCATGTCCTTCAGGTAGCGGCCAGTGTGACTGGAGCCGACCTTGGCAATGTCTTCCGGTGTGCCTACCGCCACGATCTCGCCCCCGCCGTCGCCGCCTTCGGGGCCGATATCGATGACCCAGTCGGCAGTTTTCACCACGTCGAGATTGTGTTCGATGACAACCACGGTGTTGCCCTGTTCGACAAGTTCGTGCAGCACTTCCAACAGCTTGCGGACATCTTCGAAATGCAGGCCGGTCGTCGGCTCGTCAAGGATGTACAGCGTGCGACCGGTGGCACGGCGGCTGAGTTCCTTGGAAAGCTTGACCCTTTGCGCCTCGCCCCCCGATAATGTGGTCGCCTGCTGGCCGACCTTGATGTAGCCCAAACCCACCTCGCAGAGCGCATCCATCTTTTCGCGGATTGCGGGGACGGCCTGAAAGAAGTCTTTCGCATCTTCGCATGTCATATCAAGAACGTCGGCTATGCTTTTGTTCTTGAACTTAACTTCGAGGGTTTCGCGGTTGTAACGATGGCCCTTGCACGTCTCGCAGGTCACATAGACATCGGGCAGGAAGTTCATCTCGATCTTGAGGACGCCATCGCCCTGACAGGCCTCGCATCTGCCACCCTTGACGTTGAAGCTGAACCGGCCCGGCAGATAGCCGCGCGCCTTTGACTCGGGCAGGCCTGCGAACCAATCGCGGATCGGGGTGAAGGCCCCGGTGTAGGTGGCTGGATTTGAACGCGGCGTGCGGCCGATGGCGCGCTGGTCGATATCGATAACTTTATCGAGAAATTCAAAGCCCTTGATGGTTTCGCAGGGCGCTGGGGTTTCGTGCGCGCCGTTCAGGCGGGTGGCAGCGGTTTTGAACAGCGTCTCGATGGTCAGGGTGGATTTGCCGCCGCCGGAAACGCCGGTGACACAGACGAACTTGCCCAACGGAAATTCGGCAGTGACGTTTTTCAGGTTGTTGCCAGTGGCCCCCACCACGGTGAGTTTCTTGCCGGAGCCTTTGCGCCGGGTTTTCGGGATGGAAATTTCCCTTGCCCCGGATAGATATTGCCCGGTCAGGCTGGCCGGATCGGCGGCCACCTCGGCGGGGGTGCCGTGACTGACCACCATGCCGCCATGCACGCCGGCGCCCGGCCCCATGTCGAACACATAATCCGCCTCGCGGATGGCCTCTTCGTCATGTTCCACGACCAGCACCGAATTGCCGGTGTCGCGCAGACGCTTCAGCGTGGTCAGCAGGCGGTCGTTGTCGCGTTGGTGCAGGCCGATCGACGGTTCGTCCAGCACGTACAGCACACCCGTCAGACCGGAGCCGATCTGGCTGGCCAGCCGGATGCGTTGCGATTCGCCCCCCGACAGGGTGCCGGCATTACGGCTCAACGTCAGGTAATTCAGGCCGACATTGATAAGAAATCCAAGGCGTTCGCGAATTTCCTTCAGGATCGCCTTGGCAATTTCATTCTTTTGCTGACCGAGCGTGCCGGGGACGGTTGCGATCCAGTCATGCGCTTCGGTGATCGACATGCGCACGACCTGCCCGACGTGCACCCCGGCGATTTTCACCGCCAGCGCCTCGGGTTTCAACCGGTAGCCGTTGCAGGAGCCGCAGGCACGGTTGTTCTGGAACCGCTCCATTTCCTCGCGCGACCAGGCGCTGTCAGTCTCGCGGTAGCGGCGTTCCATGTTGGGGATGACGCCTTCGAAAATGCGCTTCACCTGATAGACGCGGCCGCCCTCGTCATAGCGGAATTCGATCTCGTCGCCGCCGGAGCCGCGCAGGAAAGCGTTTCTGACGTTTTCCGGCAGGTCGCGCCATTTGGCCTTTCTGTCAAAGGCATAGTGTTTCGACAGTGCCTCGATGGTCTGGACGAAATAGGGCGATTTCGATTTCGACCATGGCGCGATGGCGCCTTGCAGCAGGGTCAGGTTCTGGTCGGGGACCACCAGCCGTTCATCAAAGAACAGCTCGACCCCGAGACCGTCGCAGACCGGGCACGCGCCAAAGGGAGCGTTGAAGGAGAACAGCCGCGGCTCAATCTCGGCGATGGTGAAGCCGCTGACGGGGCAGGCGAATTTCTCGGAATAGGTGGTGCGGGCAGGCTCTTCGCCTTCGGCGGTGTCGGCCAGTTCGATCACCGCGATGCCGTCAGCTAGGTTCAGGGCGGTGCGGAAACTGTCGGCCAGCCGCGTCTCGATCCCTTCCTTCACCACGATGCGGTCAACCACCACGTCGATGTTGTGGCGGAATTTCTTGTCGAGGGTTGGCGGATCCTCCAGCTCGTGGAAGCTGCCGTTGACCTTGACGCGCTGGAAGCCCTGCTTGCGCAGATCGAGGAATTCCTTGCGATATTCGCCTTTGCGGTCGCGGATGATCGGAGCCAGCAGGTAGGCGCGGGTGCCTTCGGGCATTGCCATCACCGCATCGACCATGTCCTGCACCTGCATCGCGGTGATCGGCAGGCCGGTGGCGGGGCTGTAGGGCGTGCCGACGCGGGCGAACAGCAGGCGGAGGTAGTCGTAGATTTCGGTGACGGTGCCGACGGTGGAGCGGGGGTTCTTCGAGGTGGTCTTTTGTTCGATCGAGATGGCGGGCGACAGGCCGGAGATGTGATCGACATCCGGTTTGCCCATCATGTCAAGGAATTGCCGGGCGTAGGCGGACAGCGATTCGACATAACGGCGCTGGCCTTCGGCGTAGATGGTATCGAAGGCAAGCGAGGATTTTCCAGAGCCGGACAGGCCGGTGATCACCACCAGCTGATCGCGCGGGATGCTGACATCGACGCCTTTGAGGTTATGCTCGCGGGCGCCCCGCACTTCGATGAACTTCTGCTCGGCCATGGTTTACCCCGGTTGACCGGCAAGACATAGGACGGTTCGGCTGAGTCTCCAACCCGAAATTGTGAACGAAGTGTGAACAGAAAGCCGGCTGGACGGTTATCGCCGGCGTTGGGCCTGCAACTGGTGCACCGTGATGCCAATGGCGCAAAGTGCGATCGCCGCGAGGGCAAGGCCAGGCGGGCCTGCCGCGGCGAAGAGGGCTGCAAGGACCGGAGTGCCGGTCGTTGTGCCAAGATTGCCAAGCTGGGCGACGGCCCCGGCCGCGCGGGCGCGCGCCTCGGCCGTGGGGTTGAGTTCGGGGATCGCGGCAAAGCTGGCACCCTGCACGATGCCGAGGGCGGCCGAGAGCAGGAAACCGGCAAGCACCATCCCTGCCCCGTTGCCCCAGACCGCCCATAGCAGCAAAAAGCCGGGGATCGCGGCGGCGTAGCCGAGTTGTACGAGGCGCACCGCAGAGACGCGGCGCAGCAGGCGGACACCGAGGGTCAGCGACACCGCGATGGAGGCGAGCGGCATTCCGGCAGCGATCAGGGCGCGGTGGGTGATGGGCGTTTCGGGGGGCAGCAGCGTCAGGATGGCAACGTAGAGGAAAGTGTAGCAGCAAAACCCCATCGCAGGGGCGGCGAGACGGGGGGAGGCGTAGATCTCGGCATGCTGGGCGAGGAGGTTGGTCAGCGGTGCGGGTGCGGCCTTTGGATCAGGCGGCAGGGTGGCGGCGAGGATCAGGGCAAGGGCGGTCATGTAGGCGGCGTGGCCGAGGAACATTGACACCGGGGTAACGATGGGGGCGATCAGGGCGAGCGCGGTGTAGGTCACGCCGAAAAAGCTTGCCCACAGGGTCATGGCGAGGGGGCGCTTGCCCGCAGGAGCGAGGGAAGCGATCATGGTGGGGCCAACGATGACGATGGCGAGGTGCGACACACCCTCGACGATGCGGGAGGCAAGCATCAGCGGATAGGCGGGCAGCAACGATTGCAACGCCGACATCGCGGCTCCGGCGACAAGGGCCGAAACGATGGCGCGGCGGGGACCGATGCGGGCCACCAGAAGGCCGGCGGTGGTGCCGAAGATCAGGCCAATCAACCCGACGATGGAAACGACGAGACCGAGCGCCACCTCGCCGTTGCCGTAGGTGACACGCAGCGTGTCGTACAGAATGGAGATCTTGCCGAACTGCGCCGCCGCACCAAGACCGGCGCACCAGAGCAGGAGGACGAGGGCCATGGGCGGCAGGTTGCGCATGCGCGTTGGTAGCCGACACTCTGGCGGCGCACCAGTGGACGGGGG
>JAYSYZ010000119.1:0-1723 GCA_043727195.1 Paracoccaceae bacterium
CATCGGTGTCGGCCGCATCATCGCGGAAAACGTGTTCGCTGCCGCGCCGAAGGGCAACTACGCGATCATCAAGGGCGACCCCGGTGATCCGAACGCCGCCTTCCTGCTGCAGGGCATGATGACCGTGATCCAGCCTGCCGTCGATTCCGGCGACATCAAGATCGTCGGCGAGGCGTTCTCGGATGGCTGGAAGCCGGAAAATGCCCAGAAGAACATGGAGCAGATCCTGACTGCCAACAGCAACGCCGTCGACGCCGTTCTGGCCGAAAACGATGGCATGGCCGGTGGCGTCATCGCCGCTCTGGCCGCGCAGGGCCTGAACGTTCCGGTCGGTGGCCAGGACGGTGACCTTGCTGCGCTGAATCGTGTGGCGCGTGGCAGCCAGACCGTGTCGGTCTGGAAAGATGCCCGTGCGCTGGGCAAGGCCGCTGGCGAAATCGCCTCGGCGCTTGCCGGTGGTGCAGCCCTGGATGCGGTCGCCGGTGCGACCAAGTTCTCCGGCGGTGCCAACGGTGTCGAGATGAACGCGATCCTGCTGGATCCGACCCCGATCACCAAAGACAACCTGAATGTCGTGATCGACGCCGGCCACATTTCGAAAGAAGCGGCTTGCGAAGGTGCGATGGAAGGCGTCGCTGCCTGCCAGTAATGGTCTGATCCTTCTCTGGCGCGGGGTATCGTTCCGCGCCAGAGGTTTCCCTGCCACAGAACTGGCCGTCGTGGCGGACGACCCGGGCCTGCCGGGGATCGTGCGTCGTCACTCCTCAACTCAGTCTGGACGCTGACATGACCGAAGCTAGCAGCCCCAAGCCCCCCATCGCCCACGCCCCGGATGCGCAGCCCGGCGCTTTCGTGCGCTTCCTGCGCGCAACCGAGATCGACACCCGCCTCTTGGGCATGGTCGGCGCGCTGATCCTGATCTGGATCGGGTTCCACCTTTATGGCGCGATGTTCAAGGGAGGCGGCACCTTCCTGACCCCGCGCAACCTGTGGAACCTCTCGGTCCAGACCTCCTACATCGGCATCATGGCCACGGGGATGGTACTGGTCATCATCACCCGCAACATCGATCTGTCGGTAGGCTCGATCATCGGCGTCACCGGAATGGCAATGGGTTTGCTGCAGGCCGAATATCTGCCGTCAATCCTTGGCATCGGTCATCCGGTCATCTGGGTTGTCACCGCACTTGTGGGCCTGGCGCTGGGTCTGCTGATCGGTGCGTTTCACGGCTGGCTGATCGCCTATCGCGGCATACCGTCTTTCATCGTCACGCTTGGCGGCCTGCTGATCTGGCGGGGGATGGCGTTCCTGTCTGCCAGTGGCCGCACCATCGCGCCCTTGGACGAAAAGTTCGCCCTGCTCGGCGGCGGTCCTTACGGCACGGTGGGCCAGCTTGGCAGCTGGATCGTCGGCGCGCTGGCCTGTGCCGGTGTGCTCTACCTGTTGTACAGCGGGCGCGCCCAACGCCGCAAACATGACTTCCCGCTGCGCCCGATGTGGGCCGAGGTGTTCATGGGTGCCACCGGCTGCGCGGTGATCATCGGGTCGGTCCTGCTGGTAAACGCCTACCCATGGGCCAAGGGCATCGTCGCCAACTATGCCAAGGCCACCGGCCAGGACCTGCCCGAAGGCACCTTCATCAGCCACGGCTATGCCATTCCCGTCCTGATCCTGATCGCCGTCGGAATTCTGATGACCATCATGATGAACCGCACCCGCTTTG
>JAYSYZ010000120.1:0-11186 GCA_043727195.1 Paracoccaceae bacterium
CGCGATCCTGAAGGCGGTGGCGGTGCCGGGATATCAGGTGCCTTTCGCCAGCCGCGAGATGCCGATGCCCTATGGCTGGGGCACGGGAGCCGTTCAGGTTACGGCGGCCTGTCTGGTGCCCGAGGATCGGCTGAAGGTCATCGATCAGGGCGCGGACGATACCACCAACGCAGTGTCCATCCGCAAGTTTTTCCAGCGCACCGCCGGGGTCGCGGTGACCGAGGCGACGCAGGAGGCGACGATCATCCAGACCCGCCACCGCATCCCCGAGACACCGCTGCATGCGGGGCAGATCCTTGTCTATCAGGTGCCGATCCCCGAGCCGCTGCGGTTTCTGGAACCGCGCGAGACCGAGACGCGCAAGATGCACGAGTTGGAGGAATACGGGCTGATGTATGTGAAGCTGTATGAGGATATCGCGCGGCACGGCGAGATTGCCACCGCCTATGACTATCCGGTCAGGGTCGAGGGGCGCTATATCATGGATCCCTCGCCCATCCCCAAGTTCGACAACCCCAAGCTGGGGGGCAACCCGGCGATCCAGCTGTTCGGCGCCGGGCGCGAACAGCGGATTTACGCGCTGCCGCCGTGGTCGAATGTGGTCAGCCTCGATTTCGACGACCACCCGTTTTCGGCATCGAAGGCGCCGCATGACTGCGATCTGTGCGGTTCGGGGCACAGCTATCTTGACGAGGTGATCACCGACGACGAGGGCGGGCGGATGTTCGTCTGTTCGGACACCGATTTTTGCACCAAGCGGCGTTTGGCGGGCAAGGTCGGGCGGCTGGGTGTACCAGTGCCGCCCGCGGTGCAATGATGGGGGTGATGCAGAAAGTGACCGCGCTTGACCAGCCGCTGATGTCTGTTCAGGGGTTGACCAAACGGTACGGCGCAAGGATCGGCTGCGCGGATGTCGGCTTCGATCTGTATCCGGGCGAGGTGCTGGGGATCGTCGGCGAAAGCGGGTCGGGCAAGTCGACCCTGCTGTCATGCCTTGCGGGCCATCTGCGCCCCGACCTGGGCCGCTATGCCTTTGACGGTCGCGACGTGCTGGCGATGACCGAGACGGAACGACGTCGGCTGGGGCGGACCGACTGGGCCTATGTGCACCAGAACCCGCGTGACGGGCTGCGGATGGGTGTCAGCGCCGGCGGCAATGTCGGCGAGCGCCTGATGGCCATCGGTGCGCGCAACTATGGCACGATCCGGGGTCAGGCGCTGGATTGGCTGAGCCGGGTCGAGATCGCCGCCGACCGCATCGACGACCGCCCCTCGGCGTTCTCCGGCGGGATGCAGCAGCGGTTGCAGATCGCGCGAAATCTGGTGACCGGGCCGAGGCTGGTGTTCATGGACGAACCGACCGGGGGCCTTGATGTGTCGGTGCAGGCGCGGCTGCTGGATCTGTTGCGCGGGCTGGTGCGCGATCTGGGCCTGTCGGCGATCGTCGTCACCCATGATCTGGCCGTGGTCCGGCTGCTGGCTGACCGGCTGCTGGTGATGAAGGGGGGCCGCGTGGTAGAGCAGGGCCTGACCGATCAGGTGCTGGATGACCCCCAGCACGCCTATACGCAACTGCTCGTCTCCTCTGTTCTGCAGGTGTAGGGCGTTGATACGGATTGAAAATCTTTCGAAATCATTCACCTTGCACAATCAGGGCGGGGTGACGATCCCGGTGATGGAGGGGGCCAGCCTGGCCGTCTTTCCCGGCGAATGTGTGGGCTTGACCGGCGCCTCCGGCGCCGGCAAATCCACGGTGATGCGGATGGTCTATGGCAATTACCTTGCCTCGGGCGGGACCATCATGGTGGGCGATCTGGACGTGGCCCGGGCCCTGCCGCGCCAGATCATCCGGCTTCGCCGCGAGGCGCTGGGCTATGTCAGCCAGTTCCTGCGCGTGGTGCCCCGGGTGCCGACCCTGGATGTGGTGGCCGAGCCGCTGCTGGCGTTGGGGATGCCACCCGGGCCGGCGCAGGATCGGGCTGCGACGCTGCTGGCGCGGCTGAACATTCCGCAACGGTTGTGGTCCTTGTCGCCGACCACGTTTTCGGGGGGCGAGCAACAGCGCGTCAACATTGCACGCGGCTTTGCGCATCATTATCCCGCGCTGCTTCTGGATGAACCGACCGCCAGTCTGGATGCCACAAACCGCGAGGTGGTGATGACCCTGATCGAAGAGGCGAAGGCGCGCGGCACGGCAATCCTTGGCATCTTCCATGACGATGGCGCGCGCGCCCGGCTGTGCGACCGTCTGGTCGATGTGCGGGACTTCACCCCGACGGCGGCGGCATGATCTTTGCGATCGTGGGGCCGTCGGGCGCTGGCAAGGACACGCTGATCGAGGGGGTCATCCGGGCGCGTGCGGATCTGCGGTTGGCGCGCCGGATCATCACCCGTCCGACCGAGGCGGGCGGCGAGCGGTTCGAGGGCGTGACCGAGGCCGAGTTTGGCTTGCGCCGGTCTCGCGGCGATTTCGCACTGGACTGGCAGGCGCATGGCTTGCGCTACGCCATTCCCTGGCAGCAGATCAGCGGGCCGGGCCACGTCATCTTCAACGGCAGCCGGATCGCGCTGCCTGCGGCGCTGACGGCATTTCCGGACCTGCGGGTGATCCTTGTCACTGCGCCTGCCGCGGTGTTGGCCGAACGGCTGGTCAGGCGCGGGCGCGAGACCGCCGAGGATGTTCACGCGCGGCTATCGCGGGCCGCCTTTGCGCTGCCTGCCGGAATTGCGGCGGTGACGGTGGAAAACGCGGGGTCGCCCGAGGCGGGGATCAAGGCACTGCTGGACGCGCTTCAACCGGAAAGGGCGTAGCGGTGGATGAAGTGAAACGTGCCCGTGGAATCCTCACCGTAAAGGCAAAGGTCCTCGACGGCGAAGGGCTGGTGCAGGACTGGTGCGAAATGCGCCGCAGCGGCAGCCGTGACCATGGGCAACTGATCCGGCAGCAACCTGTCGGTGACGGTCAGGTGAAAGCGGAATTCCTCCATGACATGGGGATAGCCCCAGCATTCGAGCAGTTCGCGTTGCCGCGATGTCAGGGTCGCGGGGCGGCGGCGCGCAATTTCTTCGGGGTTCAGCGGGCTGCGCAGGGGATCGGTCGCCTCGACCACCAGTGCGGCAAGGTCGAGCAGGGCCGCTTCGCATCCGACCGGCGTCAGCGCGAGAAAACCTTGCAGATTTTCCAGCCGCAACCCGGCGCAGCGAACCGGGGCAAGCCGCGCCGCCAGCCCGGCGGCCGCTGCGCCGACCGCGTCAGCCGAACTGCCGGGGCGGGGTCGGAAGGGAGCGCGGATCGTGCCGTGAAAGCCGTACCGGCGCGCATCTGCAGTCAGGCCAGCAAGTGGCACGGGCAAACCGGGAACGCCCCGTTGAGCCACGGCTGCGCCGGTTTCGATAGCCCGGCCAAGCCAATGGCCGGCAAGGTTGGCAAGGGCCCCCGGGCGGGGGGCGTAGTAGATGGCGTAGCGCTGCAGTTCATTCATGGCATTGGACCTAAGCGAAGGTTGTCACACGCATGTGACGGCGAGGTGGCAATGCAGCGGCTTGGCCATCGGATTGCAAGACAGGACCAGACACGATGAACGACACGATCCTCGCCAATGCCATGCTGGTCTTGCCCGACGAAGTGATCAAGGGGTCGGTGCGGCTTTGCGATGGGCTGATTGCCGACATCGCGCATGGCAGCGCGGTACCTGTCGGTGCCATTGATTGCGAGGGCGATCTGGTGATGCCCGGCCTGATCGAATTGCACACCGACAATCTGGAGCGTCACATCGAGCCGCGCCCCAAGGTGGATTGGCCGCATCAGGCCGCCATCATCGCCCATGACGCCGAACTGGCGAGCGTCGGCATCACCACGGTTTTTGATGCGCTGCGCGTCGGTTCCGTCGTGTCTGAAGACAAGGCGCGCTATCACGAATACGCCCGCGCCATGGCCGATGCGATCCTTGAGCTTTCAGCCGCAAACGCCTTGCGCATCAGCCATTTCCTGCACCTGCGGGCCGAGGTCTGTTCCGAGACGCTGGTTGAGGAACTGGCGAAGTTCGGCCCCGAGGATCACATCGGTATCGTCAGCCTGATGGATCACACGCCGGGCGAGCGGCAATTCCGCGACCTGTCGAAGTTATGGGATTACATGGCCAAGAAACACGCCATGACGCCGCCGGAATTTGATACCCATGTCGCGGAGATGCGCGCCCTGCACGGCCGATACGGCGCCTTGCACGAAGCGGCCGTGGTGTCGGAGGCGCGCCGCTTTGGTGCGACGCTGGCGAGCCATGATGATACAACGGCCCCGCAAGTTGCGGTCAGCGCCGCACACGGTGTGCATTTTGCGGAATTTCCGACCACTGATGAGGCGGCACGCGCCTGCCATAACCACGCCATCAAGGTGATGATGGGCGCGCCCAACCTGATCCGGGGCGGCAGCCATTCGGGCAATGTCGCGGCGCAGGCATTGGCCGAAGCGGGACTTCTGGACATTCTGTCGTCGGATTATGTGCCGTCATCGCTGTTGTCGGGTGCGATGGCGCTGGGCGATTTGTGGGGCGATCTGGCGCGCGGGATTGCCACGGTAACAGCGGCACCTGCCACGGCGTCAGGGCTGACCGATCGCGGGTGTCTGGCACATCATCGGCGGGCCGATATCATCCGGGTGAAAACCATCGGTGCGACCGGAGCCGTGCGCGGCGTCTGGGTGGGCGGCACACGCGTCGGCTAAGGAAAATGTGCCGGATCGTTGCAGCCGCCGCCAAACACCCTCTCGGTCGGCGCGGCAGGTGGCCTGATGAACGGGGGGGCGGCTAGATCACTCGGTGTTGGCATCGAGGTAGTGTTGACCCTTTCTGAGATGATCGCCATGGAAAAGACTCACCGACCGGTGCGAACCTCGCCGGTCGGCCGACAGCGAAGGCTCGCGCGCAGGTGGGCGTGCCAGATCAATCGGCGATGCGTTGACATTGCAGCGACCGATTTGGGCGACATCAGTTCACCGTTGCACGGGAAGGTGGTTCGGTGTCAGCGTCGGCTGCGTCGATAAAGGTGCGAAGCGCCGGACAGCGTGTTCCGCTGCCAATCTTGAGCAGGATTGGTCGGTCTGCCAAAGAGGAACCCCCTCGTTTAGCCGCCCCAAGTATCAGAAAGTTTAAAGCCCACGGGAAAGGGGTCATTCGGGTCAAGACCGATCTGGCTGATTCCGTAAATCCAGCATTGGCCGGACACCCGATTTCTCGTGGCGATATAGGGCCCAACCGTGGTTTCCGCGACGAACTCGGTCGTGAACTCGCCGCCGATGATCGAGCGGGAGGTGATCACGTCGCCAGGTTCCACCAAGGATCGGCATCGGAGGGCGGCCATGCTCGCGTTCGATCCGGTCCCGCAGGGCGAACGGTCGGTGCGACCGGGGCGCATGGTGGTGCAAGTGCGCAGCGCGCCGTCAGGTTCGCGAGAGCGGAACATGACATAGGAGATACCGCTCAGCGCCGGTGTCGTCGGATGAAATGCCGGTTCGATTGCCGCGATGCGGTTTCGCAGGTCGACCCCGGCAGAGGCAAGCTGGCGCGCGTTATCAGGGCTGATCGTCAAACCGATCCGGCTTACATCGATCAGCGCATAGAAGACGCCCCCGAAGCAGATGTCATAGAGCACCGGCCCCCATTCTGGGGTTTCGATCACCGCGTCTTGGCGCATCACGAACGCGGCTGGCATATCGAGCGTGACCCGCACGACCTTGCCGCCTTCGCAGGTGGCCGTGGCCTTCACCAGGCCCGCCGCTGTATCCAAGGTAACCACGCTTGTCGGCTCGATCATCGGTATCATACCGGTTTCCAAGAGCGCCGTGGTCGCGCACATGGCGTTCGAGCCGGACATGGCATGCGCCTGGTCTGGTTGCAGGATGATCAGCCCGACATCGGCTTCGGGGTTGCAGGCGGGCACCAGAAGGCAGAACGAGCCCGCCGGACCGGAACGCGGCTCGGAGCAGAGCCAGCGGCGCAAGCTGTCGTCCACCGTGTTCAGGTGATCGAGCTTGTCCGCCATCGTCGCGCCGGGGATGTTCAGGACACCCCCTGTGATGACACGCCCGATCTCGCCCGCGCAATGCACATCTACGGTGTGGATGGACCGGCTGAACCGCATGGCGTCACCCTCTCAAAAAACGCACCTCCGATCGCTGGTCAGTTCAGCCGAGACAGCGGGCGACAGCGCCACCCTGCTGGCTCCACTTGGCGTACCAGGTTACGAAGAGGTTGTATTGCGCTTCGGCATAACCGCGCTGGCTTGGGCTGAGTTCATCGGTGTCGATGAAATTCAACGCATATTCCCGCTCCCCCTGAAGGAAGAGTAAGTATTTAAAATACAAGACAAGATCGGGGCCTTCGTCAAACGACGACAGGACTTGAAAGGCCGCTTCCAGTTCCAGCGCCTTTTGGCGCGCCTCGACGTCGCCAGCGGCAGCGGAACGTGCAAGGTTGCAAAGCGTCAACACCTGACGCGGCAAGGCAACGCCAATACCCGTTATGGCGCCCACCGCACCACAGTTGACGTATCCATGCACAACGCCAGTATCTACGCCAACCATCAAGGTTACATCATCATCGGCTGAGGTAATGAATTCACCTGCGTAGCGCGTGTCTGCCAAGCCACCGAATTCCTTGAACCCGACGAGATTAGGGTGTTCTGCGCGCAGGGCGTTAAACAGATCCGCCCGCGTGGCAAAGCCATAGTACGGGCTGTTGTAGATGATCGCCGGCATGTCAGGTGCTGCTGACAGGATCGCCTTGAAATGCGCCCGCTGCGCCGCTGGCGAGGGGCCGCGCGACAATACGCGCGGTATGACCATCAACCCCTGCGCGCCGACCTTGGCAGCATGCCGTGTGATCGCCACGGCCGATGCGGTATTGATGGCCCCGGTGCCGACGATCACCTTTACACCCGCATTCACCAGACGCTCGACGCCCTGCATGCGCTGCGCGTCGCTCAAAAGCGGCCAATCGCCCATTGATCCGCAGTAGACCACTGCGGACATACCTGTTGCGACAAGTTCCTTGGCCTTGCGAACCAGGGCATCGAAATCGGGGGTGCGCTGGGGGGTGCAGGGGGTCATCAACGCGGGAATGACGCCAGAAAAGATTTCGGCCTTCATGAAAGCGCTCCTGTTTCAGCGTCAGATGGGCGTCGAGCGGCGGAAGCAAGCGAATGCACACCCGCTGCGTGTATATAATACATATTGTATTTTACATGTCGACAAATTTCTGGACTTAAAGGGCGATGTTGTTGCGCTGATCGCGGGAGAGCAGCTTTTGGATCTGACGCACGATCTGATCGGCATGCGCCTTTGCCAGCCTGTCGGAGGCTTGGATGTCACGCGCGGAGATCGCCGCGATGATGTCGTCGTGCTCATCAATGACCGTGGCCGGCGGGCGATCGTCGAAGGATTGGTAATACAGCCGCAAGAGGCGCCGGCCATCATCCAGCAGCCGAACAAAGAACGCCAGATAGTAAGGATTCCGTCCGGCCTCGGCGATCGCCGCATGAAATTCGCGGTTCGTACTTATCATCGCCAACGCATCATGGTTGGCAACAGCATCGGCAAACTGCTTTTGATGGGCGCCAATGATCTCCAGGTCGCCGGGTTGCCAGTTCTGCGCGGCGAGGCGGGTGGTCACCCGGTACATCAAAGTGATGGAGTCGAAATACGACGGCAAGTTCAGAAAATCGATGTTTGAGACCATGGTCGAACGGTTGGGCAGCGTGTCGATCAAGCCTTCGGTGGCCAACCGTGCCAAGGCTTCTCGGATCGGGGTGCGAGACAGGGCAAGGCGGTCCGCTAGCTGGACTTCGTCGATCGGACTGCCGGGCAGAAGGGTCAGATCAAGGATTTCCCGCCGCAACAGGTCATAGGCTTTCTTGACCCCAAAGCCGCGCTTGCGTTCAGGTACGGCCGCAGCAGTGTCGTCCATCAGTTGCTTCCTCGATTACCACAGCATGGATACGGGTCTGAAGCTGGCAGATCAACTCCGGACGCGCGTTCAAAGCGGCCCGCGTCAGGGCCGGGTTATCCGCATCGAGGAACGGTGGCAACGACAGCAGGTAGGGCGGCGGCCTCTAAGCCCAAGTAAATCAACTACAGTATACAAAACGTATATTCCTTACATTTTTTCTTGTGCCGCCACCGGACGAAGAACATAGTTTGGGGAGAATAACGGCCTGTCGAATCAACAAACAATGATACCAACGGGAGAGTTACAGATGAAAACATCGATCATTCTTGGCAGCCTACTGGCCGCGACGTGCCTTGGAACGGCAGCAAGCGCCGACAAGCTTGATGACATCATGGCATCCGGAACGCTGCGCTGCGCGGTCGTTCTCGACTTTCCGCCGATGGGGTCACGCGATGCCGACAACAACCCGATCGGGTTTGACGTCGACTATTGCAACGACCTTGCCGCCGCTCTTGGTGTGGCTGCAGAAATCGTCGAAACGCCATTTCCGGACCGTATCCCTGCGCTGGTTTCGGGTCGCGTCGATGTCGGTGTCGCCTCCACGTCCGACACGCTGGAAAGGGCGAAGACCGTCGGCTTCACCATCCCCTACTTTGCCTTCACCAACGTGGTGCTGACCCGCGAGGGCGCTGGCATCGAAAAGTTCGAGGACATGAACGGCAAGACCGTCGGTTCGGTCAGCGGCACGTTCGAAGGCATCGCGCTGGAAGAGAACATCAAGGGCTGGGGTGCTGGGGAATTCCGTCCGTATCAAAGCCAGGCCGACGTGTTCCTTGCCCTGTCGCAGGGCCAGATCGACGCCACGGTTGTTACGTCGACCGTCGCATCGGCCATCGTCGAAAGCGGGCAGTACGAAGGGCTGGTTATCAAGGGCGACGCGCCCTATCCGGTTGACTATGTTGGCCTGATCGCGCTGCGCCAGGAATATGGGATGCTGAACTACCTTGATCTGTTCGTCAACCAGCAGGTCCGGTCCGGCCGCTATCAGGAGCTTTACGAAAAGTGGGTCGGCGGCACCGCTCCCAAACTGACGATCGACAACGTCTACCGTTGACACTGATCTGACGCCAAAACGGAAGGGCGGGCGCAGAGCCCCCCTTTCTTTCTTGGACCCTCCGCCACGAGGACCGTGCCAGTATGTTCAACTACACCTTCCAGTGGGGCCAAGCGATTCAGAAGCTTCCGCTTTTGCTGGAAGGCGCACTGGTAACCTTGCAGATCGCGCTGATGTCCATGGCGATGGGCATCGCCTTCGCCGTCTTTCTTGCGGTCGCGCGAAATTCACGGTCACTCTGGGTTTCGGCACCGGCCACTGCCTGGGTCGAAGTGTCACGCAACACGCCCGCCCTGTTTCAAATCTACATGGCGCATTTCGGCCTTGGCTCGTTCGGCATCCATCTCAGCCCTTACGTGGCCCTGCTGGCAGGTATTACCTTCAACAATGCCGGCTACTTGGCCGAAACCTTTCGCGGGGCGTTGCGGGCGATACCGGGCACACAATTGCGCGCCGCCAGATCGCTTGGCATGCCATCGATCCAAGCCTTTCGCCTCGTCATCATGCCGCAGATGTTTCGCATCGCCTTTCTGCCTACGACCAACCAGATGGTCTGGGCGATCCTTATGACGTCGCTCGGCGTGACCGTAGGCATGAACTCCGACCTCGCCGGAGTGACCCAGGATATCAACGTCCGCAGCTTTCGGACCTTCGAGATCTTCGCCATTGCAGCGGTGATCTATTACATCATCGCCAAGGCCGTGACCCTTGGCGCGCGCCTTCTGGCCGCGCGTCTGTTTCGGTACTGAGGGGGTGATGCATGTTTGACACAGCGCTGACCCTGAGCGACCTGATGTTCCTGATCAAGGGCGCGGGAATGACGCTGGCGGTCACCTTCTTTGCGGTGACCGGCGGCACCCTGCTTGGTTTGCTGTTCGGCGTGATCCGCGCGCAGATCAGTGTGTGGGCCGCTTTGCCCCTGATTTTCGTGCTGGATGTGTTCCGCTCGGTACCTCTACTGATACAGCTTGTCCTCGCCAACGCATTTCAGGCGATTGCCGGGTTGAACATGCCGCCTTTCGCCACCTCGTGCATCGTGCTGGCGCTTTACACCTCGGCCTACTGCACCGAAATCGTGCGCGGTGCGATTGACGCGGTACCAACCGTGACGCGCCGCGCCGCACGGTCGCTTGGGCTGAGCTGGGGTCAGGACATGCGGTTCATCGTATTTCCGATGGCGTTGCGTGTTGCCTTGCCCAGCTGGATCGGCCTGACCCTTGGGGTCATGAAGGACTCGGCACTCGTCTTGTGGTTGGGCCTTATTGAACTCTTGCGGTCGGGTCAGATCCTCGTCACGCGGCTTCAGGAACCGATGTTCATCTTGATGGTCGTGGGCGCCATCTACTTCCTGATGAGCTTTCCCATTGCCCGTCTGGGCGGCCAGCTCGAAAAAAGGTGGCGCGAAAATGATTGAGATAAAGAACGTCCACAAGTCGTTCGGTGCGCTTGAGGTGCTCAAGGGTGTAAATCTGAGTGTTGAAAAGGGCGAGGTGGTGTCCGTGATCGGGGGGTCCGGGTCGGGAAAATCAACCCTTCTGACCTGCATCAACGGGCTGGAATCGATCAATTCCGGCTCGATCCTGGTTGACGGAGTGGAAGTCCACGCCAAGACCACCGACCTCAACAAGCTGCGCCGGAAGATCGGCATCGTGTTCCAGCAGTTCAACGCATTCCCACATCTGACCGTGTTGGAAAACGTGACCCTCGCCCCGCGCAAGGTGCTGGGCATGCGCAAGGCCGAGGCCGAAGAGGTGGCGGTCAAGCAACTGACCCACGTCGGGCTGGCGGACAAGCTGTCGGTTTATCCGGGCCGCCTGTCTGGCGGGCAGCAGCAACGCATGGCCATTGCCCGCGCGCTGGCGATGTCGCCCGCCTATGTGCTGTTTGACGAAGTCACCTCGGCGCTCGACCCGCAGCTTGTGGGCGAAGTGCTCGATACACTCAAGCTGTTGGCCAACGATGGCATGACGATGATCTGCGTCACGCATGAGATGAGCTTCGCGCGCGATGTATCTGACCGTGTCGCGTTCTTTCACAAGGGAGTGTTGGCCGAAATCGCACCGCCGGATCAGTTCTTCACCTCTCCCCAGCATCAGGAGACGAAGGAATTTCTGTCGAAGGTCCGTTGAGAA
>JAYSYZ010000121.1:0-11149 GCA_043727195.1 Paracoccaceae bacterium
CCGCTTTTCCAGATCGGCCAGATCTTTCGACAGGCAGAGAATCGCCATGACTTCCGACGCGACGGTGATGTCGAACCCGGTCTGGCGCGGAAAGCCGTTCGACACACCACCGAGCGACACCACGATATCCCGCAGCGCCCGGTCGTTCATATCCATCACCCGGCGCCAGACGATGCGGCGTGCGTCGATATCAAGGCTGTTGCCCCAGTAGATGTGGTTGTCGATCATCGCCGACAGCAGGTTATGGGCCGATGTGATGGCGTGGAAATCGCCGGTGAAATGCAGGTTCATCTCCTCCATCGGCACCACTTGCGCATAGCCGCCGCCCGCCGCCCCGCCCTTCATCCCGAAGTTCGGGCCAAGCGACGCCTCGCGGATGCAGACCACCGCCTTCTTGCCGATCCGGTTCAGCCCGTCGCCCAGCCCCACCGTCGTCGTGGTCTTGCCCTCGCCCGCCGGTGTCGGGTTGATCGCGGTCACCAGGATCAGCTTGCCATCGGGCCGGCCTTCCAGCGACTTGATGAACGCTTGCCCGATCTTGGCCTTGTCATGCCCATAAGGCAGCAGATGCTCCGCCGGAATGCCAAGACCGGCGCCAATCTCCATGATCGGCTTTTTCTGCGCTTCCCGGGCAATCTCGATGTCGGTCTTGAAGGCCATATGCGTCTCCCCAAAAGGCATTTGTTCTGCTTGCGCCCTGATACCGATCCGGGCGGCGCTTGCAACGCCGGTTTCCGACCTAAAGCCCGCAAAATTCGCCAGTCCCCGTTTCCCGCCGGTAAAAACGGTCCGCCAGCAGGACGACGGTCAGGCAAGGCGCCGCGCGGCATCCAGATGCGCCCAGACCCGCTGGTCGGGGATGTGCAGGCTGACCCTGTCACCGATGCGCAAAGTGCCCTCCCGTTCGACCCAGGCGGTCACGCCGCGTTTGCCCTCTGCTGCCGTCTTGAACGCCTTGCCGTGCCCCGGTCGCGCCTTTGCGATGGTCACTGCCGGTTCCTGACACGGCCGGTTCTGCATATCCACCACCAGCGTCACCCCGTCCGGCCCCTGCAGCCGGGACGAGGGCGGCAGGTGGCTGAAATCCGGAATCCCCTCGATCACCAGCGACGCCCCGACCCAGGCATAATCCATCGCCTCAAGCCCCAGTTTTGCCGCAACCTCGGCCATCTCTTCGGCACTGACCACCGACAGTTGCCGGACGTTCCTGATCTCGGTGTCCCTCGGATGCTGGGCCTTGACCCGGCTGCAGGCGGGTCGCGTCAGCCCGGCGTGGCTTTCCCCCGCGTAGCCCGCAAAACCAAGCCGCATTTCGGTCAGCGGTATGGCGCGGATCACCATATCTTCCACCGGCGCGGGTTGCGCGCCCAGCCAGACCACGGTTCCGACGATGTTGGTGGGCAGCAGAGCAGGCATCAGGCAGGTCTCCTATGGGCATGGCGCGATGTGCAGAAGGGAAGGTAAGGGCCGCGATCTTGCAAGTCCGGAAATGCCCGTCCGTTCACAGCCATTTCCGGGCGCGGAAAATCGCCCAAGGGATCACCGCCGACAAAAGCATCAACCCCAGCGCCATCGGATAGCCCCAGACCCATTTCAGTTCCGGCATATGCACAAAGTTCATCCCGTAGACGGATGCGATCAGCGTCGGCGGCAAAAAGACGAAAGCCACGACCGAGAATATCTTGATGATGTCCGCCTGTCGGATGTTGATCACGCCCAGCGTCGCGTCCAGCTGGAACAGGATCTTGCGGCTTTGCACCCCCGCGGTTTCAGTCAGCGCCCGCACGTCGCGCACCAGCACCTTCAGCCGCCCCTTGTCGATCCCCTCCACCGCCGCAGATGCCGCATGCCCCATCGGCACCGACACAAACCCCAGCACCCGCTGGATTGTTGCGAGGCTTTCGGTGACCTTGCCGTTCAGATCCTCGGCCCGCCCGATCCGCTGCAGGATCACCGCCAGCGTTGCCGCCTTGCCATTGGGGCGGTGCGCCTCGAATATCGCCTTGGTCAGCGCGTCCAGCTTGCGCGCCTCCCCCTCCAATATGTCCGCCAGCCGCTCCACCATCGTCTCCAGCAACGCCATCAGCGTCGTCTGACCGCTGACACAGCCCATCGGCTGCCGGGTCGCCCGGTCGGCAAATATCTTGAACGACCCGGGCGCATGATAGCGCACCGTCACCAGCCGCCCCTTGGTCAGCACAAAGGTCACCGGCCCGATCACCGGCTCTACCACCTCGGGTGACGCGATGACCTGCGCGGTCAGGAACAGCGCGCCCCCCTCATCGTACAGCCGCGACGACACCTCGATCTGCTGCATGTCTTCGTGCGTCGGAATATCGACGCCAAGCGCCGCCTCGACCGCCGTCTCCTCCACCGGCAGCGGGTCATGCATGTCGATCCAGACAACCTGAGCCAGATCATCCAGCGCGCCGTCCGCAGATTTGACCAGTGCGCCGCCGTTTGCCCGATAAATCCCGATCATCCGCTGCACCCCATCACCGGTTCCGCCGACAGTCTGAGCATCTTTCCCGCCCGGTGAAAAGCCGTCGCACCCACGCAAAAGGCCCCGCAGATCGCGGGGCCTTCCGGTCGGCTGGCAGATGTCACAGCGCCGGTTCCGGCTCCGGTCCGGGCTTCGGGGCCTTGGCACGGGTCTTCGGGATCGCCGCGACCGACGCCGGGCCACTGCCCGCCGCAGGCTTGTCGGCATCATCATCGCCGCCCAGCGCCTCGCCGGCGATCACCTTGCGGATCTCGTCGCCGGTCAGCGTCTCGTATTCCAGCAGGCCCTTGGCGAGCCGCTCGAAATCCTCCGACTTTGCCAGCAGGATGCGCCGGGCCTCGTCATAGCCTTCGTCGATCAGCGCCTTCACTTCGCCCTCGATCGCCTGCTTGGTCTCGGCGGATACGCTGAAGCCTGCGGTGTTGCCCTGATAGCCCTCATGCGCCTCGGAATAGTCGATGTTGCCGATCTTGTCCGACATCCCCCAGCGCATCACCATCGCCCGCGCCAGACCGGAGGCTTGCTGGATATCGCCGACCGGACCCGAGGACACGCCCTCCTCGCCATATTTGATGATCTCGGCGGCCTTGCCCGCCATGGTCATCGCGATGCGCTGCTTGGCTTCGTCCTTGTGCATCTGCAGCCGGTCCATTTCCGGCAAAGACACCACCATGCCCAACGCACCGCCGCGCGGGATGATCGTCGCCTTGTAGACCGGATCGCACTTCGGCAGGTTCATGCCGACAATGGCATGCCCGGCCTCGTGATAGGCGGTCTTTTCCTTCTGGTCGTCGGTCAGCACCATGCTGCGGCGTTCCGCGCCCATCATCACCTTGTCCTTGGCCTGCTCGAAATCGACCATCGTCACAAAGCGGCGGCCGACGCGGGCGGCCAGCAGTGCCGCCTCGTTCACCAGGTTCATCAGGTCGGCACCCGAAAACCCGGGGCTGCCGCGCGCGATGGTCCGCAAATCCACATCGGGGCCAAGCGGCACCTTGCGGGCATGCACGTTCAGGATCTTTTCGCGCCCCTTGATATCGGGGTTCGGCACATGGATCGTCCGGTCGAACCGGCCGGGACGCAGCAATGCGGGGTCCAGCACGTCCTTGCGGTTGGTCGCCGCGACGATGATCACGCCTTCATTCGCCTCGAACCCGTCCATCTCGACCAGCAACTGGTTCAGCGTCTGCTCGCGTTCGTCATTGCCGCCGCCCATGCCGACACCGCGCGCCCGGCCCACCGCGTCGATCTCGTCGATGAACACAATGCAGGGCGCGTTCTTTTTCGCCTGCTCGAACATGTCACGCACCCGGCTGGCACCCACACCCACGAACATTTCCACAAAGTCAGAGCCGGAGATGGTGAAGAACGGCACCCCCGCCTCGCCCGCGATCGCGCGGGCCAGCAAGGTTTTACCGGTTCCGGGCGGGCCGACCAGCAGCGCGCCCTTCGGGATCTTGCCGCCCAGACGGCTGAACTTCTGCGGGTTCCGCAGAAACTCGACGATTTCCTCAAGCTCCTCCTTGGCCTCGTCGATGCCGGCCACGTCGTCAAACGTCACCCGCCCCTGCTTTTCGGTCAGCAGTTTCGCCCGGCTTTTGCCAAATCCCATGGCCCCGCCGCGACCGCCGCCCTGCATCCGGTTCATGAAGAAGAACCAGATGCCAATCAGCACGATGAACGGCAGCCATAGCGACAACAGCGACATGATGCCAGACTGCGCCTGGCTTTCTGCCTGCACCTCGACGCCCTTCTCGATCAGTTGCCGGGTCAGATTGTCGGTGACCAGATCGCCCTCGGGCTTGATCGCCACATAGGTGTTGCCATCCTTGGCCTTGACCACCAGCCGCTCGCCATCCAGCGTGACACTGGTGATCTGCCCGGAATCGACCCGCTCGATGAACTCCGAATAGGTCAGCGACCGCGATGACATGGTCGCCTGCCCGCCGGAAAACAGCTGGAACAGCGCCATCACCAGTATCAGCAGGACGACCCAGAATGCGATATTTCGTGCGTTGCCCACGAAGCCTCTCCCAATTGATCCGCGAGGCCCCGGTCGGGCGCGCGGTCTTGACCCTTAAGATAGACGTTCGGGCCACAGGTTCAATGCGATAGTCCGAAAAGGTGGAACGGTGCGGCGATCCGCGCCGACCAGCCGCGCCCAAAGCCCGCCAAGGGGGCCGCCACCAGCCCCGCCCCCGACCACAGCGCCGGGGTCACCGCCAACACCTCGCGCGGCAGCCCCTGCGCACGCCAGTCCGGGCAGGCGCGCAACCCGTCCGACCCCAGGGCGCGCACCTCTGCCGCGGCAACCTTTGGCCCCTCCAGCACCCATCGCCCGTCCCAGGTTTCACCAATAGACACCGGCCCGCCCACTGCCCTTGCCTCGCGCAACATCCGTCCGTCACGCCAGCGGCATCCCCACAGCGTCGCGTCGCGTCCCGCCGCCATCGCCGCCTCCAGCCGCGCCACCGCGTCGGCGCGGGGGGCATAGGCCGCACCCGACAGCCACATCAGCCCTGCCACGACCAGCCGCCGCCGCACCTCGTCCGGTTCGGCGGACAGTGCGGGATCAATAACCAGCGCCCCCGCCGCCTCGCGCACCAGCCGCGCCGCCGCCCCGGCCACCTGCACGTCCAGCGCCGCCCGGACCTGCGCCAGATGCCCCGCCACCGCCGCCAGCCCCTGAACAGTAAGGCCCAGCGGCGCCAGGACACCCAGCGCCCGCCGCGCCTTCACCCGCGCGAAGCGGTCATTTTCGTTGGTCGGATCGTCGATCCAGCCGATGCCCCGCACCGTCAGCCAATCGCGCAACTCGGCCCGCCCCGCTTCCAGCAACGGCCGCACGAACCGCACGCCGCCGTCGCGCCAGTCGGGCCGCATCCCGGACAGCCCGTCGATCCCGGCAGACCTTGCCAGCCCCATCAGCAGCGTTTCCGCCTGATCGTCGCGGGTGTGGCCCAAAGCCACCACGCCGATGCCCCGCGTCCGTGCCCAGTCGCCGATCAACCGCATCCGCGCCCGGCGCGCCTGATCCATCAGGTTGCCGGTCAGCGCCCCATGCGCCCAGACCCGCACTTCGTGCCGTAGCCCCTGCGCGGCACAGGCCCGGGCGACGGCAACCGCCTCTGCCGCACTGTCGGGGCGCAAGCCGTGATCCACTGTCACCGCCTCCACCCCGATCCCCGCCGTCAGGCACAAATGCAAAAGGGCGACGGAATCCCCGCCGCCCGAAAGCGCCACCCCCACCGTCTCGCCCGCAGGCAGCGCCGCCCGGATCAGCCCGACAAGCCGATCCCCCGCTGCTACTGGCACCCCAGCCCCTGCCGCGCCACGCCCGCCTGCGCCGCCGCCATGCTGCCGGGATAGCGCGTGCCCACCTCTGTCAGCGTCACGCAAGCCTCCGGCACCTGCCCCAGCGCGCCCAGACCCTCACCCAGCTTCAACAACGCATCCGGCGCAAACGGCCCCTGCGGGTTGCCGGAAAACGCCTCCAGATAGGTCCGCGCCGCGTTCGAGGTTTCACCAAGCGAGGTCAGCGCATCCCCCCGCAGGTAATGCGCCTCCTGCGTCAGCGGCCCGCCAGGATAGGATTGGGTAAAGGTCGCAAAGAGGTCTGCGGCGGTGCGAAAGTCACCGGTGCCGAGCACCTCCTTGGCCCGGTCAAAATCTGCCTTCTCGCCCACCGCCATTTCGGCCCCGCCCGACGTGCCGGGGTCGGTCGCCACAGGCTCCGCCACCGCCACCGGCGCAGCGCCACCCCCGCCCAGGACCGAGGTTTCCGCCAGGCCGGCCGGATCGCAACCTTCGGTCTGTTCGCACAAGCGGTACTCGATATCGCCGATCCGGTTGGTGCCATCGGCAATCACCCGGTTCAGCGTCAGTTCCACCTGTTCCGTCCGCGCCGTCAGCCGCGACAGTTCCGCCTCGATCGTATCCATCCGCTGCAACGCGTCACCCCCCGCCGCCCCGGTGGCGGCGGCACCCGATGACACAAGCTCCGCCTTCAGCGCGTTGAACTCGGCCGCCAGCCCGGCCAGTTCGGCGCGGATGTCAGCCAGGGTCTGCGTCCGGTCTTGCGCAACCGCGCCGACCGGAACCAGCATCAGGATCGCCAGCAGGCGCAGCATCCGCATCGCCTCAGACCCCCGCGCCCGCCGACAGCACCGTCACGGCACGGCGGTTCTTTGCATAGCAGGCCTCCTCCGAACACACTTCCAGCGGCCGCTCCTTGCCATAGGAGATTGTCCGCAGCCGGTTGGCCGGCACGCCCTGACTGATCAGAAAGTTCTGCACCGCCGCCGCCCGCCGCGCGCCCAGCGCAAGGTTGTATTCCCGTGTGCCCTGTTCGTCGGCGTGGCCCTCGATGATCGCGGCATAGCCGGCGTTCGTCGTCAGCCACTGCGCCTGACCTGCCAGAACCGTGCGCCCCTCGGGCGTCAGCGTTGACTGGTCTACCTGGAACAGCACCCGGTCACCGACGGTCTGGTTGAAATAGGCGATCGAGGCCGGATTGTTCGGATCGCCCAGACCCGTGGTGTCGATGCCCCCGGCACCGCCAACACCACCTGCGCCACCTGCCCCGCCCGCACCGTAGCGGTCGGGATTGTTACAGGCGGCAAGGCCAAGGGCTGCCATCACCAAAAGCGACTTCACTGCAAAACTCATGGATTTCTTCCTTCTTATTGGCTCGATCATTGGTCGGATTCAGGCGACCTTAACAGTAATGCGCCGCCAAGGGAATCGGCGGCGCGTCACGTTTTATGGCAAAAGCGGCGACCAGGCAGGGTCTGACGCTGGCCCCTCGGTCGGGATCTGCTTCAGATTGCGCCCGGTGATATCGACCGACCACAGGCTGGCCTGCCCGCCGCCGCCACTGGTCTCGCGGGTGAACATCAGCACGCGTCCGTTCGGGGCCCAGGTCGGACCTTCGTCCAGAAAGCTGGCGGTCAGCAACCGCTCTTCCGTGCCATCCGTCCGCATCACACCGATATGGAAGCGGCCCTCGTTCTGCTTGGTAAAGGCGATCAGGTCACCGCGCGGCGACCAGACCGGGGTGCCATAGCGCCCCTTGCCGCCGGACACGCGCTGCCCCTCGCCGCCCGAGGCGGGCATCACATAAATCTGCGGCGTCCCAGACCGGTCGGATTCAAACACGATCTGGCCACCATCGGGGCTGAAACTGGGGGCGGTTTCAATCGACGGCGCATTGGTCAACTGCGTCAAGCCGCCCGATCCCACGTTCAGCGCATAGATATCCGTGTTGCCGCCGCGTTCCAGACTGAACACCACGGTGCCGCCATCAGGGCTGAACCGGGGGGCAAAGGTCATCGTGCCCGGCTGCTCATCCAGCGAACGCCGCTCCAGGCTTCCCACATCCATCAGCGTGATCCGGGGAAAGCCGCTTTCATAGCTGGTGTACAAAATCCGGTCCCCGCTGGGCGAAAACCGGGGTGCCAGCACGATGGAGGCGCTGTCCGTCAGGTAGGCCACATTTGCCCCATCGTAATCCATCACCGCCAGCCGCTTCAGCCGTTCATTCTTTGGCCCGCTCTCGCTGACAAACACCACCCGGCTGTCGAAATAGCCGCTTTCGCCGGTGATCTTGGCATAGACCACATCCGCTACCTTGTGCGCCATCCGCCGCCAGCCTTGCGTGGTGCCGGCAAACTGCAAGGCAGCACCCTCCAGCGTCTGGCCGTTGAACACGTCATAGGCACGGAATTTCACCGTGATCCGGTCGCCCGAAACCGACACCGCCCCCGTCACCAGCACCTGGGAATTGATCGCCTTCCAGTCCTCGAACGCCACCGGGCTGTCGAAACTGGTGACCCGGCTGATATGCGCATCTTCGGGGATCGCGCGGAAAAAGCCGGTGCCCTCAAGGTCCGATTGCACGACGCGGCTGATCTCACGCGCGTAATCGCCTGCACCGCCCTCGTCGATGAAGGCGGTCACCGCGATTGGCATCGGCTCGATCACCCCCGGTCCGATCACGATCCGGGGCGGCGCATTTTGCGCCTGCACCGGCGCAATCCCGGTCAATGATACACCCAACGCCAAGGCAAGCAGGGTTCGCAGGATTGTTCTCACCGGTGATGTCATGGGCCTCATGCTCCGTTTCTTCGGTTTTTGCCCCTGCGGGGCGCGGGGGGATAGGGGGAATTCAAGCGTAAAACAACCCCCCGGGGGTTTCGGTTCCGGCGTCATCGCAGCGCCATCCCGTTTGCATCAAATACCAGATCAAGCACCTGCCAGGTCTCGTACTTGCCCTCGGGCAGCGGAAGTCCGCCGTCGCTGTAGGCACGGGTGACCGCCCGTTTTGCCGTGGCGAACAGGTTGCTGATCGCCGTCTCGGTCGGCCCGTCAGCCTCGATCATCTCAAATCCCGTCGGCTTGCCGTCGGGCGCGAAACTGACGCGGATCACCACCTTTGTGCGCAATGCATCCGACGACGACGCGCCAAGATTCCACTTGCGCGCAATGGCGCTGGAGATGTCGCCCATCTCGCCACCGCTCAGCGGCGGGCCTTGCGGCAGGTCGGCACCGGCTGGCGCGCTGGCGGTATCCTCGGTTTGCGCTTCTTCCAACAAGGCCGCAATCGCATCCTCGGTCGCCGCGTCGTCGACCGGCTGTGCGGCAGGCTCCTCCGGCGGCGGGTCAACCGGATCGGGGGGTGGCTCGGCGCTCGCCACCTGCTCCTCCACCGGCGTCTCCACGGGCTCCTCCACCGGTTTTTCGGGCCGTGCCTTCGGGCGTGGCGAGGTGGTCATGCCGGTCGCTTCGGTCTGCTCCTGATTGGCCTCGGTCAGCAGCACATCGCCGCTGTCCTCCGCCACACTTTCCTCGGTTGGCGGCTCCTCCACCGTCTCGGCCTCGCTCGGGGTATCGCTGACCGCAGGGGCCGGGGCGTCGGACGTCTCGGCCGTGACCTCCTCCTCCACCGGGTCGGGGGCCACGATCTCTGCCGCTTCCGGTGTGGGGTTCTCCTCGACCGAGGGTGAGGGCAGCGGCTGCACCTCCTCCGCCACCGGCGCTTCCGGCTCCGGCAGGGGTTCCGGTTCCACCACCGGCTCCGGTTCCGGCAAGGGCTCCGGTTCCACGACCGGTTCCGGGTCCACCACCGGTTCCGGAGCGGGTTCAGGCTCCGGCTCAGGCGCAGGCTCGGGGTCTGGTTCCGGCTCGGGCTCGGGCTCGGGCTCGAGCTCGGGCTCGGGCTCGGGCGTCACCTGCGGTTCTGCAGCTGGTTCCGGCGTCGATGCCGCCTGCAGCGCATCGAACTCGGCGCTGGTCATGGTCGACACCGTCATCACCGTCACGTCCGGTGCGGGGTCCGGCGAAAACAGCCAGTCGCCCAGCACCACCCACAGGATCAGCGCCGCATGCCCGATGCCGGAAAAGAGCGTGCCCCTGTCCACGTTCGGATCCATCTCGCCTCAGCCACCACTGCCGAAGGATGGCCCCTCGGCGTCGGTCACCAGGCCGATTTCGTTGAACCCGCCCGCGTTCAGGGCCCCCATCACCTGCGCCACCCGCTCGTACGGGATCGCGCCATCCGCGCGCAGGAACACCTTCTTCGAGGTCCGCTCTGCCGCAATCGCCATCAGTTTGGGGATCATCTCGCCATCCGCCACTTCGCTGTTCTGGATCAGCAACAGCCCGTCCGCCGTCAGCGTGATGGTCAACGGCTCTTCCTGTTCGGTCGGCAACGCAGTCGCCGCCGTGTTCGGCATGTTGACCGGGACACCCACCGTCAGCATGGGGGCTGCCACCATGAAGATGATCAGCAACACCAGCATCACATCCACCATCGGGGTGATGTTGATCTCGGACATCGCCGCCGCCTTGCCGCGCCGGTGGCCGCGCCGCCTGCCGCTGCCACCGCCCTTGATGACCCCGCCCGCCACCGCTCAGGCGTCCAGCTGGCGCGACAGGATGGTCGCGAATTCGTCGGCAAATCCTTCGTAGCCGCCAAGGATCCGCTCGCTGTCGGAATTCAGCTTGTTGTAGAACACCACCGCCGGTATGGCCGCGATCAGGCCCACGCCGGTGGCCAGCAGCGCCTCGGCAATACCGGGGGCCACGACCGCAAGGTTGGTGTTCTGGCTGATCGCAATCTGCTCGAACGAATGCTTGATCCCCCAGACCGTGCCGAACAGGCCGATGAAAGGCGCCGTCGACCCGGTTGTCGCCAGAAACGCCAGCCCCCGGTTCAGCCGCTCGCTTTCGCGGTTGATCGCCACATCCATCGCCCGGTCAATCCGCGCCTGCGCGCCCGCGATCAGCCCGCCATCCTGCTTGTGGCTGCGCCGCCACTCCAGCATCCCGGCGGCAAAGATCTTTTCCGATTGCCCCTGCGGCTCGCCGCCGATCTTTTCGAACAGCTCGTCCAGCGGCTCGCCCGACCAGAACGCCCGATCAAAGATCGACGCCTCGCCCCGTGCGCGGCGGTACATCAGATGCTTCTGGATGATGATCGCCCAGCTCCAGAATGACATGATCAACAGCATCAGCATGACGATCTTCACCGTCAGCGTCGCGCGCGCAAAAAGGGCGAGCATGGAGAAATCAATCTCCTGCGCCATCGCAAGGGTGTCCGTTTCCATACGCCTGCTCTTGTTTGTCGGGCCGTTGATCGGCTCCGTT
>JAYSYZ010000122.1:0-1707 GCA_043727195.1 Paracoccaceae bacterium
AGGCGCCCGCGCCAACCCGCTCCAGCGTGCCGACGATGGAGCGGACCTGATTGTGCAGAAAACTGCGGGCGCGCAGGGCAAGGCGCAGCTCATGGCCGCCGGGATAGGGATGTTCGGTGACGGTGATCTCGTCAAGCGTCTTGACCGGACTTTTCGCCTGACAGAGGCTGGACCGGAACGTGGTAAAATCATGCCGCCCGATCAGATGGGCAGCACCCTCGCGCAGGGCCGCCACATCGGGCCGGTTCAGCACTTGCCAGACCCGCCCGCGATCGTAGGTCACGGGGGCGCGGCGCGCCACCAGACGAAAAAGGTAGTGGCGTTCCAGCGCGGAAAACCGGGCGTGAAAGTCGTCCGCCACCCGGGCGCAGGCGATCACCGCCACCGGCAGCGGCCGCAGATGCGCGTTCACTGCGCCGGCCAGACGGAACGGATCCCAGTCGCGGACAAGATCGGCATGGGCCACCTGCGCGGTCGCATGCACTCCCGCGTCGGTGCGGCCCGCCGCCGCGATGGTATGGATCCCGGGTTCCAGCCGCGACAACGCCGTCTCGACCGCGCCCTGCACCGAGGGTTGCCCGCCCGCCTGGCGCTGCCAGCCGTTGAACGGGCCACCGTCATATTCAATCCTGAAAGCGTAGCGCGGCATGGATCACCCCTAGCGAAGCCGGGCGGGCCTGTAAACCGGGGGGCAGTACACCGGCGACCTGTCTACCGGTGGCCGGTAAACCAGTGCCCGCGCCTTTCCCCCTACCATTACCCGTCCCCGCTGCTTATCTTGCCCCCGCAGGCAAAGGATCATGGTTTGGCGCTTTTCGGTCTCATCGACGGTCTTTCCCGCGGGTGGGAGGGGGCCACGGCCTCGGTTTCGGAGACGTTCTTCGAACCCAGCCTGCGCATCGGGGTCACCGGCCTGTCACGCGCGGGCAAGACGGTGTTCATCACCGCGATGGTAGCGAACCTGCTGTCGCGGGGCCGGATGCCGCAACTGAAAGCGCAGGCACAGGGGCGGATCGAGGCGGTCTACCTGCAGCCGCAGCCGGATGTGACCTTGCCGCGCTTTGACTTTGAGGCGCATCTGGCGGCGCTGACCGGGGATGATCCGCGCTGGCCGGATTCCACCCGGGCGATATCGGAGCTCAGGCTGTCGTTCCGGGTGCGGCCAACGGGGTTGTTCGCGGGCTTTCAGGGGCCGCGCGTGCTGCATGTGGATATCGTGGATTATCCGGGGGAGTGGTTGCTGGACCTTGGCCTCTTGGAGCAAAGCTACGAAGGCTGGTCCGAGGCGACGCTGGACCGGCTTGCCAAGCGGCCGGAGGCTGCGGATTATGTGGCGCGGGCGCGGGCCGAAGACGGCGCACTGCGGCTGGACGAAAGCCGGGCGCGGGCGCTGGCCGAAGGGTTCACCGACTATCTCGCAGCGGCGCGTGAACTCGGCCGGGTTGACTGCACGCCGGGCCGGTTCCTGCTGCCGGGGGATCTGGCGGGGTCGCCGGTGCTGACTTTCGCGCCCCTTCCAAAGCCCGCCACAACCGCGCGGGGCAGTCTCTGGCGTGAGATGGACCGGCGGTTCGAGGCTTACAAGGCCCGCGTTGTCCGCCCCTTTTTCCGCGACCATTTCGCCCGGATCGACCGTCAGATCGTGCTCTTGGACGTGCTGGGCGCGATCCATCAGGGCCCCCGCGCCGTCGAAGACCTGCGCCGCAC
>JAYSYZ010000123.1:0-4135 GCA_043727195.1 Paracoccaceae bacterium
GGCACATAGTCGCGCGTTTCGGCATAGGGCGGCACCCCGTCATTGGCCTTTACCGCACCTTCGCCGGAATTGTACGCCGCCAGAACCATCAGCGGATCGTTGTCAAACTCGTTCAGCAACCAGTCCAGATAGGCCACCCCGCCCCTGATGTTCTGCTGCGGGTCGGATGAATCAGTGACGCCGAACCGTTCCGCCGTGGCCGGGATCAGCTGCATCAGCCCCACGGCACCGGCGGAGCTGACCGCACTTGCCTTGCCGGCACTTTCGATGCCGATCACCGCCAGAACCAGCGCAGGCGAGACGTTGGTGCCGATCGTGGCCTTCAGGATGTCGGTGCCATAACTCTCGGCCACCTCTTGCAGATGTTGCAGGCGGGGGGCGTTGACGCCGCTTCCCCCCGGCCCCTGCGACAGCGCCGCCAGCGCCAGATCAAAATCGCGGCTGGTATCGTTCAGCCCGGCGGGAACCTTGTCCCAATACCACGCGTATGACGAGGATGGCGCGGGTCCAGGTGCGGCGTCCTTGGCCGGCGCATCGGCGCTGCGGTCATGCACCGGGTTGGGATCCACCTTGGGCAGGGCGGCCAGTCGGCGGGCCTGCTCTTGCGGATCGATCTGCACGGTGATGCGCTTGCCTGGCAGGCCCTCGCCGACCTTGACGCGCTTGAAGGTGAACGCCTCTTCGCCCGAAGCCGACAAGGGGGCGATGGCGCAGAGAATCGCTGCGACTGGTCCGGTGATGTTCCGCATGGGGTGGATGCCTGCTCTTCTTATTGTTTTGCCGGAGAATCGCAGGTTTCGGCCTGCCCGACCAGCAATTTGCCGCCTGAATCATGGCAATTTCGCCAGAATTGGCCGAAAAACCACGCTTAGCAGAGGGATAATGAAGATATGGTAAAGTTTTTTATCGTTTATTATCAGTGCATTAGATTGTTTTAAGGCACTGGGGCGAAGTATTCCGAAAAGGTCTGATCTCGTCCCAACTGATGCCACGATTGAGAGGCCATATATGCCCATACCGAACGGGATCGGCGCGGAACTGAAAGCCAGACCGAGACAGTCCGAAGCGGTTGAGTGCGATAGATGAACACCTTAGAAAGGGATACGACAATGACCAAGTTCTCTGCTTTCCTGAAAGACGAAGCCGGCGCCGTGACCGTTGACTGGGTGGTTCTGACCGCCGCTGTCGTGGGCCTTGGCCTGGTTGTCTTCACCTTCGTTCGTCCGGCTGTTTCCAGCCTCGCGCAGCAGATTGCCACCGAAATCGGCACCGCTGGCGCGACGATGGCTACCCCCTGATTGAATTCGGGTCTTGCGGCCTGACATTCACTGAAAAACCGCGCCTTGCAAAAAGGCGCGGTTTCTTCGTTTGTAACAGAGGCAGAAATCCGCCGCGATTGGGAAATGCCGGCTTTGCCGACGCAAAATACCCCAATCTCTGCTAAAGTTTTGCCGCAATCCGGCACGAAGATTTGATCAAGCGGCTGACTGGACGGCGCGATACGACGAACGGAGATACTGATGGCCATGGACACACGCTTTCTGACCGACGAGTGCGGCGCAGTTACCGTCGACTGGGTTGTGCTGACGGCCGGTATCGTGTTCATCGCAATCACCTTCATGATCCCGATCACCGCCGCCGTGGGCAATACTGCCGAGTTCATTGCAGAACAGATCGCGCTGTATTCAGCCTACATGGAATAAAGGCGACGATGGCATCGAGCTCTCTGATCACCTTGTGAGTGCGCTCCCCTCGGACTAAGAGTGGGGGCGTTTTGGTATTGTCGACCGTCATGATGAGAGAGTTGGAAAGATGAGAGCACTCTTTGGATTGGTACTGATCGTGGGGTTGGCCCTTGCCGGTGGGGCCGTCTACATGGCGCAGACATATATCGGACAGACCCAGAGCCTGCTGGAAGCCGAACGCGCGTTCAACAAAAAGGCCGGCAAGCTGGTCGAGGTGTTTGTGGTGAACAAGGCGCTGAAATATGGCGACGCGCTGACTGTCGAAGACGTGCAGGCGATCTATTGGCCGGAGAAGTTTCTGCCGGAAGCGATCTTTCGCGATCAGGCCGTGCTGTTCCCCCCGGACGCAAAAGGGCCTCGGTACCTGATGCGCTCGGTCGAGCCGTTCGAGCCGGTGCTGGCGTCGCGCGTGACCGAACCCGGCGAATTTGCCGGGCTGACTGCAAAACTGGAAAAGGGCATGCGCGCCTTTGCGATCAAGGTCGGCGTTGCCTCGGGCGTGTCAAGCTTTGTGCAGCCGGATGATTTGATCGACATCTATTGGACCGGCTCCTATTCCGGGTCTGAAGGCGATGTGACGCGGCTGATCGAGAGCTCCATCCAGATCATCGCCGTCGACAACACCATCGGCGAAGGGCAATCGTCCGGCGACACTGTTGCCAAGACAGTTACAGTCGCTGGTACGCCGGATCAGGTCGCGCGCCTGGCGCAGGCCCAAGCCACGGGCCGTCTGTCGATGTCGCTGGTCGGCGACAGCACCGAAGCGGCGGCGGAGACGGTGGAGGTCGACAGCAAGGGATTGCTGGGCATCGAGGATAAGGTGGTTGTCGAAGTGGAGGCCGAAAAGGTCTGCACCATCAAGACACGCCGCGGTGCCGAGATTGTGGAAACCCCGACCCCCTGCAACGAATGAACTGACGCAATTTGTCGGGGCTCGACCACACGATATGGGGTCGAGCCTTTTGTTTTGCGCCACTTATTGCGCGCTGTTGCAAGTTATCCACATCAACAAAACCTTCCAACTGATTGATTCTTGCAAATAAACACCATGTCCGTCATTCTGTCCGGGATATGGGCGTTCAAGACCCAAACCGAGGCGTGGTCGAAAGGGCAGATCACATGTACATGACACGTATGCTAGTTGCCGGTTATCTTGGTGCCATGTTGGCATCAACGGCATTGACGCCGGCAGCGGCAGAGGTTCTGCGCGTCATGCAGGGCCAATCATCCGAATCTCTGAACGTTCCGATGAACCGGGCCGTTGTTGTTGAAAGCGACGTCCCCTTCGCCGAACTTTCCATCGCGAACCCGGGCATTGCCGATATCTCCACGCTGTCGGATCGCACCATCTATGTTCTTGGCAAGGCGCCGGGTCGCACGACCCTGACGCTGTTGTCGCCGGATGGGAAACTGATCTCCAACGTCGATGTGAACGTGACGCCGGATATCGCCGAATTCAAGGAACGGCTGCAGCAGATCCTTCCCGGGGAAGCGATCGAGGTGCGGACCGCGAATGACGGCATCGTGCTGTCTGGCGTGGTCTCCTCTACCGCCAAGCTTGACCGGGCGCTGGATCTGGCCAACCGCTACGCGCCGGATCGGGTGTCGAACCTGATGAACGTCGGCGGCACGCAGCAGGTGATGCTGAAGGTCCGCTTCGCCGAAATGAACCGCACGGTTGGCAAGGCACTGGGCGGATCGCTTGCGGTCAGTGCAACCGGACCTGACGGCACGGTCACAGCCGGGGGTGGCAACAGCCTCTCAGGTGCACTTGGCGGCATCGGCGTCAGCTTCGGTGTGGGTGACCTCTCATTTAACGTGGCGCTTGAGGCGCTTGAATCAAAAGGCATGGTTCGCACGCTGGCCGAGCCGAACCTGACGGCCCTTTCCGGACAAGAAGCCAAGTTTCTGGCCGGTGGCGAGTATCCGGTTCCGGTGGCGCAGGACAGCGGAACGGTGACCGTCGAATTCAAACCCTTCGGTGTCGAGCTAAACTTCACGCCGGTCGTGGTTGATCACGATATAATCAACCTGACGATCAATGCAGCGGTGTCATCACTCGACACGGCGAACGCCTTCACCACCGACACCGGCTTCTCGATCAGCGCCTTCAAGCGGCGTGAAACCTCGACCACGGTCGAGATGCGCGACGGCCAAAGCTTTGCCATCGCGGGCCTGCTGCAAGACGACTTCCGCAATCAGAACAGTCAGGTTCCATGGATTGGCGATGTCCCGATCCTGGGTGCGCTGTTCCGCAGCGCAGAATATCAGCGTGCCCAGACCGAACTGGTCATCATCGTCACCCCGCATCTGGTGACGCCGGTCAGCGGCGAGGCGCTTGCCCTGCCGACCGACCGGGTGCGCATCCCGACAGAGCGGGAGCTGTTCCT
>JAYSYZ010000124.1:0-11112 GCA_043727195.1 Paracoccaceae bacterium
CGGATCTTGCGATTAGACAAGAGGCCTTCATGGTCCGCCACCGGGCGGCTCAACGCCACCTTGGGAAAATACTGCGCCAACAGTTCGGCATTCGGCTGGGGCACCGAATTCGTGTCATTGACGGCGTTGAATACCTGAAATCCCAGCCCATCCTTCTGCAGGCACAAATCAACGATCTGCCCCAGATCGCGCGCATCGATGTAACTGAAGGTGATCCGACGCCGCAGGCCAGGATCAGCGGCGGCCGCCGGGAAGACGCTTGCATATTCATGCGGCTCGATCACGTTGCCGATGCGCAGCGCATAGATATCCGCCCCTGACCGGCGCTGAAAACTGCGCGCCGTCACCTCGTTCACCTTTTTGGACATGCCATAGCTGTCCATCGGATCGATGTCATAATCCTCCTCCAGCGGCAGCACCTTCGGGTCCACCACCCCGTCACTGAAGCACAGCCCGTAGGTCGTCTCCGACGAGGCGATGATGATCTTGCCGATCCCCATTTTCACCGCTGCCTCCAGGACATTGTAGGTGCCCATCACGTTGACACGGTAAGTTTCGGTATCCGGCATCATCAGGTGCCGTGGCACGGCGGCAAAGTGGACCACCGCGTCGAACAGTTGTGCGCCGCTGCCCGCCTCCATCTCGTCATACCCGGCATGCGACCGCATCGCAGAATAGACTTGCCCCGCATCAGTGATGTCGCCGATCAAATCATGCACCCCCGTCAGCCCCAATGGCACCCGGTCAAAGTTCAGCACCCGGTGCCCCTGGGCGACAAGATAAGCCACCACGTGCCGCCCCGCCTTGCCCGACCCGCCCGTAAACAATACCCGCATTGCAATCCTCCTCTTTCGCCAGAGCCTACGCCGCCGCGACCAGCCCTTCCAGACCCCACATCTTGCGTGTAGACCCCGTGGAGTGGTCTAATGCCTGCAACTACACCGCATAAAAAGAATCGAGCAGCCCATGGCATCCGACCTCCTCTCCGGCGCGCAGATCTATGACGCCTCCTCGATTGAAGTGCTTGAGCCGCTGGAGGCCGTTCGCCTGCGCCCCGGCATGTACATCGGCGGCATCGACGAACGCGCTCTGCACCACTTGGTGGCAGAAATTCTCGACAATTCGATGGACGAGGCGGTCGCCGGCCACGCCACCCGCATCGAAGTGGAGCTTCACGAGGGCAATACCGTCACCATCCGCGACAATGGCCGGGGCATCCCGGTCGATCCTCACCCCAAGTTCCCCGACAAATCCGCGCTGGAGGTGATCCTGACCACCCTTCACTCCGGCGGCAAGTTCGGCGGCGACGCCTATTCGACCTCGGGCGGGCTGCACGGCGTCGGCTCTTCGGTTGTCAATGCGCTGTCCGACCTCCTGCGCGTCGAAGTCGCCCGCAACCGCGAGCTTTACGTGCAAAGTTTTTCCCGAGGCGTCCCGCAAGGCCCGATCCAAAAGGTTGGTCCCGCCCCGAACCGTCGTGGCACCACCGTAACCTTCCGCCCCGACCCCGACATCTTTGGCCACCAGACCCTCAAACCCGCCCGCCTGATGAAGATGGCCCGTTCCAAGGCCTACCTCTTTTCCGGCGTCGAAATCCGCTGGAAAACCGCGCAGAACGACGGCGAGACCCCTCCCGAGGCGACGTTCCATTTTCCCGGCGGGTTGGCCGATTACCTGTCCGACACGCTGCTTAAAATCACCACCTACGCCGACCGCCCCTTCGCCGGCAAAGTCGGCTTCCCCGAGAAATACAGCATCCCCGGCTCCGTCGAATGGGCGATCAACTGGACGCCCGCCCGCGACGGCTTTATCCATTCCTACTGCAATACCGTCCCCACCCCCGAAGGCGGCACGCATGAGACAGGCTTTTGGGCCGCCATCATGAAAGGCATCCGGGCGTATGGTGAGCGGGTCAGGAACCGTAAGGCTGACCTCATCACCCGGGACGACATGCTCACCGGCGGCTGCGCCCTGATCTCCGTCTTCATCCGCGAACCGCAGTTCGTCGGGCAGACAAAGGACCGCCTCGCCACCGAGGAAGCCGCCAAATACGTCGAAAACGCCGTGCGCGACCATTTCGACACCTGGCTCGCAGCCGACCCCAAATCCGCCGGCGCCATCCTAGATTTCCTCGTGTTGCGCGCCGAGGAACGGCTGAAGCGGCGTGAGGAAAAGGAAACCCAGCGCAAGACCGCCACCAAGAAACTCCGGCTGCCCGGTAAATTGACCGACTGTTCCTCTAAAACCCGCGAGGGAACAGAACTGTTCATCGTTGAAGGGGACAGCGCCGGTGGCAGTGCCAAGGGCGCCCGCAGCCGTGAAACCCAGGCGCTTTTGCCACTCAAAGGTAAGATACTGAACGTTCTTGGTGCCGCGTCGGCCAAACTCAATGAAAACTCCGAGATTCGCGATATCTGCGAGGCGCTCGGCGTTTCAATGGGCACCCGCTTTAACGTCGAAGATCTGCGCTATGAAAAGATCATCATCATGACCGACGCCGACGTCGACGGCGCGCATATCGCAAGCCTTCTGATGACCTTCTTCTTCACCCAGATGCGCCCCCTGATCGACAAGGGGCACCTCTATCTCGCCTGCCCGCCCCTTTACCGGCTGACGCAGGGAGCGAAGCGGCTGTATGTCGCCGACGACACCGAAAAGGAGGTCTGGCTCGCCAAGGGCTTGGGCGGCAAGGGCAAAATCGACGTCCAGCGCTTCAAGGGGCTGGGCGAGATGGACGCCAAGGACCTGAAAGACACCACGATGAACCCCGCGACCCGCAAGCTGATCCGGGTGAGCATCGATGAGGACGAACCGGGCATGACGGGCGATCTGGTGGAGCGGCTGATGGGCAAGAAGCCGGAACTGCGGTTCCAGTATATCCAGGAGAACGCGCGGTTTGTGGAAGAGCTGGATGTTTGAGGCACAAGGTTCCTCATGCAAACAGATCGGACCCAATGAAATGGTAATCGTGGTCCGCGCCCGAACACCCCCCGGTTCCCCCGCCCCGGTCTCGACCCGGGGCCTCGTGTGACATCACGTGGCCCCGGTTCAAGACCGGAGCGTTTGCAGCGGCGCACAGCACTCTACCGATTTGTTCCCCCGCGTCCGGCAAGATACCCCCAACCCTCCCCCCCCATTCCATCGCCATCATCAATGCAACCTGACTTTTGCAGTTCATACCGTGAATGCCGCTTGCCCTTCTTTTCCACTTCGGCTACTCAGCCTCAACGGAGCGCGGGCGTAGCTCAGGGGTAGAGCATAACCTTGCCAAGGTTAGGGTCGAGAGTTCGAATCTCTTCGCCCGCTCCAATTTTCAAAGCGCGATATCAACACTTTAAGAAGCGCCCTCTGGGGTGCTTTTTGCTTTTCCGACATCGCCAAGAATGTGATCGACACACATCCGCAGCCCTTATTCGATGTTGCAGATAATTTTGGCAAAGTCATCGCCGTATCCGACACTCAGGATCCAATCCTCCGCCACCGGCTCCCGCGCCCGCAAGCTCAAGCGGCGTATCAAATGCATTCCTATCCATGGTCGCCATCGCGTTTAACTCAGCGCCCGTAAGCCGCTGTTCCCAGCGGGGCAGGATGCCGAACGGCCAGTGGTGTTGAGCGCTTGACCTGGCGGACCGTGGTCGTCAGACTACCGTTTGTTTATACAAAAAGACGGATGTCCCAAGCGGCACCTTGTCATAAAGATCGGCGACGTGGTCATTGGTCAGCCGCGCGCAGCCGTTCGAGACGGCAGTTCCGATGGTGCGCGGCTTGTTGGTGCCGTGGATGCGCAGATAGGTATCGCGCCCCTCGGCATCAAAAAGGTATAGTGCCCGCGCTCCCAATGGGTTGTTGTCCCCACCCGGCATCCCGTCGGCAAAGCGTGCATAGGCATCAGGATCACGCTTGATCATCGCTGCCGTCGGTTTCCAGCTTGGCCATTCGCGTTTCATCCCGACAGTGAACTGACCTGCATGGTATAGTCCGGGCTTTCCCACACCGACGCTGTAGCGAAGTGCCTGCGCGTTTGGCAGCGTCAGAAACAGCCGGAACTGGTCGGGAAAGACATGAATGTTGCCCGCC
Source organism: Paracoccaceae bacterium (assembly GCA_043727195.1). Taxonomy (GTDB): domain Bacteria; phylum Pseudomonadota; class Alphaproteobacteria; order Rhodobacterales; family Rhodobacteraceae; genus JAUYQR01. The sequence goes on from JAYSYZ010000124.1 coordinate 4,078, forward strand.
GGAACGGATGGCGGCAAATTGATCAAAGTCGGAAGGTAATCTTCGGGCAGCACAAAAGGTGGGGCATCATGCGCTGCGACCGGAAGGGCTGTGCCAAAAGCCGCGGCTAGTGCGGCGATAAAGTCTCGACGTTGCAATTATTGAAAGCCTTCTCGTTCGATGCGACAAGCTCGTCGGGTTCGCCGCCCCAGCGAGCGGGTTCCTGATTAGCCGCGCAGAATAGCTGCCGCCTTCAAATCACAATATTGTAGACGCGGGAATTTTTTAGCGGATGTAGCATTCTCGCCTTGCTCTTGAGCCCCCCGTCATTCGCGCCCAGCTAGATCTGCCCCCGAAAACCGCGCGGCGCATCTTGGCGCAACCAGGCAGGTACGGCCAGAACCAAGCGCGCCGGCAAGGTGCTGAACGACGACCGCGCCGACTGGTGGGATGGATGGGCGCTATTCCCGAAATGCTCAGGCGAAAGTGGCCAGATTCACCGCTTCTCCAGCGCCGATGGTTCTGACTGCAGGATGGTCCAACCAAAGTATCCTCTGATAGGTTTCGTATTTGGGTAAACAGCGGGCCGACCATGAAGGTCACTAGCAGGGCAATTACCCTGGGGGGGGCGAAAGCGGGCGATCCAGAAAACCATGCAGCGAACGTTCCAGATTCTCGGGACGATAGCCACGGCCGATAAAGACGATGCGGTTGTCCTGCCCCGGAAAAGGCTGGTCGGGCAATATTTCGGGCGACTGCACCACCTTGCGCACGGTTTGCAGCAAAAGCCGCCCCGCAGGCGTGCGAATGACCCCCTTGATCCGGACCAGATCATCGCCGCGCGCATGGAGCAAGGCAGACAACCATACGGCCAGCACCGACCAGTCGATCCCGGGATCAACCAGAACTTGCGTGGGAAGGATCTGCCCCCGGCTGTCGTCCTCGGCGAGGGGCGGCAGCGGGATCGGGACGGTGCCGGGCAGCATGGGTGCCAGCGCGACGGTTTCCCCCAGGACGGCAGCCGTCACTTCGGCTCCGGGAGCCAAGAGAGCAAGTGTCGCCCGCAGGGCGGCAAGGGCGGAAGGAGAACAGGCGTCGGTTTTGGTCAGGATCAGCCGGTCAGCAGCACCGACCTGGTGCCGACCCAAGGGCTCGGTCGTCAGTTGTGCAATCGCGTGCAGCGCATCGACTGCGACAATGGTTTCGTCCATGAGGATATGGTTGATCAGAACCGGATCGGTCTGGACAGCGGCAACGATGGCCCCGGGATCGGCCAATCCGCTGGTTTCCAGCACGATCCGGTCCCACCGCGTTGCCCCGGCCCGGCTGCGGTCGTCGCAGATCTGGCGCAGCGCGGCGATCAGGGCCTGCCGGCCGGCACAGCAGCAACAACCGCCCGCGAGCACAGTCACCTGGCCCAGAAGCGCATCATCCACCGGCACTTCCGCCGCCTCGTTCACAATGACATGAACCCGGGGGCCAAAGCTGCCGACGTGCAACTGGTGGCGCAGCCAGGTTGTTTTGCCCGACCCCAGATAGCCGGCCAGAACAGTCAGGCGCAGCCGACCCTCGTCAAACATCCGCGAGATAGCGGTCGTCCAGCGGATCAATCGGGTGGCCGATCAGACGTTCTGCCACCGTCCAGACTTCGGCCAGATCGGACACGATGAAATGCGCGCCCGAAAGGGTGGAAAGCTGGATGCCCGGCACCACGCCGCCATCGTGGGCTGTCAAGCCATGCGGCCGAAGAATAGTGTTCAGCACCGCCACCCGATGAAAGCGCGCGCGCAGCCGGTCCCCAGGTGTGGCCGCCCCCGCATCTGTCCAATGGCCCGGAACGGCCGGGTTGCCGCAAGCGTTGCACATCACGGGTTCTCTCCTGAAATCAGCCGGGGCAGCACGCGCCACCCCGGCCAAGGCATCAGATCACGTCCGGGCGGACCTTGCCACTGAACGGATAGCGCTTGCGGAAATCGTTACAGATATCCTCGAACGGGGCCCATTCGACGCCGGAATGCTTCGAGATATATTCGATCAGCCGTTCCAGCATCAGCAACACCTGCGGGCGCCCGGCCACGTCGGGGTGGATAGTGAAGGCGAAGACAGCGTAGTCCATCTCGCGGTAGACCCAGTCGAACTGGTCGCGCCACATTTCCTCGATATCGCGAGGGTTTACGAAGCCGTGGCTGTTCGGCGCCTTCTTCATGAACATCATCGGTGGCAGATCATCGACATACCAATTGGCGGCGATATCGACGAGGTCAATTTCGCGGCCGTGCTTCAGCGGGTGCATCCATTCCTTGGCCGTCTTTGAATAGTCGATGGTGTTCCAGCTATCTCCAACCTTGGCATAGAAGGGCTGGAAATCGCGGTAGCCCTGGCTGTGGTCATAGGTAAAGCCGTGCTTCAGCAGCAGGGCGGCCGTGTTGGCCGACATTTCCCACCAGGGGGCCACATAGCCGCGCGGCGCCTGTCCGGTCAGGCCCTTGATCAACTCGATCGACTTCACCAGAACGTCCTCTTCCTGGCTGGGCGTCATCGCGATGGGGTTTTCGTGCAGATAGCCGTGGGCGCCAATCTCGTGACCACCCTTCACGATCATCTCCATTTCCTTTGGGAAGGTCTCAAGACTGTGACCGGGGATGAAGAACGTGGTTTTCAGGTCATAGTTCTTGAACAGGCGCAGCAGGCGGGGAATGCCCACCTCAGTCGCGAAGATCCCGCGCTGGATGTCGGACGGGCTATCACCGCCGCCGTAAGAGCCGATCCACCCCGCGACCGAATCTATATCGGTGCCGAAAGAGCAGTATATTTTCTTGGACATCGTGTCATCCTCCTCTGATTTTTCTGCGTCGCTCATCGCGGTCAACCGCGAACAAGGGTTTCGATTGCCAGCCCCGCTGACAACACGGCGTGGTCATGGCCATGCGGGGCGCATAGCATGAACCCGGTGGGCAGGCCGTCACTGTCCTGCCCGGAAGGGATCTGAAGCCCGCACCAGTCAAGGAAGTTGCCGATGGCGGTGTTGCGAAGGGTGCGGAAATTGTGGTGAAAGAACACCTCCACATCCTCCTCCAGGGGCGCGATCGGCATCGCTGTGGTGGGGGTTGTCGGGCAGACCAGGACAGCATTCTCCAGCCGGGCGTCGATGCGGGCGATCCAGTCGGCTCGGGCGCGGGTCAGGCGGATCAGGTCAACGGCCGTCATCCCGTCGGCCATGCGGATACGCTGCACCACGCGGGGGTCGATCTTCGCCCCATTGGGACCTGCAAGACGCTCGCGGTGGACATCCATCGCTTCGGCCGAGGCCAGCGGGCCATAGTGGCCCATCAGGTCGGATACCTCACGCAGTTCGGGCAGGGCAATCTGGCGCACCCGCGCCCCCGCCGCGCCCAGACGTGCCAGGGCGGCCTCGAAATTCGCAGCGACCGCGGGGGAAAGGTCGTCCATCATGTGGGTGTCGGGGATCACGAAGTTGAGCGATGACAGCGGCGCGGCTCCGACCAGCGGCGCGCTCAGGCCGCGCAGGGCGGCGTCGGTCAGCACGCAATCGTCAACTGTCTGGGCCAGGGGGCCAAGGGTATCAAGCGTCCGCGACAAAGGGAAAACTCCGTTCATCGGGTAGTGCCCGACCGAGGTCTTGTAGCCTACGACACCGTTGAACGCTGCCGGAATACGGACCGACCCGCCGGTATCGGTGCCGATCGACACCGGCACTATGCCCGCCGCGACCACCGCGCCGCTGCCGGATGACGACCCACCCGGCGACCGGGCTACATGCAGATCGCACGGATTGCGCGGGGTTCCGTAATGCGGGTTCAGCCCGATGCCGGAATAAGCGAATTCGGTCATATTCACGGTACCGACGCTGATCATTCCGGCGCGCAGTGCAGCGTTGACGAGGGCGGCATCGGCCGCGGCAGGGGCTGCATCTCGCAGCACTGCCGATCCGGCCGTGGTCACGCTGCCCTTCAGATCAAAGAGATCCTTCCAGGCTATCGGCACACCATCGACCAGACTGGCCGCATTGCCCGACCGCAGTCTTTCGTGTGCAGCGCGCGCTTCGGCTTCGGCCCTTGGGCGCAGGGTACGGATGAACAGCGCATGGTCGCCGTGCGCCTCGATCCGGTCAAAAACCTCGGCCACCAGATCAACGGGGTCCCGCCGTCCGTCGCGCAGCTCCAGGGCCAGGTGTCGAACGGTGCCGATGGACATGCCGGCCCCTATCCTACAATCAGCGTGGCGTCTTCGGGCGACCAGGCGACATAGCCCGCCGCGCCTGCAACCAACAGACCGCGGTACTTGTCCTCATGCCCCTCCAGGGTCACGGCATCGCCATTCGGCAGGGTCAGAACGATTTGCATGATGTGGCCGACCAGTTGCAGGCGATTGATCTGACAAGGAATTACATTTGCGCCGTGCCTGCCGCGCACCTCGGCCTCGGGTATGGTGCCGGGCAAGACCTGCATTGCCTCGGCCGGCAGGACAATGGATATCGCCGTCCCGGGCGGCACCGGCGCGCCATGCTGCACGGCTTCGAGCGGGCCGAAAACCGACTCGACCCCAACCTTGCCGTCCGCGCTGCCGCGCGCCATGCCCGAGATCAGCGTATTCGCCCCGATGAAGCGGGCCACAAAGAGGCTGGACGGACGGGTATACAGTTCGCGGGGCGGGCTGATCTGTTCAATCCGGCCCGCATTCATCACCACGATGCGATCCGACAATGCCAGCGCCTCGGATTGCGCATGGGTCACGAAGACGAAGGTGATGCCAAGATCGCGCTGAAGCAATTTAAGCTCGTTCTGGATGCTTTTGCGCAGGTTGGCGTCCAGCGCGCCCAGCGGTTCGTCCAGCAGCAGGATGTCAGGTTCCACCACCAGCGACCGTGCAAGGGCGATGCGCTGACGCTGGCCGCCGGACAAGCGCGTGGGGCGCACGTCGGCCACATCGGTCAGGCCCAGCTTGTCAAGGATTCGGTCCACTTTGCGGTGTGCCTCGGCCAGGGGCGTCTGCTTGACCTCCAGCCCGAAATGCGTGTTCTGCCGCACCGTCATGTGCGGAAACAGCGCATAGTTCTGAAAGATCATCGAGGTTGGCCGCTGTTCGGGCGGCAGATCGTTGATCCGCTTGCCCCGGATCATCAGTTCGCCAGATGTGATCGTCTCGAAACCCGCAATCATCCGCAGTGTCGTCGTTTTGCCGCAGCCGGATGGGCCAAGAAACGCAATGAATTCGCCCTTGTCCACGTCAAGATTGAAATCGATCACCGCAGGCGTGCCGTTCTCGTAAACCTTGCCGATATGCGAAAGTTGCAAGTCATGGGCCAAGTAAACTGTCCTCGGATTCAGGTTGATCGTGTCTGGCGAGAGGGGGCCGGGGCATCATGCCCCGGTCCGGTTTTTCAGCATCAGGCCGACAGGAACTCGTCCCACTTGGTGATCAGCAGGTCGTATTCATCCGGCCACTGGTGCCAGTAGGCGACGTTTGCCGCACGGGTCTCCAGGCTGCCGCCATCGCGCAGGTCGCCTTCCTTGATGCCGCGATCTTCGGCCCCGACCCACGGCGCACCTTCATACCAGAAAGCATATTTTTCGGGCGCCATGACCGCCTTGACCTTGTCGTTGGGCGAATAGTAGCCCTGCTCGGACACTGCAACAGCCGGGCCGCCCGACAGCCAGTAGTCGGCATAGGCGGTGACCGCATCAAGGTTCGGCGAGGATTTCAGCGCAGACACGCCGATCGCCCAACCACGGTAGCCCGTCTTCATAGTCGCGTAGGAACACTGCACGCCCTGAGCTTTGACGGCCATAACGGCAGGCTGCCAAGCATCGGCGATGATCATCTCGCCCGATGCCAGCAGGTTGACCAGTTCGCCGAAATCACCCCAAAGGGCCCGGAACTGGCCTTCCTTCTTCTTCGAGACAAGGAACTTGGCAGCTTCCTCGATAGCGGCGGCATCCGGGTTGCCCGGGTTCGCCACGCTAAGCAGGCCCAGTTCGTTCATTGCCATGATCGCCTGACCAAAGGCGATCAGTGGGTCGACGTTCAGACCGGTCTTACCCTTGAACTTCGGATCGAAGAGCGACGACCAGTTCGAGGCCTCTTCCGCATCAACGAGGTCGGGCCGGAAACCGATCGAGTCAAAGTTGTAGACCGTCGGCACCATGTTCAGTGCGGTCTGAGATTCATCGGTCCAGATCTGGCCGACGATCTGCGCGCGCGGTTCCCACTTGTCGGATGGCTTGAGGAAGCTCTCCCGGATGCCAGTCCAGTTCTTGAGCGCCGAGGTCTGGATCGGCGAGACGAGATCGGTCTGGACGATGGATGGCAGGCGCTCACCAATGATTTCCCAGCAGTCGTATGCGGTCGAGCCCGACAGCAGTTCCGTCTGGGTGTTCGGGAAGATGTCAGCCTTGCCCGAAACAGATTTGACCCCAGACAGCTCCTTGAATTCGTTCAGGATACGCTCCTGCACGGTCACGGACAGGCCGACGGTGCGCAACTCCTGCGATGCAAGGTCCTGTGCGAAGGCCTGCTGCGCGCCAAGGAAAGGCATGCCGCCCGCCGCCAGCGCCATTGAGCCTGCGGTGGTCTGCAGGAACTTCCGTCTGGAAAGAGACATTTCGTTCATTCTTCTACCTCCTGTGGTCTTTGCTTGGTTCAGTCTTCTTTTGTGCCGCCGGGTCAGTAGCGCCCGACAAGCAGTCCTCCGTCCACGACCACGATCTGTCCGGTCATGTATCGGGCGCCGTTGGATGCCAGAAACAGGATCACGTCGGCTATGTCGTCAGGTTCTCCGATGCGCCCCATGGGTATGTATTCGCCGCATTTGTCGGCATCGGGGCCGACCGAGTGTTCTTTCGACAAAAGCTGCGCGGTGCGGATGTAGCCGGGGGCGACGCCGTTTACCCGGATGCCATCGCGCGCAAGTTCTACTGCCAGCCCGCGCACCAGACCGACAACCCCAGCCTTGGCGGCGGAATAGTGGACATGTTCGTCCCAACCGTAGGCAACCCCCATGATGGAAGATAGCGCAATGACCGATCCCGAGCGGCG
>JAYSYZ010000125.1:0-11094 GCA_043727195.1 Paracoccaceae bacterium
CGAGGACAACGTGATGTTCGTGATCCTGTCGATCCTGGTGCTGATCGCGGCGATGAACATCGTGTCGGGGCTGATCATGCTGGTCAAGAACAAGGGCCGCGACATCGGTATCCTGCGCACCATGGGGCTGACCGAGGGGTCGGTGCTGCGGATATTCTTCATCTGCGGGGCGTTTACTGGGGTGTTGGGGACGTTGCTGGGGGTGGGTCTTGGGTGCCTGTTCTCGCTGTATATCGACCGGATCATGGGGTTCATCAACTGGGTGAACGGGGCGGAGGTCTGGGATCCGTCGATCCGGGGGATCTATGCGCTGCCCGCCAAGCTGCAGATCAGGGACGTGGGGTCGGCGGTGGCGCTGTCGCTGGGGCTGTCGTTCATCGTGACGCTGTTTCCGGCACGGCGCGCCGCGCGGATGAACCCGGTCGAGGCGCTGCGGTATGAGTGAGGTGATGCTGTCGCTGGCGGGGATCAGGAAGGGATACAATCACGGGCTGCCATCCGAGGTGATCGTGCTGCGCGGCGCTGACCTTGCCGTGGCGCGGGGCGAGGTCGTGGCACTGGTCGCCCCGTCGGGTGCGGGTAAATCGACGCTGCTGCATATCGCGGGGCTGCTTGATGCGCCGGACGAGGGCTCTGTGCAACTGGACGGTCGCGAGATGGGCGGACTTAACGACCGGGCGCGGACCGAGGCGCGGCGGGCGGAGGTGGGGTTCATCTACCAGTTCCACCACCTTTTGCCGGAATTTTCCGCGCTGGAGAATGTGGTGATCCCGCAACTGGCCAACGGGGTGGCGAAGGCTGCGGCAGAAGCCCGGGCGCGGGACCTGCTGGACCGGGTGGGCGTGGGCGCGCGGGCGGGTCACCGGCCAGCGGCGCTGTCGGGGGGCGAGCAGCAGCGGGTGGCGTTCTGCCGGGCGCTGGCGAACGCACCGAAACTGCTGCTGGCGGATGAGCCGACGGGGAATCTTGACCCCGGCACCTCGGAGCAGGTGTTTCAGGTGCTGCTGGCGCTGGTACGGGATACGGGCCTGTCGGCGCTAATCGCGACGCATAATCTGGACCTGGCGGCGAGGATGGACCGGGTGGTGCGGCTGGATCAGGGACGGGTGAGCGGACTCTAGCCAGGGGGAGCCGGGTTCCGGGTGCCACCGGGATGCTTTGCCGAACACCTCGCCCGCGCAATTTGCGCACCTTGCGCTGGCGTCAGGATGTCCGCCCGATCTAGAGCGCCCGGTTGTAGCGGATGAAAGGGGTCACTTTGGCGATGCGGTCATAGAGGTGGCGCGCCTCGTCGTTGAACTCTCGCGTCAGCCAGTAGACCGAGGGGGCACCGGCAGCGTCGGCGGCGGCATACACCGCGTTGATCAGGGCGCGCCCGGTGCCGGTGCCGCGCGCGTCCGGGGCAACGTAGAGATCCTGCAGGTAGCAGGTATTCTCGATCTTCCAGCAGTGGCGGTGAAAGAGGTAATGGGTCAGGCCGACGGCCCGCCCGTCGAGGGTGGCGATGAGGCCGCTGTAATCCTGCGGGTCCGGGCCGAGAAGGCGGGCGAAGGTCGAGGCGTACACCGCATCGGGGAGCACAGTTTCATAAAAGGCGAGGTAAGCGGCGAAAAGGCGGCGCCAGTCGGCTTCGTCTTCGGGGCGGACGGGGCGGATGGTAGCGGGCATGCAGGTTCTTTCGCGATCGGTGGTGCAGCATCGCGCGGGATGCAGCGCTTCGCAACGGGGTGGAAAACCGGACTGTGGCCCCTGGGGGAACCGGTCAATAAGATGCGGCAAAAGCCGTCTGGGAGCAGGGCAATGAACAGTCAGTTGCAGCAAAGGTGGGTCCTGTCGTTAATCGGCGCGGCGGGGGGGCTGACCATTTACGGCATGACCGAGGTGGTGGACCGCGCGCTGTTGGGGGAACGGGCGATCCTGACCCTTCTGGCGCTGCTGGGCACGTTCTTTGCGACGCTCTTGGCGATGGCGGGGCCACTGGGGCCGGTGCGGGCGGCCGTTCGTGCGTTGGGGCTGTGCGGGGTGACGGCGCTGCTGGTCTGGCTGGTGTCGCTGCGGTTTGCGGATCTGGAGGGGTTCTTTTATTCACCGCTGCCGTTTCTGGCAGCAGTGACCGTCGCTGCGCTGCCGGTGCCGTTTCTGATCGCCCAAGGCGGACCGGGCTGGCGCGACTATCCGGCGCTGTTCACCGAGGCCTGGGGCATTGTCGTGCGCTATGCGGCGGCCTGGGCGTTCACCGGGCTTGTCTGGCTGGTGATCTTTCTGTCGGACGAGGTTCTGAGCATCGTCGGGGTGACGGTGATCGGTGAAATGATGGAGCACCGGGTGGTGCCGATGGTGATCACCGGGACGGTGCTGGGTTTGGCGCTGGCGGTGGTGCACGAACTGGCGGACCTGGTGTCGCCCCATCTGGTGTTGCGGCTGTTCCGGCTGCTGTTGCCGGTGGTGCTGGCAGTGATGCTGGTGTTTCTGGTGGCGCTGCCGGTGCGGGGTCTGACGGGGCTGTTTTCCGGGTGGTCACCGGCGTTGCTGCTGCTGACCATGGTGGCGGCGGGGATTTCGCTGGTGGCCGTCGCGGTCGACCGCACTGATGGGGAGGCAACGGCGAGCCCGTTCCTGCGCCGGGCCGCGCAGGGGCAGGCGCTGATCCTGCCGGTGATCGCGGGGCTGGCGGGTTGGGCGCTGTGGCTGCGGGTGGCGCAGTATGGCTGGACGCCGGACCGCGTCTTTACGGCGCTGGTCGCGGTGGTGGCGCTGGCGTACGGGCTGATCTACGCGGTGGCGGTGCTGCGGGGCGCGGCCTGGATGGCGCGTATCCGGCAGGGCAACCTGTGGATGGCGGTGGCGGTGATCGGGCTGGCGGGGCTGTGGCTGACGCCGGTGCTGAACGCAGAGCGGATATCGGCGGCCGATCAGGTGGCGCGGTTCGAGGCGGGCCTGACGGCGATGGAGGTGCTGGATGTCGCTGAAATCCGGCGGTGGGGCAAGCCGGGGGCCGCGGCGATTGCCGTGCTGCAGGCGAGAGCGGCGGAGCCCGGGCAGGAGGCGTTGGCCGCACGGCTGGCGGGAAACGCGTCTGGGGCCGAAGCCGCGGCACGCGAGGAAAAGGCGGCCCGGCTGGCCACTGTGATGCCGGTACAGCCCGCAAGCGGCACGGGGATGCGGTCGGTCATCCTGGCTGCGGCGGAGGCGTATCAGCTGGACGACTGGATCGCAGCCTGCAGCGCCCGGCTGGCGGGGGATCGACCCGGCTGCGTGATGGTGATTGCCGACCTGTTGCCGCTGCACCCCGGAGAGGAGGCGATGCTGCTGGTGCAGCGCGGTGCGGACTATGTGGACATTCTGGGGCTGTACTTGCTGGATGACGGTACGCTTGCGATGCGGAATGTGGTGCATCCGGATGGTCGCTATCCTGAGCCGGCCGAGGCAGAGGCAATGCTGCGCGCCTTTCAGGACGCGCCGCCCCCCGCGACCCCGGCGATGTTGAACCAGCTCGGCTCCGGCGATGCGGGCCTGATGTTTCTGCCCTGAGCCGGTGTGAGGTTTTCTTAAGGCATGTCACGTAACCTGCCGCTGTCAGGAGTGGAAAGGTGGGCTATGCACGCGTTGATGCTGCGTTCCTTGCAGGGATATATCCGCGATACCTTTGGGGCTGCCGCCTGGACGGCGGTGATCCGCGGGGCAGCACTGAAGATCGAGACATTCGAACCCATGCTGCGTTATGATCCCGCGCTGGTGGACCGTGTCGCCGCCGCTGCGTCGCAGGTGTTGGGCCGCCCGGCAGAGGCGGTGTGGGAGGATATGGGGACCTATCTGATCACCAACCCCGCGCATCAGGGGGTTCGCCGGCTGCTCCGGTTCGGCGGCGTCGGCTTTGCCGATTTCCTGTATTCGCTGGAAGAGATGCCGGGGCGGGCGCGTCTGGCCTGGCCGGATCTGACCGTGCCGGATCTGACGCTGCAGGAACTTGGGCCGGACCGGTTCCGGCTGACCTGCCGCTATGACGTCCGGGGGGCGGCCCGGGTGTTGGTGGGGATGCTGACGGCGATGGCGGACGACTACGGTTCGCTGTGCGTGATCGAGGCGGAGGCCGGGGTGGATAGCGGGTTGGAGGGCGGGGCGGAGGGCGGCGATCTGATCAGCATCCGGGTGATGGACACGGCGCATTGCGAGGCCAAGTCATTCGATCTGGCGCTGCGGGAACGGTAGAGGATGACAATTTCATTGCTGAGTCTGGATGCGGGCACGCTGGACCGGTTCATGCCCTTGCACATGGTGCTGGGCATCGACGGCGTGGTGCAGAGCACCGGCCCGACGCTGGCGCGCGTGCTGCCGGATCGGGTGCTGGTGGGGGCCCGGTTCGAAGACCTGTTCGAGGTGAAATCACCCGGGGGCGCGGTGACGGTGGCCGAAGTGCTGGCGCGGGCCGGGCACCGGTTCCGGCTGGTGCCGCGCCACTGGCCGCAATCCGGGCCGCAATCCGGGCCGCATTCGGGGCTGCGCATCGGGTTGCGCGGGCTGGGGCTGGTGCTGCCGGACGGGAAGGCGATATTGCTGAACCTGTCGTTCGGGATCGACCTGATCGACGCGGTCCGCGCGTTCGGGCTGACCGACGGCGATTTCGCTGCCACCGATCTGGCGATGGAAATGCTGTATCTGGCAGAGGCGAACGCAGCCGTCACGCGGGAATTGCGCGGCTTGAATCTGCGGCTGGAAGGTGCGCGGCTGGCGGCGGAGGAAGAGGCGCTGACCGATCCGCTGACCGGCCTGCGCAACCGGCGTGCGGCGGATCTGTTTCTGGAACGCCTGTGCGCGGCGAAGGCACCGTTCGGATTGCTGCACATGGACCTCGATTTCTTCAAGGCGGTGAACGACACGCTGGGCCATGCTGCGGGTGATCAGGTACTGGCATCGGTCGGTCAGGTGCTGCGCGCCCAGACCCGGGTCGAGGATTGCGCGGCGCGCATCGGCGGCGACGAATTTGTGGTCATTCTTGCCGAACGCACCGATCCGGCGATGCTGCTGGCCATTGCCGAGCGGATTATCAGAATGGTCTCTGTGCCGATTCCCTTTGACGGGCAGGAGTGCCGGGTTTCGGCCAGCATCGGGATCGTGCGGTCAACCGATTACCTTGAGCCGGACCCGGCGGCGATACTGGCGGATGCGGACCGCGCGCTTTATTCGGCCAAACATGCCGGGCGCGGGCAGGCGAAGCTGGATCAGGGCAAGGATTTTCCTGCACCCTGAACAGGTTGCGGGCAATTCCAGCGGTCCTCCGGCCTTGGGTCACCGGGTTTCCGGCGGCAAGATCCAGAGCGTTTCGGATGGCAGGGTCACGGTCAGGTCGGTGCCTGAAGTGAAGAGCGTCGCCTCGGCCGGGCGGACCAGCGCCTCGACCGTGGTACCGGCAATCCGCAGGGTCAGGCGGGTTTGGGTGCCAAGGAAGGCTTGCCCGACCAGCCGGGCCTGCAGGTTGTTCGCCGGGCCGGGGCCGAGGCGCAGTGCCTCGGGGCGGAAGGTCAGCAGGCCGGGGCCTTCGGGGGCACCGGCCGGCAGGGTCAGCGGGCCGATGGCGCTGAGGAACTGCCCGCCGCTGGCATGGCCGGGCAGAAAGTTCACACCGCCGAAAAAGCGCGCGACCGCGGCATCGGCGGGGCGGTCGTAAAAGGCGGCGGGCGGGCCTTCCTGCGCAAGGCGGGCTTGCAGGATCAGGGCGATCCGGTTGGCCATCACCACGGCCTCTTCCTGATCATGGGTGACAAACAGGGTGGTGATCCCGGTCTCGCGTTGCAGCTCGAGGATAAGGCTGCGCATTTCGCCGCGCAGATGCGCGTCGAGGTTGGACAGCGGCTCGTCCAGAAGCAGGACACGGGGGCTGAGGACCAGCGCGCGGGCCAGGGCTGCGCGTTGCTGCTGGCCGCCGGAAAGTTCGACCGGGCGGCGGGGGCCGAGGCCGGTGAGTTGGACACGTTCCAGCATCGCACCGACGCGGGCGGCGATTTCGGGCGCGGGGGTGCCGCGCATCTTCAGGCCGAAGCCGATGTTTTCGGCAAGCGTCATGAACGGGAACAGGTGGTGGTTCTGAAACACCATCACCGTACCGCGCCGTTCGGGCGGGGTGGCGAGGATCGACCTGCCGTCAAGGGTGATGTCGCCCGAGGTCGGCGTCAGCAGGCCGGCGATCAGCTTCATCGCCGTGGTCTTGCCGCAGCCGGAGGGGCCGAGCAGCGCGGTGATGCTGCCGGGTTGAAGGGTAAGCGACAGCCGGTCGAGCGCAGGAAGCGGCGCGCCGGGATAGGTGAGGGTCAGACAGTCAAGCGTGAGGCGCGTCATGGCCGCAGCGTTCCGGCGAGGGCGGGCCCGCGCCCGGTGATGTGGCGGGCGGTGAGCGTGATGAACAGAAGCCCCGGCAGGATGTAGATCAGCGCGATGGCCCCGGCCACGTCGTTGCGCCCCGAGGTGGCAAAGGTGAACAGCAGAAGTGGCAGGGTCTGTACCCGGCCGCCGCCGATGACGAGCGTCGGCAGATATTGCGACCACGAGACGAGAAAGGCGAACAAAGCGCCGGTCAGGATGCCCGGCAGGACAGCCGGCAGGGTGACATGGCGAAAGACCTGCGCGCGCGTGGCGCCAAGGCTGCGGGCCTGATCCTCGAAGCTGGGGTCGAAATTGGCGAAGATCCCGGCCATGACGAGGATCATGTAGGGCAGCGTCGGGATCAGGTGCGCGAGGACGACGCCCTGCACGGTGCCCGCAAGACCGAGGGTGAGGAAGATGCCGTGCAGGCCAAAGACCACGGCGATGCCCGGCACGAGGGCGGGGGCAAGAAGAAAAAGCTCCACCCCCGCCTTGCCGGGGAACTGGTGCAGGCCCAGGGCGCGCCCCGCCGGGATGCCGATCAGGGCGGCCAACGCGGTGGTGGCAAGCGCGATTGCGGTGGTGAGGGCAAGGCTGGCGGTGACCCCGGCGGTATCTGACAGCGTATAGCGCCAGGCGCGCAGGCCGAGGTCGCGCGGCAGCAGATCGGGGAAGCGCCAGCCGTGGGCAAAGGACCAGACCGCCAGCGGGATCAGCGGCAGGATCAGCCAGCCGATCAGCGCCAGCCCGGCAAGGAACTGCAATCGGTTACTGCGCATGGCGGTTCCGGCGGGCCAGCCGCCAGCTTAGCCCGATCATCGCGGCGCTGAGGAGGGCAATGGTCAGGGCCATTGCCATCGCCTCGGGCCGGGCGGCAAGGTCTACGTCGGTATAGCTGCGCCAGGCCAGGACGGGCAGGGCCGTGGGGCTGCTGGCGCCGAGGAGGAGCGGTATTTCGTAGGCGCCGAAGGCGAAGGCAAAAACAAGGGCCGAGGCCGAGAGGAGGCCGGGCATCAGCATCGGCAGCAGGACATACCGGAACGCCTGCCAGCGGGTGGCCCCGAGGGTGCGTGCGGTGCTTGCAGGGTCGGTGCCGATGGCCTGCAGGTTGGCCAGCAGGATGAGGCCGATGAAGGGCACCTCTTTCCAGACATATTGCAGGATGATGCCGATGGCGAAACGGTCGAAGATCAGGACCGGAAACTCGGCCGGGCGGGTGATCAGGCCGGTGGCAAAGGCAAGGCGCGCGAAGGCCCCCGATTGCGAGAAAAGGTACAGGATGCCGATGGCCCCGACGATGTGGGGGATGGTGAGGTTCAACTGGAACAGAAAGTTGACGAGAGTACGGCCGGGGAAGGTTTGACGCAGCAGGAGTGCCGCACCAAGGGCGATGACGGCGGACAGCACGGTGGAGGTGATGGCGATGTGCAGCGACAGGCCAAAGGATCTGAGGAAACCGGGCGAGGCTAGGATGGTGGCGAAGGCATCGAAGTTCGGTTCGGTCAATCCGATCACCGGCATGTAGCTGAACGACCGCAGAAGGCCGAGGCCGAGCGCGCCGAAAAACAGCGCGCCGGTTACCGCCATGGCGGGCGCGAGCAGGAGGATGATCCGGGTTCGGCTGGACATGAGGGGTTCCTGTTGCATCCCGCAGCCTGCGCGAGGATCAGGCGTGCCGCAAGCGGCGCCGCCGGGGATTGTTGCGGCGGATCCCCCGACATTTCAGCCCGTGGGGGCCGCCGACCCCCGGGTCAGTTGCCGACGTTGGCAAGCCAGCCCTGTTCGATGGCAGCGATCCAGTCGGCCTGCAGTTCCGGCAAAGCGACCTTGGCAAGATCTGCGGCGGGCACCACCGACGGATGCGCCGTGATGGCGGCAAAACCGGCCTGCACATCGGGCCGGGTGCGGGTAATCTCGATCGCGGGGGCGGCGCCCCACACCTCGGGCTTGGCCTTTTCCAGTTGCGCCTCGCCGGACAAAAGCAGGTTCTGCAACACCATGGCGGCGGCTTTGTTAGGCGAGTTGAAGGGGATGAGTGTGTAGTTGGTGTTGCCGATGGTGCCATCGGTCAGCCCGTAGGAACGGGTGGTTTCGGGATAGGTGCCCGCCTGCACCGCAAGGCCGAACTGCGAGGCGTCGTAGTCGAAGGTGACGGCCACCTCGCCGTTGGCGAAAAGCTCGTTCATCTGTACCACGGTGTTGGGGTAGGTCTGGCCTTCGCGCCAGAGAAAAGGCTCGATCTCGTTCAGGATGGCCCAGGTCTTGGCGGCGGCGGCGTCGAATTTCGCCTGATCAAAGGGGCCGAGCAGCGTGTCGGCACCCCCGGCGGCGTAATAGAAGACGTGCCGCACGAAGACGGAGCCGTTGAAATCCGGCGGGGCGGGATAGGTGAACCGGCCGGGGTTGGCCTTGATCCAGTCGAGAAGAGCGGCGATGGATTTCGGCGGGGCCGGGGTGGTGGCGCTGTCATGCGCAAAGGCAAATTGCGCGGTGTTCCACGGCACTTCACAGCCTTCGACCGGGACACCGAAGTCATTGGCGATGGCGGGGTTGTCCCAGTTGATCAGCGTGGTGTTGGGCAGAAGGCCAGTGTAGCCGCAGAAGGCAAGATCGGCCTGTTTCATCGAACGGAAGTTTTCGCCGTTGATCCAGATCAGATCGACGGTACCTGCATCGCTGATCCCGGCCTCTTTTTCCGACAGCACGATGTTGACCACTTCGGCGGTATCGGTGATGCCGACGCGGTTCAGGGTGACGCCGTATTGCGATTGCAGAATATCGCCGATGTGTCCCGACACATACTGGTTGATCGTGTCAGACCCACCCCACATGAACCAGTTGACGGTGCCGCCCTTTGCCTGATCCACGATCTGATCCCATGTCATGGCCTGCAGCAGCGTGCCATCGGAGCTGTCGGCGTGGGCGGCAGAGGCGAGAAGGAGGGCAAGCAGGCTGGCGACAAGCGGGCGGGTCATGGGCATCCTTTGGTTTCGGGCGGTATCGCGCTTATCAAACCGATCCGGCGGGCAAAAGCCACTCACACTGCCGTTGGCGGGATGAAACATTATGGGGGAGAAGGTGGCAGCCCGTAGGGGAGTCGAACCCCTCTTACCTGGTTGAAAACCAGGTGTCCTAACCGATAGACGAACGGGCCACTGCGGCGGTTGGTAGGCGAGGGCCGGTGTCCGTGCAAGGGTGAAAACGCACCTTAGCCGTCGATCCGCGCCGCCATCAGCGCAATGGCCTGCTGATAGACCTTTGCCGCGTTCCATTCCTTGATGACGGCAAAGTTCGGCTCGCCTTCCTGATAGCCCTTGCCGGGCCTCCAGCCCTTTTGGCGCAGGTAGTTGGCGGTTGATGCCAGTGCATCGGTCTGGTTGTTCAGATCGACCTGACCGTCGCCGTTGCCATCCACGCCGTAGGCCAGTGCGTTGCCGGGCAGGAACTGGGTGTGGCCAAGCTCGCCATGTTTGGCACCGACTGAGTTCGGGCTGATGGAGCCGCGATCAACCAGTTTCAGCGCGGCGATCAGGTGGGGGGTGAAAAACCCGCTGCGGCGGCAGTCATAGGACAAGGTGGCAATCGCCGAGACGACATTGCTATCGCCCATGAAGCCGCCAAAGGCCGTCTCCATCCCGTGGATGGCGATGATTACCCCGGCGGGGACGCCATACTGGGTCTGAAGCCCGGCGTAGAAATCGGGGTTCTTGGCCTTGCGCTTGCGGCCCTGCGCAATGATCGTGTCGGCCCCGCGCACCTGCAGGAACTTGTCGAGGCTGTATCTGAAGCTTTTCTGGTTGCGGTCGGCGGAGATGGTGGCCTTGGAATAGGAGGTCGCCATCAGGGCCGCGATACCGCGGTCACCGACGCCTGCCGAGGCGGCCTCGGCGGCAATTTCCGGCTTCCACGCCTCGTACCGTCCGCCGGTGTCACTGCAACTGGCAGCTTCGGCGACCGTGGCAAAGAGCGGCAGAGCGATGCAGGCGAGGCAGGACAGATGGGAACGCAATGTCACAGGAGCACCTTTTGATTGATTTGCCGCCACTGTATTGAGCGAGCGGCAACAATCAAGCACCCGTCCCAACCATTGGCGTCGAGATCACGGTTTTGCGAGAAGGTGTGGCAGCCCGTAGGGGAGTCGAACCCCTCTTACCTGGTTGAAAACCAGGTGTCCTAACCGATAGACGAACGGGCCGCATTTTGGACAGGCCGGTGTCTACTGGCGCGGCCTTCGTTCTGCAAGGAAAAAATGCGCCGGGCCAGTCAGGCGGGCCAGTCAGGCGGGCCAGTCAGGCGGGCCAGTCAGGCGGGCCAGTCAGGCGGGCCAGTCAGGCGGCGCGTCAGGCGGGCGCGGCATCTTCGAGGCGAAGCTGTGCCCGGGCGCGGCCGTTCCAGTGGGTCAATTCCAGCCGCCCGGCAAGGTGGAAACGCTGGTGGCCCGACGATTCCAGCGCGGGGCCGAGGGGGCCGTCGAAGGCGCCAAAGGCGATTGCCTCCAGCGCGGGGCCGGAGCCGTCGGTCAGCGTGAGTTTCAGGTGGCTGTCGCCGATCCGGCGCGCGCTGACGGCGGTACCGGCAAAGGCAAAGCGGGGGGCGGGGGCGGCGGCACCGAACGGGCCCGCAGCCTCGATCTGTTCGACGAGGGCGAGGGTGGCGGCAGAGGTCATCAGGAGGCTGTCGATGCGCAGATGCGCCGGGCCTTCGCTGCCCGAGCCCTGCCGGGCAAGCAGGTCTGCC
>JAYSYZ010000126.1:0-1699 GCA_043727195.1 Paracoccaceae bacterium
CGTTCCAGATGGCTGAGCGTGCCGGGCGCGGACAGCCCGGCGCAAAGGCCGCGATAGACCTTTTCCACACAGCCCTTGTCCTCGATGTTCACGTCATCCAAGAGCGCCTTGACCGTGGCCAGATGCACCTCTGCCGCAGGGTCGGCGCACCAGTCCGCGCTCATCCCGCCGCCGTACAGCACGTTGACATGGCCGGGTCCGTCGGGCGTCAGGCAGAGGTACCAGAAATATCCCGGCGTCAGGGTGATGAGCAGCGCCGGGTAGATCGACAACAGCCAGGTGATGCGCCGCTGGTCGCCTGTCAGGGTGGTGTTCGACGGATGCGCCAGTGTCAGCGGCAGCGTGTCGTTCTTGACGATGTAGTGATAGTTGAAGGCGGCAAACCCCTCGGGGCAGGTCATCTGCAACAGATCAACCGTGCCGCCGATGGTGCCGGAATGGCAGACCGGCAAGTGATAGCTTTCCATGAAATTCTCGGCCAGCACCTTCCAGTTGGTCGCCCAGCGGAACTCTTCGCGAAAGGTTTCGCGGTAAGACGCCATGTCGAGATAGCCGACGAGGTTTTCCACATCCTTCAATTGCACCTGCGGGTCCGGTGCACTTTCGTTCAGCGTCACCATGATCCAGCCCAGCCAGTTTTCCACCCGCACCCGTGGCAGCGCGATCTGATCCTTGCAGAAGGCTTCGTTCAGCGCCATCGCCGGTGCGCCGCGTAGCGTGCCGTCAAGGTTGTAGGTCCAGGCGTGATAGGGGCAGACGATCGACCGCACATTGCCGCGCCCTTCCAGAAGGGTGCTCATCCGGTGGCGGCAGACATTCGACATGCCGCGCAGCGTGCCTTCGCGGTCGCGCAGGATGATGACCGGTTCGCCTGCGATCTGCATCGTCAGGTAATCGCCGGGTTCGGGCAGCGCATCGGCCCGGCCCGCGCAAAGCCAGTCACGCGCGAAGATCTGCTTGACCTCGGCCTCGGCGAACTCGGGCGAGGTGTAAACCGATTTCGGCATCGCACGGGCCTGGCTGAACGGCACGGCGACGTTGGCGCGGAGTTCGGCCAGCGGGGTAATTGCATCATGACGGGTCATCGGGCAGCCTTTCGGTCTGGGGCAGTCACTTCAGTCTGCGGCATTTCTGCCTTGGGAAAAAGCATGAAGATAGGCAGCATGGCTTGGCCTTTGCCTAACCAAATGACCGGCGGACAGCGGACGCAAACGCCGTGGCCAGCACCTCGTTCGCCGTGGCATCATAATGGACGCCGTCGATGGGGGAAACCTGCACCAGCGCCCCCGCATCCAGGAACGCGACCCCGGTCCGGTCGGCCACCGCCTGGATCCGGCTGGCCAGGGCGCGCGATTTCTCCGCCCCGCCCGTGAACATTTCGGCCAGACATCCCGCCTCCTCGATCGGCGGCGGGGCGACCAGCAGGATACCGGGCGCGCCACCATCGGGGCCGGCGCCGAAACTGCGGATGAAGACGATGATCTTTTCCAGCGACAGCGCGATGTCACCGGCATTCGCCGAAAACCGCTGCTTCAGATCATTGGTGCCCAGCATGATCAGCACCGCGTCCAGCGGGCGGTGGGTTTCCAACAGCGCGGGCAGCACCGTCATGCCGTTGCGATGCGCACCTTCGATCGGATCGTCATGCACCGTGGTGCGGCCGGGGTGACCTTCGTTGATCACCTCCCAGTCCGGCAGC
>JAYSYZ010000127.1:0-11032 GCA_043727195.1 Paracoccaceae bacterium
TCGCGGAACCCGTCGATCAACCCTCGCTCGCCATAGCCGCTGGCAAAGATGAACGGTATCCCGCGTTCCCGCAGAATGGCTGCGATGGGAAACGACAACTCTCCGCGCACATTCACGTCCAGAATTGCCAGGTCGAATTCGCCGCTCGTCGCAAAGGCAGCACCGGTATCCACCCGGTTTGCCAACTTCACCACCTCGTGGCCCAACTCTCGCATCATCGCTGCAAGGTCCATCGCAATAATGACCTCGTCCTCGACGATCATCACCCTCAACCTGACGGTCTGTCCAGCATTCATGTGCCATCCTCTCGCGATTACGACGGCAGGGGCGCATTCAGCGCGCAAACCACACCAGTAGGAGGATAGGAAACCGTCACCGTGCCGAAAAGTTCCATGGCGAGCATGTTTTGGATCAAGTTGGTACCAAATCCGGTCTTGCCCGGCACTTTTACCGGCGGCCCACCGCTTTCGGTCCAGGTCCAGTCCAGCACGGCTTTGTCCGTCGCCCCGGTGACCGTCCAGGCAATCTCGATCTTGCCATCGGGAACCGACAAGGCGCCGTACTTGGCCGCGTTGGTGCACAACTCGTGGATCGCCAGGCTAAAGGTCATCGCGACCGAAGGCTTCAATTCCACAAATTGCCCGCCGATCCCAAACCGGTCATGGCCGTCGTTGTGTGGCGCGATCGTGGCGTGGATCACACTGGCAAGGTCTGTGCCCGACCAGTTTTCGTCGATCAGCAGATCATGCGCCCGCGCCAGCGCCAGCACTCTTGCGCCAAAAGCATTGCGGGCGTCGGTCAAGGTCACGTCCCCCCGCAACGTCTGCGACGCGATGGCCTGTACAATGGCCAGAGTATTCTTGACCCGGTGGTTCAATTCGCCCACCAGAATATCGCGGTGCTGCTCGGTGCGGCGGCGTTCGGTGATATCGCGCGCAATGCTGGATGCGCCCACAAGCTTACCCGCTGCATCCCGCAAGGGCGAATCGGTGACCGAAACCCACACCAAAGAGCCGTCCTTGCGCAGACGCGACTGTTCGTAATGCAACGAATCGCCGCCGTCGCGGAACCGCGAAAACCAGTCATTTGTCGGTTCAGGCGACGCAGGGTTGGCCATCAATGCGACGGGTTGGCCAATCATGTCAGCCTCGGAAAACCCGAAAACCGCCGCCGCGCCGGCATTCCAGCTTGTCACGTTGCCCGAAAGGTCCATGCTGAATATCGCGTCGCGCGACGATCCGACGATGGCCGCAAGCCTGCCTGTCGCCCTTTCGCCACGGCGTTGATCCGTGACATCCTCCATCGCCAGCAGGATCAGGGTTTTCCTTTCCCCTTCCCGCTCCAGCTTGCACCCGTTCGTCATCAGATACCGCAGCACCTGGCCCGACGACACATATTCGACCAGCGTGTCGTTGAACGGCTGGCCATCCGCGATCAGGGTTTCCAGCGCAGCGCGCAGGGTGGGCGACGTCCATTCGCCCTGCGAAAGTGCCAGCACAGACTGGCCGATGGCCTTTTCTTCGGTCACTTCGAAAAGCGAGGCGAATGCCGGGTTGATCGACACGATCCGCAGCGCATCATCCATCACCACCAAAGGCTGGCGGATGGTCTCGACGATGGCCTGCGCAAAAATCCGCGCCTCGGTTCTGGCGTCACGGGCGGCCTTGCTTTCGGTCACATCGAAGAAGGTGATGACCACACCGGCGATCCGGTTGTCCAGCGTCCGATAGGGCAGCATCCGGCGCAGATACCATTGGCCATCGGTCGTCGACACCTCGGTCTCAAGCACCAGCAACTTGTCCAGCACGCGATTGACATCGCCCAGAAAACTGGCGTCGTCGAACTTCATCGCAAAATGCTGCAAAGGCCTGCCGATATCGGTGGGCATGAAATCGAACAGATCCCGCATGTCGGGGCTGAACCATTTGATGCACAGCCGGGTGTCGACGAACAGGGTGGCGGTTTCGGTACCCGCCAGCAGGTTGTTCAGATCATTGGTGCTGTCCTCCAGTTCGCGAATATTGTTCTGCAACTGGGTGTTGACGGTATGCAACTCCTCGTTGAACGACTGCATCTCTTCCTTCGAGGTTTCGAGTTCCTCATTGGTGGATTGCAGTTCCTCGTTCATCGAGGTGGCTTCTTCATTCGCCGCCTTCAGCTCTTCGTTGGCCGTCTCCAGATGCGCGATGGTGTTTTGCAGTTCGGACCGCACCGCCGCCAGTTCGTCCCGCAGGACCGCCTCGTGCAGGTTCGTGCCTGACGCGGCCGGTACGGTGACAACGGCCCCCGCACCAGTTGCAAGGAAACTGATCAAGAGGTTGCCCTTGCCCGCATCGGCCCCGTGCAGCCCAAGTGTCGTGACAATCACGCTGATGGTGCGCGGCCCGTCCGCATGCGCAAAAGTTGCCTCGAATGTCACTTCGCCCGCGCCGGATTGCACTTTCTGCACCGCCTTGCGCAGCTTGAGGCCCAGACCGGGGCGCGCCATGGCAAACAGATCGCGTGACGGCTCTCCCGTCGGCTGTTCCAGATATGCACTGGTAGAGCCGTGGAAATAAACCACCCGGCCTTGCGCATCCACCATGACGGCGGCAGGCGCAAAGCGTTCCAGCAGCACCCGCCGCGCCAGATCGGCGGCCGGAATGTCCGGCACTGTCGCGTCGGTGTCGGGGGCAGCCGTCCGTGTCTTCGAAGCAGACGCGATGCCGCGCATCACCGGAAAATCGACGATATCCAACCGCGTCGGGCCCAGCCTGCGGTAGATGCGCCACTTCTTCGACAATGCCGAAAACACGCCGCCGTGCCGCCCCACGGTTTCGGTATTGCCCAGCATCAGGGTGCCGCCCTGCTCCAGCGCAAAGTGGAACAGCGCAATGATCCCCTGCTGCGCGGCCGGCTCCAGATAGATCAGCAGATTGCGGCAGGTGATCAGATCCAGGTGCGAAAATGGCGGATCGTGCAGCAGGTTCTGCTGGGCAAAGATCACCGTGGCGCGCAGGTCTTTCTTCACCCGGTAGGTCGCTTCTGACGCATCAAAGAACCGCCGCTGGCGCAGCGCATCCAGCCCGGTCACGGCGGCGGTGGGATAGATGCCGTCGCGGGCGAAATGCAGGTTGTCTTCGCGCGCATCGGTGGCAAAGATTTTTACATCGAACGCCTTGCCGGCCAGCGTGGCCTGTTCAGAGATCAGCATCGCCAGCGTATAGGCCTCCTCCCCGGTCGAACAGGCGGGCACCCATGCGCGGATCGGTGATCCCGTCTCACGCGCGGCCACCAAGGGGGCGATCACCTGTTCGCATAGCGCGCTCCACGCCTCGGCATCGCGAAAGAAACTGGTGACATTGATCAAAAGGTCCTTGATCAGCAGCGGGGCTTCTTCGGGATCGGTCTTCAACTTGTCGAGATAGGCCTCCAGCGACGGCATGTTGCGCAGGCTCAGCCGCCGCTGGATGCGCCGCTGCAGGGTGCTGCGGCGATAGCTGCCGAAGTTGTGGCCGGTGCGGGTGCGCAGCACCGTCAGGATCTGGTCGACCAGCGGTTGCGCATCGCTGGTGATCGCCTCGCCACCGTGGGGAAAGGCGATATATTCATCCAGAAAATACCTTCCCAATACCTCGGCCATCGCTTCGGGGGCCAGGATCTGGTCGGCAAGTCCTGCGGCAATCACACTGCGCGGCATGCCGTCGAATTTTGCGGTGTCAGGATCTTGCACCAGGATCAGCCCGCCTGCCGCGCGCACTTCCTTCAGCCCGTCGGTGCCATTGCTGCCCGTGCCCGACAGGACCACAGCAATCGTCCGCTCGCCCTGATCCGCCGCCAGTGACCGGAACAGCACATCGACCGGGTGGCGGTGGCCGCGCTTTTCGGCAGGCTTGATCAGATGCAGCACCCCGTCGCGCAGCGTCAGGTCGCGGTCGGGGGCAATCACGTAAACGTGGTTCGGTTCCACCGGCATCTGGTCCGCCACCTGCACCACCGGCATCGCGGTATGCACCGCCAGTACCTGCGCCATCTGGCTTTCGCGGTTGGGGTCCAGATGCAGCACCACGATGAACGCGGCCCCGCTGTTGGCCGGCATCGCATCAAAAAACCGGCTGAATGCCTCTATCCCCCCGGCTGATGCCCCCATGCCGACCACAAGGCACCGCGCAGCGTCCTGCGATGGTCGGGGGGGCGCTTCGGCGGTTTCCGGTGGATGGCCAGTGCTCTCGTTCACCCCAGTGCTCTCGTTCACCAATGCTACCTCAAGCTGCGCCGCTCCGCCTGTCCCTGCCGCCGGGGCCCGCCGGATCGCAGTCGGTGCGACTGCGGCGCACTTCGCACCGTCACATGCCCGCCGTTCCCGTGCAACGACATTTGGCCCGTGCCAAGGGCGCCTCATTCTGATCAAGGGCGCCCGCAACCAATCTGCTGCGGGCGCCCCGGGATTACCGTCAGACCGGCTTACACATGCCGGTGTTCCGGCAGGGCCTCGATCTGATCCTTGCTCCAGGTTGTCGTGGCGTGAATATCGCCGTCCTCGTCGCGCATGATGTCCAGCGCCGACACCGGGATCACGACACTTTTGCCGCCCATCCCCAGAAATGTGCCGACATCGACGATGATTTGCGCGCCTGCACCGCTGCCATGCACATGCGAGATCGTTCCCACATTTTCATCCATCTGATCATAGATGGTGCAACCTTCCAGCGTGGTTGCGTTCAGTTCCATGGTATCAAGGCGAGTATGATTTGCGTGGTCCATTTTGCACCTGTCTGTTGCGTGAATGCTCTTGGCATGCAGGAACAATTCGCCGTCCCCCGATAGGTTCCCGGCGGACAGGAGCTTTCGCCGCAGGTCAGGCAGCAACCCGCCCGGGCGCGCCGCGATTGGGGTCAGTAGGGATCGCTCACTTCGCCCACATCCGGCGGGGTAATGACGCCCCTCAGGTGAAATGCAATGCCGCCCGGCAGAAAATCAAGCGTGGCCGAGCCGTCAAAATAGGTTGCCACGATCTTTTCGATCAAAACGCTGCCAAAGCCGCTTCGGCCGGGCGGCGTCACCGGCGGGCCGCAGCTTTCCACCCAGTGAAAGCTGAAACTGCCGTTATCCTTAATGTCCCAACCGATGGCGACACGTCCCGTCTCGCCGGACAGGGCACCGTATTTGGTGGCATTCGTCGCCAGTTCGTGCAGCGCCAGCGACAGGCCAAGGCTTTGCCGCCCGTTGATCGCGGCCTCTGGCCCGGTGATATCAAAGCGCCCCTCGCCCGTCCGGTGCGGCAGCAATGCCGCCTCCACCACCTCGCCGATCAGCATCTCGCTGGTGGTCGACCGCGTCAGAATATCCTGCGCGCTGGCCAGTGCGCGGATCCGGCCTGACAAGATCAGGTGCCCTTCCTGTACGGATTCTGCCTTGCGAAGCGTCTGGTTGATCACCGATTGCACCATTCCGAAGGCGTTCTTCAGGCGGTGTGCCACCTCGTTCATCAACAACTCGCGCTCTTCCTCGATCCGCTTCATGTAGGTGATATCGCGCGACACCACGAGGATGCGCTCTGGCTGCGCATTGGCGTCCAGCATCGGCGTCACATGCACATCCCAATATCGCCGGTTGCCAAGAGCGGTGTTGGCATATCCCTGAAATGTCGCCGCGCTGCCGCTACGCGCCAGTTCAAGCGCCTTGGTCGTTTCACCCTGATCGGGTCCCTGCCAGAAATCCGGCCATGGCGTTCCTTCGATCGCCACACCGTCCGGCACTTCCATCGCCGTCCGGCCGCCGCTGCTCAGGTACACCAGCCGCCCTTCCAGATCGAGAACCTTGATACAGTCGGACGATGCGCCCAGCACAGACTGCAGGAACTCCTCGCTGCCCTGCAACGCTGACTGGGCGGCAATGTGTTCCGTCACATCCACCCCGGCGGTAAAAACACCGGTGATCATCCCCGCCGCATTGCGAACCGGTTCATACCACAGGTCAAAGAAACGGTCTTCCAGCGCACCGCCCGGAACCAGCTGCAACGACATCTTTGCCGCGTCGATGCGGATGGGCTCGCCGGTCGCCCAGACCGAATCCAGAATTTCGAAATATCCTTGCGGCATCACCTCGGGAAACGCTTCGCGCGCCGGTTTGCCGATGACATCGCGGTGCCCCATCAAGCGCAGACTGGCGGGGTTCACGTATTCAAAGACATGATCCGCGCCCTTCATCAACGCAATCAAACTCGGGGCCTGTTCGAACATCTGGGCCAGTTGACCGCGTTCATGCTGCAATTCGCGCCGCAGCATGACCTGTTCGGTGATCTCCGCGCAGGCGCAGAACAGGCCCACCACGTCGTTATGGTCGTCACGGACCGGAGTATAGGAAAACGAAAAATGCGCCTCTTCGGGATAGCCCTTGCGGTGCATCAGCACCTCGAGTTGATCCACGTGAACGGATTTTCCTGCCTTCACCTGCGCAATCATGTCTCGGATGAGATGCATGATATCAAACCAGATCTTCGCAAACGGCGTCGCCATTCCTTTTGGATGCCGGTCGCCGCACAGCGCAGCGTAATCATCATTGTAGATCGTGTGATCGTCCGGCCCCCAGCAGACATACATCGGCTGCCGTGATCCCAGGATGATGCTGACGATCGTTTGCAACTGCCTCGGCCACTTGTCGGGCGGGCCCAAAGGGTGGTGGTGCCAGTCGATTTCGCGCAGCAACGCGCCGCATTCCCCGCCGTTCTGCAAGAACGGTGGAATGGGGGACCTGACGTCAGCTATTATAGTGCTGGCAGAGGTCATGCGATCCCCATCCAAAATCTCCACGAAATCTAACACCGAATCGCCCAACCTTTTCAAGCGTGATAGCCGTCGATTGTCGCCACAGCCGCAACGGTCTCTTTCCGGCGCCGCGATCTGTCGGCACCATCCTGCCAATGGCGACCTGCCGTTCGCCTGATTGGCCGGCCGTCGCGGTCCCTCGGGGGGGATAGCCTCGCCAGTCTGTCGCGGCTTTCGATCCCCCCGGATCAGCACCGCGCGGCAATGTTCCTCGTCCGATCCGCTGGTCGGCACGCGGACATTCTGTCGCCTTCCCGACGCGCCACCACAGCTTTATCGTTGTGGCATGCCGTATCAGTTCCTTCCCTCCACCTCCCCCGAAACCCGGCTCCGCCTCTGGCCCCACCGGTCGCTCAGCAAGGCCGGCTTCGTGTGGTTCATCGGCTCCACCGCCGTGCTGATCGCGCTGCCCCTCGCCGGTCTGATCGGCAATCCGGCGCTCTGGGTGCTGCTGCCGTTTCTGATCGCGGCGGTCGCGGGCATCTGGGCGGCCCTCAGCCGCAGCTACCGCGATGCCCGCATCGTCGAAGAGCTGGTGCTGACCCCCGATCAGATCACCCTCACCCGACACAGCCGGACGGCCCGCCAGCACTGGCAGGCAAACCCCTACTGGGTCCGCGTCACGCTGCACGCAACCGACGGGCCGGTGCCGAACTACCTGACCTTGAAAGGCAATGACCGCGAGGTCGAACTTGGCGCGTTCCTGTCCGAAGACGAACGCATTGCCCTGAAAGCCGACCTCAGCCGCAAACTGGCCGACCTGCGCTAGGGCCTATCCCAGCCGCCCCTTCACCAGCGCCCCCACGGCGCCAAAATCCATCCGGCCGGTGTAACGCCCCTTCAGCGCCGCCATGACCTTGCCGCAATCCCGGATGCTGGCCGCTCCGGTTTCTGCAACCGCCGCCACCACCGCCGCCTCCACTTCGCTCTCCGACATCTGGCGCGGCAGGAACTCCTGGATCACCCCGATTTCGGCCAGTTCCTTTTCGGCCAGTTCCAGCCGCCCGCCCTCTTCATAGGCGCGCGCCGATTCGTGGCGCTGCTTCACCATCTTGCCCATGATCTGCAGGATATCCGCCTCGCCGACCGCAACCTCGCCGCCTTCGCCGCGCACCGCAATCTCGCGGTCCTTGATCGCCGCGTTGATCAGCCTCAGCGTGGAAAGCCGGTTGACCTCCTTCGCTTTCATCGCCTCTTTCAAGGCGGTCTGCAAACGGTCGCGCAACAGCATTGGATGTCCATCCCCATGGTTTATCCCAGACGTGCTAGATTACAGGCAATGCAGGCCGACCGCAACTCCACCGCTCATTTTCAACCCGTTGAAATCGCTTCAAAATCCATTTCCCGATCAGCCTTGACCCCGGCCCCGCTGCCCCTTAGGTTCGCGCAGTTTTGCCGGGACAGGGACTCGCGCCGATGCCAACATCCTCCGCTGCACGCCCCACCGCCTGCCTTGCCCTGTCGGATGGAACACTGTTCTACGGCATGGGGTTTGGCGCCACCGGGGAAACGGTCGCCGAACTTGTCTTCAACACCGCGATGACCGGCTATCAGGAAATCATGACCGATCCTTCCTATGCCGGGCAGGTCGTCACCTTTACCTTCCCGCATGTCGGCAACGTCGGCGTCACGCCCGAAGATGACGAAACCGCCACCCCCGCCGCCGCAGGCATGGTGGTGAAATGGGATCCGACCGAACCGTCGAACTGGCGCGCGACCGGCGATCTTGTCGATTGGCTGCGCAAGATCGGCCGCATTGGCATCGGCGGCATCGACACCCGCCGCCTGACCCGCGCCATCCGCCAGCAGGGTGCCCCGCATGTGGCATTGGCGCATGATCCCGAAGGCCGGTTCGACATTGAAAAGCTGGTCGCCCGTGCCCGCGCGTGGAAAGGTCTGGTCGGCCTTGACCTCGCAAAGGATGTGACCTGCGCGCAATCCTACCGCTGGAACGAACAACGCTGGGCCTGGCCCGAAGGCTACACAAGGCGCGACGGCCCCGGCCTGCGCGTCGTGGCCATCGACTACGGCGCCAAGCGCAACATCCTGCGCTGTCTCGCCTCGGCGGGGTGCGAGGTGACGGTGCTGCCCGCCTCCGCCTCCGCCGAAGACGTCCTCGCCCTGAACCCCGAAGGCGTGTTCCTGTCAAACGGCCCCGGCGATCCGGCGGCCACCGGTGCCTATGCCGTGCCGATGATCCGGGGTGTGCTCGACCGCAACCTGCCGGTGTTCGGCATCTGCCTTGGCCATCAGATGCTGGCGCTGGCGCTTGGGGCGACCACCGTCAAGATGAACCACGGCCACCACGGGGCCAACCATCCCGTAAAGGACCTGACCACCGGCAAGGTCGAAATCACCTCGATGAACCACGGCTTTACCGTCGACAGCCAGACCCTGCCGAAAGGCGTGTCCGAAACACACATTTCGCTGTTTGACGGGTCGAATTGCGGCATTGCCGTCGATGGCAGGCCGGTCTTTTCGGTGCAGTATCACCCCGAAGCCAGCCCCGGCCCGCAAGACAGCTATTACCTGTTCCAGCGGTTCGCCGCCGCGATGCAGGCCCGCCGCGCCGCCTGAGGGCCTGATCACCCCTGGTCTGCCCGCCCCGGCCTGATTAACACAACATTAACCCCGCGCGCGCATGCTGATCCCCGACAAGGGGTCCAAGTACATGAGCGTTCAGGGAAGGCGCATCACCGGATCGGCCGTCGCCCCGCGGCGGGCGGGCCAGACGGCCCTCGGCATCTCGCTCCTGCGGGACGGCGTCGTCGGGTCCGACGATCTGGTCCGCGCCTTGTCGCACCGGGGCAAGGCGGCTGGCCGCCTGCCCGACATCCTGCGCGCCCGCGGCCTGGTCGGCGCTCAGGATCTCGTCGCCACCTCGGCCCGCAACTGGGGCCTTGAAATGATTGACCTGACCGTGGCCCTGCCCGACCCGCGCCTGATCGATGCTATCGGTGCCGGCGAATGCCTTCGCCATGGCCTCGTGCCCTGGCGCCGGGTCGGCGATGCAACCATCGTCGCCCTGTCGCGGCCGGAGGAATTTGCCCGCCTCCGCCCGATGCTCGAGGCGCGGCTGGGCCGGGTCAGCCTTGGCATCGCCCCGGCGCATGCCATCGAATCGGCGATCCTGGCGCGGCGCGGCGCGGCGCTGGCGCATGCCGCCGAAAACCGGGTCCACGCTGCCGAAAGTTGTCGCAACTGGCCGCAGATCCACCGCTCGCCGCGCCTGATGCTGGGCATCGCCGCCGCGACAGCCTTCATCGCGGTTGCGCCGCTGGTCAGCGGTCTGGCCGCGCTCGCCTTTGCGGCCCTGTCGCTGCTGCTGCTGCTGGCGCTGAAAATCAGCGCCGCCGTCGCCTCGCTGCGCCACACTGCCGCCGAACCTGCCCCTCCGACCGATGCGCCCGCCCCGGTCATCTCGATCATCGTCGCGCTTTACAGCGAGGGCGATATTGCCGCCCGGCTGGTCCGCCGCCTTGCCCGGCTCGATTATCCCACCGACCTTCTCGATGTCATCCTTGCGGTGGAACAGGATGACCACCTTACCCGAACGGCACTGGCACGGGCCGAACTGCCGCTCTGGATGCGGGTCATTGTCGTGCCCGAAGGGCAGGTAAAGACCAAACCGCGCGCCCTGAACCACGCGTTGACCTACGCGCGCGGCTCCATCATCGGCGTCTATGACGCCGAGGATGCGCCAGACCCTGATCAGTTGCGCAAGGTCGTCGACCACTTTCACCGCGCCGGGCCACAGGTGGCGTGCCTGCAGGGCGTCCTCGACTATTACAATCCGCGCAGCAACTGGCTCAGCCGCTGCTTCACCATCGAGTACGCCACCTGGTTCCGCCTGATCCTGCCCGGCATCGCCCGTCTGGGCCTGGTCGTGCCGCTGGGTGGCACCACCCTGTTTTTCCGTCGCAAAGTGCTTGAGGCGCTTGGCGGCTGGGATGCCCACAATGTCACCGAAGATGCCGATCTCGGCATCCGCATCGCACGCCACGGCTACCGCACCGAAATCATCAGCACCGTGACCGAGGAAGAGGCGAACTGCCGGGCCCTGCCCTGGGTCAGGCAACGCTCGCGCTGGATCAAGGGCTACATGATGACCTGGGCCGTCCACATGCGCGATCCCGCGCTGCTTTGGCGGCAACTCGGCCCGCGGGCATTCCTGGGGTTTCAGATGATGTTCCTCGGCACCATCGCGCAGTTCCTGCTGGCCCCGC
>JAYSYZ010000128.1:0-32941 GCA_043727195.1 Paracoccaceae bacterium
GACATTGCGCCCGTTGATCACCTGCGGCATCAGTCCCTGCATCGCGACCATCGAGGCAAGCGTGCGTACCGTGAACGCGCCGCGCGAAAAGCCGAAGACGTAGATTTCGTCGCCCGGCTCCCAGTTCCAGCACAGAAACCGGTAAAGCTTGCGCACATTCGACGGCACACCAAACCCCGTCGCACCATCAAGCGCCCGGATCAGACGGTTGGACGACGTGCCCACCCCCGGCATGTAGCGCGCGATCTGCATCAGGCCGGACGGCTTTTCCTGCTTGTCCAGCGCCTGATAAAGCCGCCAGACATTCGATTCCCGCGACGAGAACGCGCTCCCGGTGCCATCGGCGAAGACCATGATCTTCTTGCCATTGTATCTTGACGGCGTGGCCCCGCCGGCAGGCTCGAAATCTTGCTGCACAATCGTCTCCCGAAATCAAAAGACCAGATTCAGCTGAATGAAATGAGCGGGGACGCAGCCCGCCAAATGCCAACAGGATGCCACGGAACGCGGCCCGCGCAAGAAAAACCTTGCTCGCGGCGCAATACCTGACCTCGGCGGGGGATGGTACCGATGCCCCGGCTCGAACGGGGGACCCCTAGATCCACAATCTAGTGCTCTAACCAACTGAGCTACATCGGCACTCGACCCGCGATCTAGCCCCGCATCCCCGGGATTGCAAGCATCATCCGATCCGCTGCGGTGAATGCGGCTTGCGCGCTGCGGCCCGAACCGATACCTCCCGGCCACGCAGCCGGAGGCCGCCATGGGCATCGACAAGGAAAGCGACATCGCCGCCAATATCCAGATCGGCCCGACCGACAAGGGCATGGTCCGCATCTACATCGAAGCCGAAGGCGGCGTTGACCTGCCGCTCGACTTCGATCCCGAAGAGGCCGACGAAATCGCCGAGGAACTGCGCGCCGCCGCCGAAGCAGCCCGCGCGATGGCCAACGGCAAGCCGCCAAAACGGCGCTGAGGCAGGCCGCCGGATCCGTGGCTGCAGGCAGGCTTTGATCACCTGCAGCGGCGCGCGTTCACCACAGACCCAGCCCCGGGTCGCGCATCGCCTGCAGCCGCGCCGCCGCCACCCGGGCAAAGCAGCGCAACACCGCCTTGCGCCGCGCGCCTGACAGGGGCGTCTCCGGCCCCATCCGCAGGATCTCCGCATCATAGGCATCCGCCAGGATCAGGCCGCTGTCCGACGGCAAAAGATCGACCGGAAAGTCGGCATCCACCGCCCAGAAGAACCGGTCGCACCAGTCAAGATAGCCCTGCCACTTGCGGTCCGCCGCGAAATCCGCCCGAGCCGATTTGCATTCGACGACCCAGACCTCGCCCTTCGGCCCCAGCGCCATCACGTCGACACGCAGCCCCGGCACCGGCACCAGTTCTTCCAGACAGACAAAGTCATGCGACCGCAGGCCACGGCACACGCCGCGCTGCAGGCGCTGACCGGGAAGGGCAGGCAGAATGTCGGTCAACAGGTCCATGCGTTTACATGAACCAAACATGAACGTCTGTCCAGCAGTCAGCGTTTGCCCGTGCCGACCTGCGGTCTGCGCAAGCACCCTCGGAATTTCCACTCTGCCCAGTTCCAGCCTTGCGCCGACCGCTGCCAAAGCCTATCTACATAAATGGCGGGTTCTGCTCCTCTCGTGCGAGGCCTCTTTTCCAGTGGCCGATAAGCAACCGAACGGGGGCTGGCTCTGGCAGGATCCTGGTCCTGCTACCTGGCACCCACCTGAGACCTCTGGCTCTCGGGAAAACCCCGGCCTTCACGGCTGCTGCGGGCCCGCCACCTTCCCCGAAAACAAAAAGGCCCGCCGCAAGGCAGGCCTGTTCGACGATCGCTGGCAGACGGTCAGCGCCGGGTTCTGGCCTTGCGCGGCGCAGTCACCGCAACCCGGATCGGAATCATCCGTCCATGGCGCGGCGCGGTCAGACCATTTCGGATCGCAATCGCGACCGCAGCAGCCAGACCGGCAAACAGGGGGCGAATGATTTTCAACATGGCGAACTCCCATTCTCTTGGTACAAACCTATGCCGCCTGACCGCGAAATCAATGACCTTTCGGCGGATCACACCGTGATGCGCGAAAATCCGTCGCGCAGCGCGTTTGACCACGCCTCGCTCATCTTGCGGAACGCGTCATCCCCCGCCTCGATCCGGCGTTTCTCGGTCACCCGGCAGGCGTCCTTGCCGATGGTCACCAGATCCAGCGGCATCCCCACCGACAAGTTGGACCGCAATGTCGAATCCATGCTCAGCAGCACCGCCTTCTGCCCGTCCGCCAGGCTGGTCGTCGGCGTCACCACCCGGTCAAGGATCGGCTTGCCGTATTTATGCTCGCCGATCTGCAGGAACGGCGCGTCTTCCGTCGCTTCGATGTGATTGCCTTCCGGATAGATCAGGAACATCCGCATCGCGCCGCGCTTGCGCTGCCCGGCGACGATCATGCTGGCCGTGGCCCCCTGCATCGCCCCCAGCTTTTCGTCCACCGCCAGGCGTACCTTGGCCAGCATGTCGCCAACGATATCCGCCACCTTCAGCAGCGTCGGCGCCAGCAGGATCGAGGTTTCCGGCGTCGCCTCAGGATCCTCGATCGCCTCGCGCAGGCGCGCGATCGTGGTCTGCGACACCGACAGGCTGCCCGCCGTCATGATCACGATCACCCGCTCGCCGGGGTCCTCGAACGTGAACATCTTGCGGTAGGTGGAGATATTGTCGAGCCCGGCATTGGTGCGCGTGTCCGACAACAGCACCATGCCCTCATTCAACATAAGGCCCACGCAATAGGTCATTCATCGTCCCCCAGCCCGGCGCGAACCCTATTGGTTCTGACTTATGATCGCAACGGTCACATCCATCTCTTCGCGCCCGCCGCCGCGCGCGATGCCCCGGATCGGCGCCGCATCCTGCGCATCAAAACCAGAGCCAAGCCGGATGTAGCGTTCGTCCGGGCAGCAGCGGTTGGCGGGGTCGAACCCCACCCAGCCCAGTCCTGTGACAAAAACCTCGGCCCAGGCATGGGCGGCCTCGTGCGCCGCCCCCGTCACATCGGCGAACAGATAGCCCGAAACATAGCGCCCCGGCATGTCCTTGGCCCGTGCCAGCGCGATCATCGCATGGGCGTGATCCTGGCAGACGCCTTCGCCCAGGGCCAGCGCCTCGGCCGCCGTCGTATGCGCGCTGGTCACGCCGGGGCGGTAGGAAATCGCATCCGCCACCGCGCCCATCAACGCATGTGCCAGCGCCAGCTGATCCGGCGCCGCGACCGACCGGGCCAGTTCCACCAGCGCCTTGTCCGCCCGCGTCGGCCCGGTCGCCCGCATGTAGCAGTCGGGATGCACCGTTTCGCGGTGGCCGCGCAGCACCCCGGTCAGATCCTGCGTCTCGACCGTGCCACGCACGCTGACCGTGACTTCGCTTACCGGCCCGGCCACCGTCCAGCCCTGCACCAGATCGCCCGCGCCGTCGCGGAACCCCGCGCCGCGTGCACCGTCCGATACCGTCACCGCCCAGTCGATCACCCGCTGCCCCTGAAAGACCGACGGGGCCAGCCGGTGGCTTTGCACCACCGACCGCACCGGGGTGTCGTAGTGATAGCGTGTCACATGATCGACGGTCAGCCGCATCAGCGCATTTCCCCGCTCAGATAGGCGTCATGGATGGCATTGGCCAGCACTGCCGTATCTTCGATGAATCGCGTCAGATACTCGTGCAGACCTTCGTCGAACACAGCTTCCACGGTCGTCGCCGCAATCCCCGCCATCAACTGATGCGCCCGCTGCTGCGCCTCGGTCTCGCGCCCATAGGATTTGGCCAGCCGGCCCAGATGGTTCGCCGTGCCCGCCACGCAGGTGGTCAGCGACCGGGGGCATTGCGGGTTCAGGATCAGGAAATCCGCGATCTTGCCCGCCGTCACCTCGCCGCCATAAGCCCAGTGAAACGCCCGGTGCGACCCCATCGCCCGCAACAGCGTGGTCCACTGATAGTTATCAAGGCCCGAGCCGATGAAATCCACCCGCGGCAGCAACACGTAGTACTTCACATCCATCAGCCGCGCCGTGTTGTCGGCCCGCTCCAGATAATAGCCGATGTTCAGAAAGTTATAGCCGTCGTTGCGCAGCAGGGTCGCGTCGATTGCGCCGCGCACCATCGCCGTGTGCCGCATCACCCATTCGGTCAGCCGGCTCAACTGCAGTTCCGACCGGGGCCGCCGCTCCAGCGCCTTCAGTTCCTGGAACGCGGTATTCAGCGCATCCCAGACCTGCGTCGTCAGCGCGGTGCGCACGATCCGTGCGTTTTCCCGCGCCGAGGTGATGCAACTGGCCACCGAACTGCGATTGTCCCTGTCAAAGAACAAGTAGCTTTCGATGTTGCGTTGGACCGGATCGCCGTATTTCCTTGCAAAGCCCTCCGCCATGCCCGAGGCCTGCAGCAGGCTGTCCCACTCGCTGCGATAGCCGTGCGCCGAAGGGATCAGGCTGATCCTGCTGCCCACCTCCAAAAGCCGCGCCGAGGTATCGGCCCGCTCCATGTGGCGCGCGATCCAGTACAGATTGTCAGCAGTCCGGCTCAGCATGGGCTGCTCCGGCTGTCAAAGCGCGGCCCCCCCACCCCATCCCTCCCCCACGCGGGGGGAGGGGGGGTCACAACGAGCCATGGACCGACACCCCCCGCTGCCGACCCAGACAGACGACCGGAGGCCGGGAACCTCCCTCCCTCCGCGTGGGGGAGGGATGGGGTGGGGGGGCACCCCGTTGCCCCGGCGAAAGCGCCGCTCATTCCGCCAGCACCCAGGTATCCTTCACTCCGCCGCCCTGACTTGAGTTCACCACCAGCGACCCTTCTTTCAGCGCCACCCGTGTCAGCCCGCCCGGCACCAGTTCGATCCGTTCCCCCACCAGACAATACGGCCTGAGGTCGACATGCCGGGGTGCGATCCCCTCTTCCACGAACGTCGGCACCGATGACAGCGCAAGCGTCGGCTGCGCGATGTAGTTTGCCGGATTGTCGATGATCTTGGCGCGGAACGCCTCGATCTGCGCGCGGTCGGATTTCGGCCCGACCAGCATCCCGTAACCACCCGATCCGTGCACTTCCTTGACCACCAGTTCGGGCAGCCTTTCCAGCACGTATTTCAACTCGTCCGCCTTGCCGCATTGCCAGGTCGGCACATTGTTCAGGATCGGCTCTTCGCCCAGATAGAACCTGATCATCTCGGGCACATGGCAATAGACCGCCTTGTCATCCGCCACCCCCGCCCCCGGCGCGCTGCAGATGCTGACCCCGCCCGAGCGATACACATCCATCAGCCCCGGAACACCCAGCATCGAATCCGGCCGAAAGCACAGGGGATCAATGTAGGCGTCATCGATCCGCCGGTAGATCACATCCACCCGGCGCGGCCCTTCGGTCGTGCGCATGAACACGTATGCGCCATCGACGAACAGATCCTGCCCTTCGACCAGTTCCACCCCCATCAGGTCGGCCAGAAAGGAGTGCTCGTAATAGGCACTGTTGAAATGCCCCGGCGTCAGGATCACCACCACCGGCTCCCCCTCGCACTTCGCCGGGGCCACGCTGGCGAGGGTCCGCCGCAGCTTTTCCGGATAGGTGTCCACCGGCTCGATCCGGTTCTCGCGGAACAGGTCGGGGAACATCCGCATCATGATCTCGCGGTTCTCCAGCATGTAACTGACCCCGCTGGGCGTGCGGCAGTTGTCCTCCAGCACAAAGAATTCATCCGGCGCGGTGCGCACCAGATCGATCCCGACGACATGCGAATAGACACCTTTCGGCGGCACGATCCCCGCCGCCGCCTTTTCGTAAGCCTCGTTCAGGTAGACCAGCCGCGCCGGAATCCGACCTGCCCGCACAATCTCGCCCCGCCCGTAGACATCGACGAGGAACGCGTTCAATGCCCGCGCCCGCTGCTTGATGCCGCGTTCCAGCCGCGACCATTCCGCGCCGGAAAACACCCGGGGAAACATGTCGAACGGGATCAGCCGGTCCGGGTCGCCGCCCTCGCCATAGACCGCGAAGGTGATCCCGATCCGCCGGAACAACGCCTCCGCTTCGGCCTGCTTCAGGCTGCGCAGTTCCTGCGGCATCGCCCGGACCCAATCCTCCAGCCGCAGATAGGGCGGGCGCACGTCGGTGCCCTGAAACATCTCGTTGAATGTGCTGCTCACCCCGGTCCCCGCTGCCTTCCGGCCAAGGCTAACGCTCTGACAGACGCGACGCAAAGCCCTGATTGCACGTTTCGCGGATATTGCAGACCCGCCTGCCTAAAAATCAGGCGCCACCTGACGCGCGCCGCACCGAGGCCCGTCAGACCGCGCCCGTCAGACCGCGCCCGCCGCGCCGTCCGTGCCGATCCACGACAGGTTCGGCCGCGACGCCAGAAGTTCGGCGCTCAGCTGATCCCGGGCGAACGGCGGGTCGCCCCCCTGTTCCCGCCAGCGCCTCAAGGCGTCTTCCGCCACCCCAACCTGCCGGGTTCCCGAATGAAACCCGGCGACACCAAGGTCATGCCAGAGGCTTTGAAGGTTCAACAGGGCCGCGGGTTGGCGCCCGATAATGCGGGGGCCTGAGTAGTTGGCGATGACGTGATCCAGCGTCCGCACCTTCGCAAACCGGAAACTGCGAAACCATCGCCCCAAGGTCTTTAGCGTCCTCAGCCACTGACGCCGCTGCACGATTGCCGCAAGTTGTTCGGCTGAGGCGAAAAACGACCATAGATGAACCGCCGAGCCGTCGGCGAACACCAGCCGCTTCGCCGTTCGGTACAGCTCGATCTGACCCGGAATATCCAGTGTTTCGGGATGAACGATGCGATAGCCCTCTGCCTCGAACGCGGCTTCGAGAATCGTTTCCTGCAGGAACTGCCCGGGTCCCGGCCCTATCCTGCTCCGGCTGATGTAAAGCGAAAGGCCCGGGTCAACCTGTGGTTCGGGACGATGACGCTGCAGCCAGTCCAGAAAGAACGGGTCAGCGGGGGGGCGTCTTTCCAAGTTGCAGAGCTCAGGGCCCATGTACAACTTGCCGACCCTGGTTGGTTCAGTCACCAGGACCAACGGATTACCGATCCCCAGAATACCAAGGATCTCGGCGAAATATTCAGGTATTCGGTCCATCTTGGTATTTGCGCCGACAAACAATATCGGCAGTTCGCTCGGCAACGTTTCAGACATCCAAAGCCGTCCGATGGATTGGGTGATGACATGCCCGAAATGTGGCCCGACCACGCCGCCAAAAATCGCCTCGATCGGCATTTCAGCCGGTGCCCGATCGAGGTCGAGGATACTGATCGGATTGATCTCTCGGTGACGGTAATGGACCACACCATGCTCGGCCACCCGGTCATCCGCTGTGCGGACGCCAAGCCCTCTGAGCGGCACGTTGCGGTGGCGGATATCGGCCCGGTCCTGCGGCGGCACACCCAGCATTGTCGCTGCGCCCGCCATCAGGATCGCGCCTTCGATAGATGTGATCGGGTGCATGCGGCGGTTCTCAGTGGCCGAATGCTGTTCGCGACGGCAGCACCGGGCATGATCGCCGGTCGCGGGTCGCAGGGCACCGGCTGCACATTTCAGTTACTCGTGTCACCTCTCACCCACCGCCATCCAACCCCAACCATCCGGTCAAGGCTACCGCGCTGACGGCCCCAAGGCCAAGCCCTCTTTGCACGGATGTCGGCCAGTTTGCCGACAGAGGCCCCAAGAATTTGTCGCGTTCCCCATCGACCTGCGGGAATGCTCACAGGCTTGACCTTTGGGGGAGAGCGTTCGATGCACCGCCGCAGCTTCACCCTCGGGTTGACCGCCAGTCTGACCGCCCGTCTTTCCCTGCTTGCCCAAAACCCCGCCTACGCGGGGGTCGCACGTCATTCTCGTCCACTTTGGCGGCGACATGCGCCTGGCCGAAACGGTTCATGATGCCGCCACCCATGCCCCCTAACCGCGCCATACCCACGCGCCGCGCGGCAGCTTGCTCCGCTACCTGCACAACGCAAAGCCTGACGGCGTGAACACTTCCCTCGCCGTAGGCACGCCGCACCTGCTGACCGGGCGCTGCCTTGCCACCCGTGACTCCGGCGGGTTTCTGATCGACCGGCCGGAATCCACCGAACCCACCCTGTCCACCGTCACAGCCTGTACCGCACCCGGATGCAACTTGCCGAAGGCGGCCTGCCCGACGCGGCCCGCCGCCCTCGAACAGTGCCGCGCCCGCCTTCTGACCGCCGGATATGCGGGGCCACCCCCCTCGCCGCAGGTGAGGGTTCTGGTCCGGCTGGCGCGCCGGTTTCGGCGATGACGGCTTGCGCACCCGCGCCGGGACCGGTTGCCGAACTGGCCACCTGTGCGTTGGCCAAGCTGAAATGCCGCTGACGATGTCGACTGGGGCAATCCCAGCCATCACACCCGCGCCATCGCCAACAAGGATCAAGTCTGCAACGGCTGATGTCGCTGGCCGACGCCGATCCGTTCTGCCGCGACAACACGATCCACCCGGTTGCAGCCGTGACGCGAACGCACTCGTTGATGTGCCGCTCCAGCACCATTTACCTCCCGTTCCGCGCATGAGGCGTGGGCGGTGATTTTCGGTCCCGGCGTCGGCAATGGCGTGGTTGACCCCCCCCGGCGATCAATCCACCATCGCCGCCAGCATGAGCCTTGACGCCACCCGCGCTAAAGGCAAAGCCATGGAAGGCGCGTTTCTGTAATCTTGCGCCCGTCCTGCCAACGCCCTGCCGCGCGCCATCGGCGCGGCCAGAACCGGGCAGGCGGGCCGCCGACCGTCGCCCGCGTCAGCGGCACCGCCGCGCGGCCCCAAGCGCTGATGGTGGAGGAGCCGTCGCGTGACCGCACGGCCCCGCCCCGCAGTCCGCCCCGGCCGCATTTTGTGCCACTGCCGCCTTTTCCTTGATGCCCTTGCAGGCACACCGCTGACCACTTCGCCGGTACTCTCCCGCCTTGCGCCGGGCTGGCTGCCCCACCGCATCGGCCACACCGCCTGCACCCGCCTTGCCGTGGCAGACAAGGCGCGCGCGCGGCCTCGGCCCCCGCGAAACCGGTGGTATGGTTGTGCCCTCGTTGGCCTTGGCGCAAATATCCGCGCCCGGCTGATGACCCTGACGGCCCTTTCCTTCACACTCCTCTGGCCGGTGTCTGGTGGGCGGGCCGGGAAAACTCGTTCAACGGGGCTATGAGCAGGCCCCCGTCGTCCCTCCAGTGCAACTTCTCGCCGCCTGCCCCCCTCCCCCTCATGCTCGCCGGTCTCGCCATCGAAGACCGCCTTTTCGCCGCATTCGACCTTCGCCGCCTTCGCACCGTGATCGCCCAGTCTGGCTGGCGAAGTGCCGCGCTGCTGACCCTGACCGCCGTCCGCGCCCTGCCGTTGACGCCCGGGCTCCGTCACCACCGCCACCGACCGGGCACCCCGACCCGCAAACCTTGCCTCCCGGACTTTGGCGCGGCACGCAAGCCGCCAAGACCACCCCCCGGCGTCCTGACCCATCTTTGGTATCTCTTCGCCTTGAGCCTGACCCTGGTCTACGGCTTCGCCGAAACCTGCGTTGAAATGGCACCGCGCCGCGCCTAAGCTTTGCCCCACCGCGATCAGCGCGCACGCTACAGGAGCCGCCATGCCCTTTCCGGATTTCATCACCGCATTCCCCCGCATCGCCGTGCCCTTCCCCGAAGATGTCGTGCAGACCGCCGTCGTGCGATCCGACGCCGGATTGGTGGTTTTCTACACCTTCCTGCAGGATTTTCGGCTGCCGCTGCACGCGCATGGCGCGCAGTGGGGCACAGTCATCGAGGGCGAGATCGAATTTACCATCGGGGGCGAGACAAAGGTCTACCGTCCCGGCGACAGCTACGCGATCCCCGCCGGTGTCGAACATGGCGCGAAGATCAGGGCCGGCACCCGGGTCATCGACGTCTTTGCCGAAGCCGACCGTTACGCCATCAGGGATTGACGATCCGCCACAATCGCTGCGCTGCAGACACCGCCCTTCCCCGTGCCCCTCTTGCGAACACCGGCGGACGGTGCGACACCGCTCCGAGATCCGCCGGGGCCGCCCATGTCGTTTGCCACCCATTTCACCCATGCCATCACCCGCCGCCCCGCCGC
This sequence comes from Paracoccaceae bacterium, assembly GCA_043727195.1. Lineage (GTDB taxonomy): Bacteria > Pseudomonadota > Alphaproteobacteria > Rhodobacterales > Rhodobacteraceae > JAUYQR01. Next base: position 10,145 of record JAYSYZ010000128.1, read on the forward strand.
CTCGATCAGCCGTGGCCTCCGCGCGGTCGATACCGGCGCGCCCGACCTTGCCCGCTTGCAGTCGCATCACGCGGCCTATGTCGCCGCCCTGCGTGCCACCGGTGCCAGCGTGATCGAACTTGCCGCGCTCGACGCCTACCCTGACAGCGTTTTCGTCGAAGACACCGCCCTCTGCCTGCCGCAAGGGGCCGTGATCATGCGCCCCGGCGCGCCCACCCGCCTGGGCGAAGCGGCCGAGATGGCCCCGCACCTTGCCGCCCTGTACGCCGACATCCGCCGCATCGAAGGTGCGGACAGCTTTATCGAAGGCGGTGACATCCTCGTCACCGGGACCGAGATTCTCGTCGGCCGCTCTGCCCGCACCAATGCCGCCGGATTAGCTGAACTTGCCCGCCTCGTCGCCCCCTGGGGCCACGCGGTGCGCGAGGTTGCCACCCCGCCCGGCGTGCTGCATTTCAAAACCGACTGCTCGCTGCTCGATGCAAAGACCGTCCTCGCCACGCCGCGCCTTGCCGCCTCGGGCTGTTTTGACGCATACTTCGTCGTCCACACCGCGCCGGGGGAGGAGGCCGCGGCCAACGCCATCCGCTTCAACGATGTGGTGCTGATGGCAGCAGGTTTTCCCGCCACCCGCGCCGCCGTGGAACGCGCCGGCTACCCCGTGGTCGAGATCGGCAATTCCGAATGCGCCAGGCTGGATGGCGGCATGTCCTGCCTCAGCTTGCGCTTCACCCCGCAGCCGTGACCGCCTTCAACATCCTCGCCGTCGCCCAATCCGGGCGCCTGGAATACGAGGCGATCCTGCTTGCCGCCTCGCTGCGCCATGCCGACCCCGGTTTCACCGGCACGCTTTTCATCGCCGAACCGCAACCCGGGCCGAAATGGGATCATGACCCCCGCATCACCCCCCAGACCCGCGCGCTTCTCGAAACCCTCGGCGCCACCGTCCTGCCGTTCCAGACCGCCACCTTCGGCACCTCCTACCCGCATGGCAACAAGATCGAGGCGCTTGCCGCCCTTCCAGACGCGCCCTTTCTGTTCCTCGACACCGACACGCTGATCACCGGCCCCCTGTCTGCCATCCCGTTCGATTTCACCCGGCCCGCCGCTTCGATGCGCCGCGAGGGCACCTGGCCCCGGATCGAACTTTACGGCCCGACCTACGCCCAGACCTGGAAATCCCTCTACCACCGCTTCGGTGTCGATTATGCCGCCTCGCTCGATCTTTCCCAGCCCGGGGAATACTGGCAACGCCACCTCTACTTCAACGCGGGCTGGTTCTTCCACGACAGGCCGCACGCCTTTGGCAACCGCTTCCTGTCCTACGCAAGGTCGATCCGCGACAACCCGCCCGACGAACTGGTCTGCCAGGAAATCTACCCCTGGCTCGACCAGATCGCCCTGCCGCTGGTCATCCAATCCTTCGGCGGTGGCCGCCCCGGCCCCGGCCTTGACGCGCTCGACGGCACGGCCACCTGCCACTACCGCAGCCTCTCGCTTCTCTACGCCCGCGAAAGCGACCGCGCCGTGGCGGTGCTGGAAGAGGTCGCCCGCGACAAGGCGATCCGCCCCGTCCTGCGCAATTGGGATGCCGTGAAAACGCTCGTCTACCAGAACAAGGGCCGCAAGGCGCGCGCGCTCTTTAACCAGGCTGACCTGCCGCACCGCGAACAGGTCATCCGCAACACGTTGAAGCGCGAAGGTCTGTGGCTGCGCTGACGGCGCGTCCGGGCCACGCGATGCAGGGTCGGCTGTGTGCCATAGGTGGCATGATGTTGCGCGCCACCCTCACAACTCCATCGTCACAACCGGCCACAGCGACAGCACCAGCAACCCCGCCATCCCCCAGTTGAACATGCCGCGCCGTCCCGGCCCCTCCAACCAGCGACGGAGGCCCTGCCCCGCCCCGGCCCAGATCGAAACCGACGGCAGATTTACCCCGGCAAACACCGCCGCCACCGCCGCATAGGCCCAGACCGATGGCTCCGGCACATAGGCGGCAACCGCGCCCAGCGCCATGGCCCAGGCCTTCGGATTTACCCATTGAAACGCCGCCGCCTGCAGAAACGTCATCGGTCGCGCCGAACCCCGTCCCTCGCCCGGCGCGGCCGAGCGGGCGATCTTCCAGGCCAGCCACAACATGTATGCCACCGACACGACTTTCAGCAGCGTCAATGCCGGAGGCCAGGTGGCGAACGCTCCCGCCAGCCCCAGCCCCACCAGAAACACCATCAGCGCATGGCCGATGCTGATCCCAAGCATGTGCGGCACCGTGCGGCGGAACCCGAAATTCACCCCACTGGCCAGCAGCATCATGTTGTTCGGCCCCGGCGTGGCCGACGTCGCGAAGGCAAAACCGATCAGCGCCAGAAGGATGTCAGATGTCATGTTCGCAATTCTGCACCGCAGTCGGTGGCATTTGATTGCAAAAATGGCGATTGATCGGCTATTCTTGCAACAAATGATGAAACTTGATGACATAGACCAGCGGATATTGCGTCAGCTGACCCGCGATGCCCGCCAGCCGAACCTTGCCCTCGCCGACCGCGTCGGCCTGTCGCCTTCCGCCTGTCTGCGCCGCGTGCAGGCGCTGGAACGCGCCGGCGTGATCAAGGGTTACCGCGCCGTCCTCGATCCGGCTGCGATGGGCGTGGGCTTTGTAGCCTATGTCACGGTGGGCCTGAACAGCCACACCAAGGCCGCGCAAGAGGCGTTCGAACGCGCCGCTTCCCGCGCGGCCGAAGTGCGCGAATGCCACAACATCACCGGCACCGTCGAATACCTTTTGCGGGTCGAGGCGGCAGATCTTGCCGCCTACAAGCACTGGCACACCGATGTGCTGGGCGTGCTGCCGCAGGTCCAGTCGATCACCACATTCGTGGTGATGGGCAGCCCGAAGGATGACCGCGCGTGAATGTGGGGGCGGGCAGTTCCGGCTTGGTGCGGGCTGTCGCAGCCCGGGATATCTCCGCCTCGGTCGCCGCCTCCGGCCCGGCGAAATCGCCATCAGGCGGGTAAAACCGGTTAACCAAACCTTAACAGAATTTTCGAAATGTTGAAATATCAGCGACTTACCGGCTATAACACGCGTGTTATCACACCCCTCCGAAAGCGTCGTTGCCTCACCCGCATTCCTCCCCTACCCTCGCTCCGATATTCCAAGGGAGGATAGAATGACCGACAGACCCATGGGCTTTGATACCCTCGCCATTCACGCGGGCACCGCCCCCGATCCCGCCACCGGCGCGCGGCAGGTGCCGATCTATCAGACCACCGCCTACGTCTTCCGCGATGCCGATCACGCGGCGAAACTCTTCAACCTTCAGGAAGTCGGCTACATCTACTCCCGCCTTACGAACCCCACCGTCTCCGCCCTCGCCAACCGGGTCTGCGCCCTCGAAGGCGGGGCCGGGGCCGTCGCCTGCTCGTCCGGCCACGCGGCCCAGATCATGGCTCTCTTCCCGCTGATGCAGCCCGGCTGCAACGTCGTCGCCTCCACCCGGCTGTACGGCGGCACCATCCAGCAATTTTCCAACACCATCCGCAAGTTCGGCTGGTCGGCCAAATTCGTCGATTTCGACGACCCCAAGGCGATCGCCGCCGCCATCGACGAAGGCACCCGCGCGCTCTTTTGCGAAACCATCTGCAACCCCGGCGGCGCGATCAGCGACCTCGACGCCATCGCCCGCGTCGCCAACCACGCCGGCATCCCGCTGATCGTCGACAACACCACCGCCAGCCCCTACCTCTGCCGCCCGATCGAACATGGTGCGACCCTCGTCGTCCATTCTGCCACCAAATACCTCACCGGCAACGGCACCGTCACCGGCGGCATCGTCGTCGATTCTGGCAAATTCGACTGGTCCGGCTCCGACAAGTTCCCCTCGCTCAGCCAGCCCGAACCGGCCTACCACGGCCTGACCTTCCACGCAGCACTGGGGCCCATGGCCTTCACCTTCCATTCCATCGCCGTCGGCCTGCGCGACCTTGGCATGACGATGAACCCGCAAGGCGCGCACTACACTCTGATGGGAATCGAAACCCTGTCTCTGCGCATGCAGCGCCACGTTGAAAACGCCCAAGCCGTCGCCGAATGGCTGGAAAGCGATCCCCGGATTGAAGAGGTCACCTATCCCGGTCTCAAATCCTCGCCCTACCATAACCTCGCCAAGATGATCGTGCCGAAAGGCGCAGGCGGCCTCTTCACCTTCCGCATCAGGGGCGGGTACGAGGCCTGCATGAAGCTGATCGACAACGTCAAGCTGTTCAGCCACGTCGCCAACCTTGGCGACACGCGCAGTCTGATCATTCATTCGGCCTCCACCACCCACCGCCAGCTGTCGCCCGAAGCGCAGATAAAGGCCGGAGCGGCACCCGACATGGTGCGACTGTCCATCGGGATCGAGAATGTCGAGGATATCATCGCCGACCTGCATCAGGCGCTGGAAAAGGCCACCGCCTGACCGAAACCCTGCGTCAGCCGCCGACCATCCCCAACGGCGGCGCAAGGAACATGCCTTCCGGCAAAGGTGCCAGCCAACCGATTCTGGCGCGCGCGGCGCCTGAACCATTGTCATACCAGGTGGTCTCAAGACCGAGCACCCGGCACGCCTTGACCTTTCTGACCGCCTCACAAGCCGCAACCGCCGCATTCGCCGCCGACGCGAGCAAGGCTTCGGGACCGGGTACGCCTCCCACGTTGGCTTCAAAGTCAAGGCTGATCGTTTTGGTCATCAGCACATGGGTGGCAAGGTCGGGCAGCGGCTGTTCCACAGGTTTCAGCCGGTAGACCAGTTCAATCGCGAACCGCGCTTCACCGGCAACAGGATCGACGCTGCCGTCGACAACCCTGGCCCGGTTGATCGCACAATCTACCGCGATGGTTTCAAGAAGTGCATTACAAATCTTGGCGGCGACCATTGGCGCGCGGATATCGGCCAGCACTTGCAGGTAGGCCTCCTGCGGCAACTTCTCACCCTCCAACAGCAACTCGTCCAACCGCGCGCTGCGTGTGACGAAAGCGGTGCGGCTTTCCACGAAACGGTCCTGCACCAGATAGGCCTGGACGTCCGCCTGCGGCACAACCCCACCCGACTGCGAGATAAGCCAGCTTTGCTGCGTCACTGGCGGCGCAGTGGTGCCGGTGGCGGCCCCGTCTAAGGCGGCAGAGGTGGAACGCTTTTCCCAATACTGCAGCCCGGCGGCGCCGAACCCCAGCAACATCATTACGAGACCCAGCCCGATCACCACCCGGAGCACCATCAGAACTGCGCCCCCTGCAGCAGCGTCTGCAGATCGCCGAATGCAAAGGTCGTGGCAATCGCCCTGACGCGCGAGGCAAAGTCGGCACCGGTTGAGACCTGCCCGCTGATTTCAAAGAACTGGTCCTGTGTGGTACGGATTTTCGCTCCCTGCATCGCCGCAAAGATCGCCTTGCCATCCGCCTGCTGTCCCGGAACCGGCCCGATCACCGAGATGGTGCCGCTGTCAAAACCGACGCGGCTTGCCACGGCCTCGATGCCGAAACTGTCGCGAAACCAGTTATCATATGCTTCGACCGCAGCCTTGATCGCAGCCAGTTTCTCTTCCGCCTGTTGCGGCGATATCGCGCCGTTTTGCAATGACTGAAAGAACAGGTGCCCGGCGTTCAACGGATAAGCCGGATTGACTCCGCAGGCCGCCAGCCCATCACCAAGGATCACCTCAACCGGTACAACCGGATCAAGGTTTGCCACGCCCGCCTGTGCACCGCCCAACAGAACGACCCGCTCGATCCGCGCGCCGGGTGCCAGATGAATGTTCCAGATCCGGTTGCCGGTCCGGTTTTCCAGCACCAGATAAAGGGGTGCGATGATTTCGGTCACCGCCACGTCATAGGCTTCATAGGCGGGCCCGTCGCCGATCAAATGGTTTTCCCCACCAGACTGACGGTAGTTGTTGACGAAACCCTGCACTTCCGACGCCAGATGCGCATCGTTGTAGGTGCGCATCGCCAGCGGAACACCACTTGCCCCCGAGGTGACGTGACCAACGATGCTGCCCTCCAGCGGTGGGGTCAATCGGCATCCGAGGATCGGGCGGATCGTGGTGATTTCCACGGGAACGTCATGGGATACCCCAGTGGTATAGCCGGTGATCACCTCGTTAATGAACACGGCTTGATTGCCCGCCCCCGCCGCGATTGGGCCACGCGCATGCATCCCGTCGCCGTCGTCGGCAAGGAAATCCGACGCAAGCCTGCCCGAACCGGACGGCGCATGAACGAACTGTCCGCGACCGGTGATCTGCTCGATGGCTGCCAGCACCTGCGGCAGCAGAACGTTTCCGTATAGCCGCAGACCACTCGCCACCAGACCGACTATCGCCAGCGTGACGACCGCCGCGACCATCATGCTGACCCGACCACGCCCCATGAACGACTGCTCCCGCCATTTCTCATTAAGCAGAACTTTGCCGGACAACTGGGGCAAAATCGGGCCGAAACGGCGGAACTGTCAAGAATACCGCCGCTTTGGAAGGAATTATTCAACGATCTCGTAAAAAATCGTCACGCTGGCCGAAAGGCCAAGCTCGCCGCCCTGCACCGGCACCGCTGCGGCAGCTGCATCCTGGCGAAACATCGGCATGGGATCAGCCACCACCCCCGCCTCGCTGATCGACACGATCTTGCCCAGTTTGACCCCCGCCGCAGTTGCCAGCAGTTCGGCCTTTGCGCGGGCGTCAGCAACCGCTTCCTTGCGCGCCTCATTCAGGGTCGGGGCCGGATCGGCAAGACCAAAGGTCAAGCCGTTCAACGTGTTGGCCCCGTCCGCCACTGCCGCATCCAGCACTTTGCCAAGGCTGTCCAACACCCGTACCCGCACTGTCAGCATGTTCGAAGCAACATAGCTTGGCGGGGCCGCGCCGCTGCTGCTGTCATATTTGGAATAATCGGGCCCGAGGGACAGGTTGGACGTTTGCATATCGCGAGCCTCAATCCCGGCTTCGGTCAAACGCGTCAGTACTGCATCCATCGCGGCGGAGTTCGTCGCCAATGCTGCGGCAGCGGTGCCCCCCTGCGTCGTTACTCCGATCATCAGGGTCGCGATATCGGGTGCCGCCTCGACCATGCCTTCGCCGGTCACCGTGATCATTGGAGGCGGCTGATCCTGGGCCAAGGCCGGGGCTGTCACTGGCAGGGCAAGAACCGCAGACAGACAAAGGGCAGAAAGGACACGCATGGTTTTCTCCTCGGGTTCGCGTCACAGTTCCAAGTTGAGACGTGCGCGGCAACCACTTGCTTGGCCGATTGCCTTCCCTTCGGCGAAAAGCTGCTGTAATAAGTCAACAACCGGCCGGAGCACGTTCCCGCCCTTTGATATCCTGTGCTAGACCCAGTCTATGAAACCTACATTTGCACTTGATCTGAGCCGCGAAAGCATTGGGCTGCTGCACCGCACGCCGAAAGGCTGGCTGCCACTGGGTGAGGTTGCCTTCGACGCGCCCGATCTGGCGGAAGCGCTGGATTATCTGCGCAAGACTGCCCTTGGCATGTCGCCGATGGGGATGGCAACCAAGGTCGTGATCCCCAACAGCCAGATCCTCTACACCGAGGTTCACGCCCCCGGCCCAAGCCGCGATGAAAAGCGCAGGCAGATCATGGCGGCGCTGGATGGGCGGACCCCATATGATGTAGCCGATCTGGTCATCGACTGGTCCGGCAAGGGCGCGACGGTCAAGGTTGCCGTCGTCGCCCGCGAAACCCTGACCGAGGCCGAGGCATTTGCCACCGAACACCGCCTGAACCCGGTTTCCTTCGTGGCGATCCCGGTCGAAGGCGCATTTGTTGGCGAACCCTGGTTCGGCCCGACATCGATTGCCCCGACGATCCTTGCCGAAGGCGAAACCGTCGACCGTGACCGCGACGCCGTGGTGATCTTGCAGCGTGAACTGCCGGTGACCGAACAGCCTAATATCGTGCCCCAGCCGGATCTGGCGGACAAGGTGCCAGCCGATGACCCGCCGCAAGTCGACCCCGTGCCGGAGGTGGCTCTGCAAGTTGCCACGGTTGCGGACAGCCCCCCCGCCACCATCCCCGCCACCATCATAGATGACGACGATCCGTTGCCCGGTCTGGAGGCGGCACTCAACGCCGACGTCCCACCGCTGGCCGTGAGGGCAATCCCGGCTCCCGATCCGATCCCGTCGGATGACGACCCCGTTCGCGACGTTACTGCCGTGCCCGATGCTGCGGCAGCGGCATCGCCGCCCGCTGCGGCCGAACTCTCAGCAGCAACCGAGGTCGAAGAGGCACCGTTTGCGCATGTCACCGACAATACCGTCTTTCCCGAAGCCGACGATGATGTGCAGCCCATTCCAGCTGGCAAGACGATCACCGCAACTGACCTGGACGATGATCTGCCGCCCGCCCCGCCTTCGGCTGCGATGGTGGCCTTTGCCAGCCGCCGGGTTGCCGGGACCAGCGTCGCAGACCCGGCGGTTGTAACTGGCGAGGCGCCCGCCCGCGCCTTCGGCAAACCCGTGGAAGAACTGCCGGCTTTGTCTCGCCCGGCCCTTGCCCCCGCCAGACCGCAACCGGCGACCTCTGTCCGCTCAGGGCCGAACAAGAGTTTTGTGGGGCCGGTGACTGCCCCCTCGATCCCTGGCATGCGCAAGGTCAAGTCCAAGGGCCTGCCGCTTGCGGACGTACCAAGACCGGCCAGCATCTCCGCCGCGGGTGCGAAAACGCTGACCAAGCCTGGCGGCACGTTCGGTGCCCGCACGCCGCAGCGGGGGCGACCGCGCTTTCTCGGCATGATCCTGACGGCCTTGCTCCTGGTCTTTCTGGCGTTGTTGGCGGCATGGTCTTCGTTCTACCTGGCACAAGGTGATCAACCGGTTGACGATCCGGCAGTCGCCGATGTGGCCGGCGAGATGATCCCTGGCGTCGATGACGAGATGTTGGCCGACATGCAGGATCCCGAAGGCATGACCGATGCCTTGCCGGAGGCGGAGGGGGCGGGTCTACCCCGGGCCGATACGATTGCGACAGAGGCGGCACCTGACGCTTCACCCGAGGTCAATTTGGCCACGGAAGAGCCAGCCGACCTGCCCGCCGCTGATCCGCGCCCGGAAGCTGTTGCGGAAACTGTCCCTGAATCGGCCCCCGAACCTGCGCCGCAGACCGAAGTGACGACTGATCTGGTGGCAGCCCAAGCCCCGGCAGAAGACAAGGACGAGATATTTCTGGCCGCAATGACCGCCCCGCCCCCGGCGCTTGACGCCTTGGCGCTGCCCGTTCCGCAAGCGGTGGCCGATGCGCCCCCGGATGCGCCGGTTCCGCCGCCACCTTATGGAACCGTCTATCAATTCGGTGCCGACGGGTTATTGCGACCGACCCCTGATGGCATCCTCAGCCCCGACGGGGTGTTTCTGGTTGCAGGCAAACCAACGCTCCTGCCTCCTGCCCGCAGCGATCTTGTGACGGCCGCCGCTGAGGCGGCCGCAGCACTTTCCACGCCGGTCGCAGCGGCAAATGATCCGGCACCGGTCGTAGGTAGCCCCCCGCTGGCAGCTTTGTCGCCACCTGGCGGAACTCCCAACTCCGCAGTGACTGCGCCCGCGCCCGCCGACCCTGCGCTGGCGGGCTTTCGCCCGCGTCCGCGCCCCGAAAACCCCATCGCCAACAAGCCGGTCGCCACGCCTGAGGATGGCGCCACCGTCATAACGGCAGTCGGCCCCGATTTCGCGGGTCTGCGCCCGTTGCCGCGTCCGGCAACGGTGCTGGCCGCCGCCTCATCCTCACGCCCCGCTGCGACGGACGCGACCGATCTTGGCTCACAGGGCGCATCGCTGGCCGCGCAACGCGACGCCGCCCTTGCTGCCGCCGCCGCCGAAGAGTCGGCAAACCCGTCGATCATCGCGATCTCGCGGCGTCCCGCCGCCCGCCCGCGCGATCTGTCGCGCGCGGTCGAGGCTGCCGTGGCCGCCGCCGTCCGCGAACCTGCCCCCGAAGAGGTGGCCGCCGCCGAACCTGCGCTGACATTGAAGCCCGAAGAACAGGACGAGATTGACGAACCCGAAACCGCCAGCGCTGCGCCGCGAATTCCGACACGGGCGAATGTGGCCAAACAGGCCACCTTCGCGAACGCAATCAACCTGTCGAAGACCAACCTGATCGGCGTCTACGGCAGCCAGTCCAAGCGTTACGCGCTGATCCGTCAGTCAAACGGGCGCTACAAGAAGGTCAGGGTCGGCGACAGGATCGATGGCGGCACCGTTCAGGCGATCACCCAGAACGAAGTGCGCTACCAAAAGGGCGGCAAGCTTATCGCCCTGAAAATGCCCAAAGCCTGATCCTAGCGCGTCGGCGTCACCCCAGACTTGCGCGTCAGACTGCGGCAGAGGCACATGTTTCCCGGTGTTTCACCATCGTGACCGAGCCCCTGATGCAGGCGATTGACGCGCCGGCCCTTGTGCGTTTCCTCACACCCGCGGATAACTGTCATTGATCCTGCCCGCGCCGACCCCCAGCCGGAGATTTGATGGAAAACACGCTTCTCCTCGCCAGTCTCTACCTTGGCGCTGCGGTGCTGATCGTGCCGTTGGCGGTGCGGCTGGGTCTGGGGTCGGTGCTGGGCTATCTGGGCGCTGGCATCTTGCTCGGCCCGATCCTTGGCCTTGCCGGGGCAGAGACGAACGAGCTGCAACACGTGGCCGAATTCGGCGTCGTGATGCTGCTGTTCCTGATCGGGCTGGAGCTTGCGCCGCGCACCGTCTGGGAAATGCGCATGAAACTTCTTGGGCTTGGCGGCACCCAGGTGATCCTGACGGTCATGGCCGTCGGTGCCGCGATGATCGGTGTCGGCTACTCCTGGCAGGTGGCGCTTGTGATTGGCATGATCCTGTCGCTGTCCTCCACCGCCATCGTGCTGCAGACGCTGACCGAAAAGAACCTGATGCGCACCCCCGGCGGGCGGGCCAGTTTCGCCACGCTGCTGTTTCAGGACGTGGCGATGGTGGTAATGCTGGCACTCATCCCGCTTCTGACGCTGGTGGCCTCGGGTGTGTCTCTGGTTGAAACCTTCGGGGTGTCCAACCCTGAACCGGCGGCCCCGGAGGCGGGTGCAGCCGAGCCGTTGATGACGCTGGTCCAATCGCTGCCCGGCTGGGCAGCGACGCTGCTGACCCTTGCCGTCGTGGCCGGGATCATGCTGGCCGGGCATTTCCTCAGCCGTCCGGTGTTCCGCTTTGTCCACGCCTCCCGCCTGCCGGAAATGTCGACCTTTATCTCCCTGCTCATCATCCTGGGCATCGCCTTTCTGATGATCCTCGTGGGCCTGTCGCCCGCGCTTGGCACTTTCGTTGCCGGGGTGGTTCTTGCCAATTCCGAGTTTCGCCATCAGATCGAGGCTGACATCGCACCGATCAAGGGACTGTTGCTGGGGCTGTTCTTCATGACGGTGGGCGTCAGCATCAACTTTCGCCTGTTCTTTGCCGAACCGATTACCGTCCTCGCTTTCACCTTTGGCCTGATCGTACTGAAAGCCACCATCCTGTTGGCGGTTGCACTGGTCTTCCGGCTCAAAGGGCGCGACCGCTGGCTTCTGGCCCTCGGTCTGGCGCAGGGCAGCGAGTTCGGCTTTGTTCTTACCGCCTTTGCCCGCAGCGAAGGGGCGATCCCGCTGGCCGCCGGGCAGATGGTGCTGCTGGTGATCAGTCTGTCCATGCTGCTGACCCCACTGCTGTTTCTGGCGCATGATTGGATTGCCCGCCGCGCGACCGTCGCGCATGCTGCGCCGGATGAGATTACCGAGACTGGCCGCGTGATCATCGCCGGGATTGGCCGCTTCGGGCAGACGGTGAACCGGCTGGTACGGACCTCCGGCATCTCGACGGTGGTGCTTGATGCCGATATTGGAATGATTGAAACGATGCGCCGCTTCGGTGTGAAGGGGTTCTTCGGTGATCCATCGCGCCCCGAACTACTCGCCGCTGCCGGGCTGGCCGAAGCCGAGGTGCTGGTTGTTGCCGTGGACGACCCTGCCATCGTGACCAAGATCGTCAAGCACGCCCGCGCCCAGCGCCCCGATCTGCACATTGTTGCCCGGGCGCGCGACCGGGTGCATGTCTATGAACTGTTTCAGGCGGGGGCTGATGACATTGTTCGCGAAACCTATGACAGTTCGCTTCGCGCGGGTCGCTATGTACTTGAAAACACAGGGTTCACTGAATATGAGGCGGCCAAACTCAGCCAGACCTTTTACCGCGTCGAACGCGGTACGCTGCGCGATCTGGCGGAACTTTGGGTGCCTGGCCAGCCCGTGCACCTGAACGAGGCATATGTCGCCCGCGCCAAGGAACTGGACCGCGATCTGCAAACCGCATTGTTTGACGATCTCGATCAGGCGCGCCCGAAAGACCAGGCGGCCGAATAGCCTCAGCCTGCCGCCACGCCCGCCTCGGCAAAGGTTGCCATGCCGGAATGGCAGGCCACGGCCGCTTGCACCACCCCGATGGCCAACGCCGCCCCCGAACCCTCGCCCAGCCGCAGGCCCAGCGACAAAAGCGGCTCTTTGCCCAGAAGCGCCAAAAGTCGGCCATGCGCGCCCTCGGCGCTGACATGGCCCGCCACGCAATGATCCAGCCCCCCCGGCACCGCGCAGGCCAGCACCGCCGCCGCTGCACAGGTAATGAACCCGTCAAGGATCACCGGAACCCGCAGGATCCGCGCCCGCGCAATCGCGCCGGTCATCGCCGCAATCTCGCGCCCGCCAAGACAGCGCAACACCTGCAACGGATCACCCAGCACGCCAGAGTGCCGCGCCAGCCCCGCCGCGACCACCGCCTCTTTCCGCGCCAGCCCCGCATCATCGACGCCCGTGCCGCGCCCGGCCCAGCCCTCGCCGCCGTAAAATGCCGCTGCCATCGCCGCCGCCACGGTGGTATTGCCGATGCCCATCTCGCCCGCAACGAACATATCCGCCGCCGGATCAACCGCCTCCCAGCCCATGCGCAGTGCGACGATAACCTCTGCCTCGGTCATCGCCGGGCCTTCGGTGAAATCCGCCGTCGGCTGATCCAGATCCAGCGCATGCACATCAAGCTTTGCGCCGAATGCACGGGCCAGCTGATTAATCGCCGCCCCGCCATGCGCGAAATTGGCGACCATCTGCGCCGTCACTTCCGCCGGAAACGCCGAAACGCCCCGCGCCGCTACCCCGTGATTGCCCGCGAAAATCGCTATCTGCGGCTTGGCCGCGCGTGGCCGGTCGGTGCCCTGCCAGCCCGCCATCCAGATTGCCAGCGTCTCCAGTCGCCCCAAGGCCCCCGGCGGCTTGGTCAATTGGCCATTCCGCGCCTCTGCCGCGGCAACCGACTTTGCGTCGGGGGCCGGCATCCCGTCCAGAACTGCACGAAACTCAGCCAAGGTCTGAAACGGCATAGTCTTGTCCCCAATTGATCCCCGTCGCCAATGCGGCTACCCCAGTGCCCTGACGAACGCCAGCCGGGAACAGCCGCATTGACCATGCTTCGCGACATTGCAACCCGTCTGATCCCGGACCTGCTGTCTGCAAGCGCGCTTCTCAGCCGCTTGCCGCTGCCCAACCACCCCCACCGCGGGGCGGCCTCTGCCTGGGCCTGGCCGGTGGTCGGTGCCGCGCTTGGTGCCCTCGCCGCCACCGCAGCCAGCCTTGGCCTGATGCTGGGTCTGCCCCCCGGCGTGACGGCCGCTGCCACGCTGGCCAGCCTTGCCCTGCTGACCGGCGCCTTGCACGAAGACGGCCTTGCTGACAGCGCCGACGGCCTTTTCGGCGGGTGGACAAGGGAGCGGCGGCTGGAGATCATGAAGGATAGCCGCATCGGCAGCTATGGCATGCTGGCGCTGCTGCTGGTGACGCTGGCCCGCTGGTCGGCGCTGACCACCATCCTTGCGGCGGGCCAGCATTGGCCCGCCCTTATTGCAGCCAGTGCACTCGGCCGTGCGCCCATGGCGCTGATCATGGCGATCCTGCCCAACGCGCGCGGCACCGGCCTCAGCCACACCACCGGCGCGCCATCCCTTGCCACCGCACTGACCGGAACCGGCATCGCCACGGCATTGGCGCTTGCTCTGACCGGCACTGCCGCACTTCTGATGCTAGCGCTGGCCGCCGCCACCACCACCGCCCTCGCCCTCTCGGCGCGCAAACGGATCGGCGGCCAGACAGGCGACATTCTGGGCGCTGCGCAACAGCTGGCCGATGCCGCCTGCCTTGCCGCGCTGGCGACAGCGCTTGCCTGAACAGCGGCAGCATGGCGCAGCATTGCCACCTCTGGCCTTTGCCGCCCCACCGCGATACATCCTCGGCAAGCAATGACCGGACCCCCGCCATGACCGATTTCTCGGATGCCATCTCCTCGACCGAAGACATCATCGAAGACGCCCGCAATGGCCGGATGTTCATCCTCGTGGATCATGAGGACCGCGAGAATGAGGGCGACCTCGTGATCCCCGCCCAGATGTGCACGCCCTCTGCTGTCAACTTCATGGCGACGCACGGGCGCGGCCTGATCTGCCTTGCGCTGCCCGCCGCCAGGATCGAGGCGCTTGGCCTGCCGTTGATGAGCCCGAAAAACTCTTCCCGCCACGAGACCGCCTTTACCCTGTCGATCGAGGCGCGCGAGGGTGTGACCACGGGCATTTCCGCCGCTGACCGCGCCCGCACCGTTTCTGTTGCCATTGACCCCACCAAAGGGGCCGCCGACATTGCCACCCCCGGCCACGTCTTTCCGCTGCGTGCCCGTGACGGCGGCGTACTGGTCCGGGCAGGCCATACCGAAGCGGCAGTGGATGTCAGCCGCCTGGCGGGACTGAACCCCTCCGGTGTGATCTGCGAAATCATGAATGATGACGGCAGCATGGCGCGTCTGCCCGACCTGATCGCCTTCGCGCAAAGACATGGGCTGAAGATCGGTACCATTTCCGATCTGATCGCCTACCGTCGCCGCCACGACAACCTGATCTCGGAAAAATCCGTCGGCGCGGTCCGGTCGGAACATGGCGGCGACTGGCTGATGCGGGTTTATTCCGACGAGACGCATGGCGATGACCACGTGGTGCTGACCAAGGGCGATCTGACGGCCCCCGGCGCGGTGCTGGTGCGGGTGCATGCGCTGAACCCGCTTGAGGATGTGCTGGGCATCGGCGGCGCGGGCGAATTGCCGCGCGCGATGCGCCTGATTGCCACCGAAGGCCGCGGCGTCGTTGTCCTTCTGCGCGACACCACGATGAAGCTGATCGAACCCGGCGAACATTCCCCCCAGACGCTGCGCCAATACGGCCTTGGGGCGCAGATCCTTTCATCGCTCGGCCTGTCGGAAATCACCCTCGTCACCAACTCACAGGCCCCGCGCATCGTCGGGCTTGACGCCTATGGTCTGTCGATCGCAGGCACCCGCCCGATCCCGGAGTGAACCATGGCCACCGCTGAAATCCACTATACCCTTCCGTTGCCCGGCTTTGACAAACCGGTCAAGCTGCTGATCGTTGTCGCGCCCTATTACCGCGACATCGCCGACAAGCTGATCATGGGCGCCAAGGCCACCGCCGCTGCCGCCAAGGCCGAAGTTGACCTGATTGAGGTGCCCGGCGCATTCGAAATACCCACCGCCATCGCCATGGCCGAACGACTGGCAAAATACGACGGCTACGTCGCCCTTGGCTGCGTGATCCGGGGCGAGACGACGCATTATGAGACGGTTTGCAACGACAGCAGCCGCGCTATTAGCCTGCTGGGCCTGCAAGGTGCCTGCATCGGCAACGGCATCCTGACGGTCGAGAACCGCGCCCAGGCCGAGGTTCGCGCCGACCCCGCCGGGCAGGACAAGGGCGGCGGTGCCGCAGCGGCGGCCTTGCACCTTGTGGCTCTTTCGCGCACATGGGCCGCGACCACCAAGGGAATTGGCTTTCGCCCATGAAAACCGAATCATGAAGTCAGACCGGCGCCAGATGAAATCCGCCGCCCGGCTTTACGCCGTGCAGGCGCTGTTCCAGATGGAAGTGTCTGGCCAGACGGTCGAAGCCGTGACGCAAGAGTTCGAGACCCACCGCTTCGGTGCCACCTACGAAGAGGGTGAATTTGCCGAAGGCAATGTCGACCATTTCCGCGCCGTGGTGGCAGCCGCCGTCAACTGGCAGGCCAGAATTGATCAGCTGACCGACCGTGCGCTGGTGGCGGCGTGGCCGATCGAACGGATCGACCCGGTGTTGCGCGCCCTGTTCCGTGCAGCGGGGGCCGAAATCGTGGATCTGTCCACACCGCCGAAAGTGGCGATCACCGAATATGTCGATGTCGCCAAAGCCTTCTTCCCCGATGGCAAGGAACCGAAATTCGTCAACGCGGTTCTGGATCACATGGCGCATGAGGCCAAGCCGGACGCTTTCTAACGCGGCAACCGCACCCGAGAAGCGACTGCAAATGACTGGTCACCGCGGCCGCTCGCGGCCGCTTGTGTCGCTCCCGCGCTAAGCACGGCAGGCAAATGGCGGTTTTTCGGCCCCTTCCGCGATGGCAATCGACAACACAGGCGGGGATCGCTCAGCGGTTCGCGTCGAACAAGGCCGCCGCCCGGTCGAAGAACCGCATTCTGACGGCCGCCGTCTCCATCATGATCTCATGCTCGGCCCCTGGATAAAGGTCCAGTTGCCCCGCCCCCCAGCCCGCCATGCGCAGATGCACCGGTGCCGGGTCCACCACCTTTTCCGCCGTGCCCAGGGCCGTGATCGTGGGCACCCCCGGAGCAGGCTGCATTGCCAGCGACGCACATTCGGTCAACGCCGCGCGCAGCCAGGCCAGCGACGGCCCGCCCAAGGACAGCTCAGGATGCGCAACCACCTGCGCGTGCATGTAATCCCACATCCCGCGATCCGTCGTCAGCACATTCCCTTCGAACGGCGCTTCCAGCAGATAGGTGTTTGCGCCCGTCCCCGGCGCATAGCGATGCGCCATGCCAAATATCCCCGACACCGCCGTCACCATCTGCGCTACCGGGCGCAGCCAGGCGGCCATGGAAATCCCCCACATCGGTGCCGAAAACACCGCTGCGCGAAACGGCAGGCCCCGCATCAGCCCGCGCAACCCGATGCAGCCGCCCATCGAATGCGCCATCAGATAGCGTGGCTCGGGCAGCCAGGTCCGGTCGGCCTCGGCCAGCATCGCATCCAGATCCGCCTGATAATCGGCGAAATCATCGACATGCCCGATCATCGGATCCGCCTTTGCCCGGTCAGCCAGCCCCTGACCGCGCCAGTCGATGGTGATCACCGAATAGCCCCGGGCCACCAGATCGCCCGCCGCGCGGCCATATTTCTCGACGCATTCGGTGCGGCCCGGCAACAACACCACGGTTCCCTTGTCGCCCGAATTCCAGCTGGTTACCCGGATCCGCGCGCCTTCCGGCATCAGCCAGACCGACCGCGCCCCCGGGGGGGCATCTGCCAAAGCGGCAAAGAACGGTGCCTCGCTCACCCCAGAACCGACCCGAGCTTCATCGCCAGCCCCATGTTGCCATCGACCGACAGTTTGCCCTGCATGAAGGCCGCCGTCGCATTCAGATCGCCGTCGAGAATTGCCCGGAACACGTCGGCGTCAGCCGTCAGCGTCACATCCGCAGCCTCATCTGCGGCGCGCACACCCTCGGGATCAAGCATGATTGCGCCCTCGCCCGTGATGACAAACTTGGCCACCCCATCGAAACCGCCCGACAATTTAGCGCTCAGGGCCATTACGGCCGCGTCTAACATCTCGCTCATCAAAGTCTCTCCTTCGTGACCCTGCGGGCACTGGCAATCCGGCGCGGATCAGCTACGTTCCTGTTATGAATGCGTGGCACAACTTTCTCAATCGTATCGTTGCGGCATTTGTGCTGCTATTGGTGACTTGCAGCCTATCCATGGCGCAAGACACGGCCAAACTTGATGACCTGTTCACCCGCCTGCAGAAGGCCGAGGCGGAAGAGGCGGGGCGCATCGAAAGCGAGATCTGGATTGAATGGTCCAAGTCAGGGTCGCCCGCCATGGACCTGCTGCTGCAGCGCGGTCGCGACGCCATGGCCAATGGCGACAACAAAACCGCAATCGAGCATTTCACCGCCATCATCGACCACTCTCCCGAATTCGCCGAAGCGTGGAATGCCCGCGCCACGGCCTATTTCAACGCGGGCGAATTCGGCCCGTCGGTGGCTGACATCGCGCATGTCCTGACGCTCAATCCGCGGCACTTCGGCGCGCTGTCCGGGCTTGGCATGATATTGGAGGAAAGCGGCAAGACTGAACGCGCGCTGGAGGTTTACAAAAGTGCGCTGACGCTGCATCCCCATCTGGAAGGTGTCAGCGACGCCGTCGAACGGCTCGAGACCGAAGCCGAGGGGCAGGAGCTTTAATTCTCATGGACGCGACCCGGCGGGTAACGGCGGTCCTTGGGCCGACGAACACCGGCAAAACTCATTTCGCCATCGAACGAATGCTGGTGCATCGCACCGGCGTGATCGGCCTGCCGCTGCGCCTGCTTGCGCGCGAGGTTTATGACCGGATCGTTGCCCTTCGCGGCCCCTCTGTCGTGGCGCTGGTCACCGGCGAGGAACGCATCGTGCCGGACCGCACCCAGTATTGGGTCTGCACGGTAGAGGCGATGCCGCTGGAAATCGGTGCCGATTTCGTTGCGGTGGACGAAATTCAGCTCTGTGCCGACCCAGACCGAGGCCATGTCTTTACTGACCGCCTTTTGCGCGCGCGCGGTTTGCTGGAAACGCTGTTCATCGGCTCCGACACCATGCGCAGCGCCATCGCAGCGCTGATTCCGCATGTCACATTCGTCAAGCGCGACCGGTTTTCCACCCTCACCTACTCGGGCTCGAAAAAGATCAGCCGGATGCCGCCACGTTCGGCTATCGTCGGCTTTTCGGTGGAAAATGTCTACGCCATCGCCGAATTGATCCGCCGGCAGAAGGGCGGCTGCGCCGTTGTGATGGGTGCGCTTTCCCCGCGCACCCGCAACGCGCAGGTGGCGCTCTACCAGAACGGTGACGTTGACTACCTGGTTGCCACCGATGCCATCGGCATGGGGCTGAACCTTGATATCAAGCACGCCGCCTTTTCTGCTACCGCAAAATTCGACGGTCGCCGGATGCGCGCGCTGACGCCACAGGAACTGGCGCAGATCGCCGGTCGCGCCGGTCGCCATACTGAGGACGGCACTTTCGGCGTGACGGGCGAGGCGCGCCCCTTCGATAAAGACGTAATCGAAGCTATCGAAAACCACCGCTTTGCCCCGGTCAAGAAACTGCACTGGCGCAACGCCGCGCTTGAATTCGGCAGTGCTGACCGCCTGATCCGCAGCCTCGAATCCCCCTCCTCAGACGACTGGCTGACCCGCGCCCGCGACGCCGATGATCTTCTGGCGTTGAAAACCCTGTCCGACCTGCCCGAGGTCCGCGACAAGCTGACCGATGCCAAACGCGTGCAGCTGCTGTGGGACGTTTGCCGCATCCCCGATTTTCGCAATACCACCGGCCCCGAACATGCAACCCTGCTGACCCGCATCTTTGAATTTTTGGTGGGGCGCGGACTCGGAGGTGGGCGAATTCCCTCCGACTGGCTGGCTCAGGCGATCCAGCGCATCGACAAGACCGACGGTGATATTGATACTTTATCGCGTCGTCTTGCCTATATCCGCACGTGGACTTACATCGCCCAGCGGAAAAACTGGGTGGAAGACGAAAGCCATTGGCGGGGCGAGACGCGCGCTGTAGAAGACCGGCTGTCAGATGCGCTACATACGGCGCTTACACAACGATTTGTCGACCGGCGGACGAGTGTCCTCCTCCGCCGGTTGAAACAGAAGGAGGTCCTCGTGGCCGAAGTTAACGACAAGGGCGAAGTGACGGTTGAGGGCGAATTCGTCGGCCGGCTTGAAGGGTTCCGATTCCGCCAGGATGTCTCGGCCACGCCGGATGCCGCGCGCACATTGGCGCAAGCCGCCATTCTGGCGCTGAAGCCTGAATTTCATCTCCGTGCCGACCGTTTCTACAACGCGCCGGACACCGAACTTGATTTTACCGAACAGGGTGGCCTCATGTGGGGCACCAACGCGATCGGCAAACTGATCAAGGGTGCCGAACCCGCAAAACCGCTGGTCGAAGCCTTCGTCGACGCCGAGGCCGGGCCAGAAGTTGTCGAAAAGGTCCGCCGCCGCCTGCAGCACTTCATCGACCGCAAGGTTGCCGCTCAGTTCGAACCATTGCTTGCCATGGGACGGGACGAGGCGCTGACCGGTCTTGCCCGCGGCTTCGCCTTCCGCCTGTCCGAAGCGATGGGCGTGCTGCCGCGCGATGCGGTGGCCAATGAGGTCAAGGAACTGGATCAGGAAGCACGCGGGGCGCTACGCAAGCACGGCGTCCGCTTTGGCCAGTTCACCGTCTTTTTGCCGCTTCTGCTGAAACCGGCACCAACGCGGCTGCGCCTTGTCCTTTGGTCGCTATATAACGGCCTGCAGGAATTTCCTGAAAGCCCGCCGCCGGGCCTTGTCACCATCCCGAACATACCCGATGTGCCGAAACAGCATTACACGCTGGCCGGCTACCATCCCGCAGGTACCCGCGCGATCCGGATCGACATGTTGGAAAGGCTGGCGGATATCCTGCGCACCAAGGACAGCCGCGTGGGGTTCGAGGCGACCCCAGACATGCTGTCGATCACAGGCATGACGCTGGACCAGTTTTCCGATCTGATGGCAGGCCTCGGCTACAAGGGCGAAAAGGGCGAACGCGCCAAGGTAAAGGTGGTGGAACCTCCGAAAGCGCCACAGATTTCCGAAGAAGCCGCCGCCGCGATTGCAGCAGGCCAGCCGATCCCGGAAGAGATTTCGATCCTCGCCCCGCCGCCGGAACCGGTAACAGAAGCCGAGCCGGCAGCGCCCGAGATGGAGGCGTTCTATACCTTTACCTGGGCCCCCAAGCCCCGCTTCCAGCGCCCCGAACGCGCCCCTCGGCCCGAACGCACCCCCCGGCCTGAGCGGAAACCGCAGGCCGATGGCGAGGCCACGCCGCAGGGTGATCGTCCGCAAAGCGAACGTGCACAAGTTGGGCGCCCGCCAGGCGAACGCCGCGACCGCAAGCCGCAGGGCAAACCCGGTGACGGCAAGCCTTACAAAGGCAAGGGTGAATTGCGCGGCGACCACAAGGGCAAGCCGCCCCAGCAAGATAAAAAGCCGATCTACGAGGCGCGCCCGCCGCGCCCCGAAAAGCCGATTGATCCGGACAATCCTTTCGCCGTGCTGATGGTGCTCAAAACCAAGGTTTAACGCTTGCCCGGGCCCTCGGGCAAAGCCACCCCCCCTGCCGCGCCGAAACTTCGGCTCGACAAATGGCTCTGGCAGGCACGTTTCTGCAAGTCACGCGCCCTTGCCGCCGCTCTGATCGGCGAGGGTCACCTTCGCGTCAACGGCATGCCAACCACCCGTTCCGGCCGCGAGATCGGCCCGGGTGACGTGCTGACCTTTCCGCAGGGCCACCAGATCCGCGTGGTCCGGGTCGTCGCACTCAGCTACCGGCGCGGCCCTGCCACCGAGGCACAGGCGCTTTACCGCGACCTTGCGGCACCAAGCCCGCTTGAATGATCGGACCGGCTGATTTAGTCAGCAGCAACGGCTAGTGACGAGGCTTTCCATGACCTACGTGGTGATCGACAACTGCATTGCCTGCAAATACACCGACTGCGTCGAAGTCTGTCCTGTCGACTGCTTTTACGAAGGCGAAAACATGCTGGTCATCCACCCGGATGAATGCATCGACTGCGGCGTATGCGAACCGGAATGCCCCGCCGACGCAATCCGCCCGGATACCGAACCGGACATGGATGCCTGGGTTACCTTCAATCGCAAATATTCGCTGCAATGGCCGGTGATCGTGACCAAAAAGGATCCGATGCCCGAAGCCGAGGCGCGCGATGGCGAGGTGGGCAAACGCGACAAGTACTTTTCGGAAAATCCCGGCAAGGGTGGCTGAAGTATCCAACCGATTCGCCAATGCAGTCCCGGCGATTCGGCCACCGTTCGGATTTCGGTAACATTTCAGTGCGTCCTGCCTGCTTTGCAGGCATCCAGCGCAGTTGGAATCAGTGGTTTTTTGTGTTATAGTTTGTTTACAAACAAGCATGGAAGCCTGAACCACGGCTTAGCGCAGTTCGCCTGAGCCGTTTTTTTTTGTGACAAATCGAACTCAACACCGGGATGTGATGCCTCGTTGTGCGATTTGTTCGGAAGATCAGGTTTCCCATCTGGGGATCGTGCCACATGACCAAATCGAAAAAGCCTGACTTCCGCCCGAACGAGTTCGTCGTCTATCCCGCCCACGGGGTTGGCAAGATCATCTCGATCGAGGAACAGCAAATTGCCGGAATTCAGCTGGAACTGTTCGTCATCTCGTTCGAGAAAGACAAGATGACGTTGCGGGTTCCGACCCACAAGGCGACCGAGATTGGCATGCGCGCCCTGTCGGCGCCTGATGTGATCAGCAAGGCGCTGGATACGCTGAAGGGCAAAGCAAAGGTCAAGCGGGCCATGTGGTCGCGCCGGGCCCAGGAATACGAACAGAAGATCAACTCCGGCGACCTTTTGTCGATTGCCGAAGTGGTCCGAGACCTGCACCGCGCCGACGACCAGCGCGAGCAGTCCTACTCCGAGCGGCAATTGTACGAGGCCGCCCTTGAGCGTCTGACCCGCGAAGTGGCGGCTGTTTCGGGTGTGGATGAGGCGGGTGCAGCCAAGCAGGTGGGCAGCG
>JAYSYZ010000129.1:0-10978 GCA_043727195.1 Paracoccaceae bacterium
AGGCGTCTTTCGGCAGGGCCTTTTGCACGATGTCATGCAACTGAATCTCGCCGAACGCGCCACGGGTCTGCTTGTTGGACAGGATGTCTTGCAGCGACAGCACGTTGCCTGACAGCTTTTCGATATTCGCCTGCGCCTTGTCGATGGTTTCGAGCCGCTGCTGCAATTCGCCAAGGCTGTGGGCGGTGCGGGTCGAACTGCCGTGCAAGCTTTCGCCCATGGCGCGCTGCACTTCGGCCAGGCGTTGTTCCATCACCTGCAGCATGGCGGTCTGGCTGACCGCCTGGGTTTCCGAGACGTGGTGCAGGCCGCCAGCGAGGCGTTCCTGACCGTCGCCAAGCTGTTGCACGCGTTGGCCAAGCCAGCCGATTTCACGGAGGAGCGGTTCGGCGAGGGTGGAGGACTGGCGGGTGCTGCGCAGGATCAGGATGAGGAAGCCGAGGAGGATGAGGGTGAGTGCGCCGAGGATCAGCGCCTCGGGGTCGTTCCAGCGGACGGTCTGGCCGAACAGGGTGATCATCGGCGACCGAACAGGCGTTCGATGTCGTGGAGCTTCAGTTCGACATAGGTCGGGCGGCCATGGTTGCATTGGCCGGAGAGGGGCGTCGCCTCCATTTCGCGCAGGAGCGCGTTCATCTCGTCGGCGCGCATCTGGCGGCCGGAACGGATGGAGCCGTGGCAGGACATGCGCGACAGGATGGCGTCGATTTTGGATTGGAGGAGGTGGCTGTCGCCTGCGTCGGTGAGTTCATCGAGGATATCGCGGATCAGGGCTTCGGCACTTATCGGGCCGAGGATGGCGGGGGTTTCGCGGATGGCGATGGCGGTGCCGCCAAAAGGTTCGATCGTGAGGCCGAGGCGGGCGAGATCCGGCGCGGCGTCGAGGATGCGCGCGGCGTCGGTGGGGGAAAGCTCGACGATTTCGGGGATGAGGAGGGCTTGGGCAGTGATGCCGGTTGCGGCCAACTGGGCCTTCAGGCGTTCGTAGGTCAGGCGTTCGTGGGCGGCGTGCTGATCGACGATGACGATGCCGGTCGCGGTCTGGGCGATGATGTAGTTTTCATGCAGTTGCGCACGGGCGGCGCCGAGGGGGCCATGCACGTCGGTCGGCGGTTCGACGCGGGCGGCAGGCGCTTCGGCAAAGCCGGGTGACTGGAACGCGAAGGCGCGGGCGAGGCTTTGCTGGCTGGGGCGGTCCATCTGGTAGATGGGGCGCATCGCGGCGAGGGTTTCGGTGCCGACGGTTAAGGAGGCGCGGTGGCCTGCGCCGGATAGCGCGGTGCGCAGGGCGGTGATGATCAGCGAACGGGCAGCTTCGGGTTCGCGGAAGCGGACCTCGGCCTTGGCGGGATGGACGTTCACATCGACGGATTGCGGATCGACGATCAGGTTCAACACGGCGGCGGGGTGGCGGTCACGGCTGAGGACATCGAAATAGGCAGCGCGCAGCGCACCGTGCAGCATGCGGTCCAGCACCGGGCGGCCGTTGACGAAGAGGTGCGCTTGGGCAGAGGAGCCGCGCGAGTAGGTGGGCAGGGCGGCATAACCGGTGAGGCGCAGGCCATCGCGTTCGCTGTCGATGCGCAGGGCGTTGCCGATGAATTCCGCGCCAAGGATGCCGGAGAGGCGGTGGGCGAGGGCGTCGGGGCCGATGGGTTGAGGGTCGGCGCGGAACAGGATGCGGCCTTCGCCGCTGCTGGCGACGTCGCGCAGGGTGAAGCCGGTGTGCGGTTCGGCCATGGCGAGGCGGCGGATAACCTCGGCAATTGCCTGAACCTCGGCCCGGTCGGAGCGGAGGAATTTGAGGCGGGCGGGCGTGGCGTAGAACAGGTCGCGCAGTTCCACCACGGTGCCGCGCGTGAGGGCGGCGGGGCGGGGCAAGGACATTCGGCCCGCATCGCAAGTGATTTGCGCCGCGTCATAGCCTTGCGCGCGGGAGGTGATGGAGAGGCGAGCGACCGCGCCAAGACTGGGAAGGGCTTCGCCGCGAAAGCCGAAGGAGCGGATGTCGAGCAGATCGGAACCGTCGATCTTTGATGTGGCGTGGCGGGACAGGGCCAGGGGCAGGTCTGCGGGCGTCATGCCGCAGCCATCGTCAGTGACGCGGATCAGGGTCTTGCCACCATCGGCGATGTCGATGGATACGCGGCTGGCCCCGGCGTCCAGCGCGTTTTCCACCAGTTCCTTTACGGCGGAGGCGGGACGTTCCACCACCTCGCCCGCCGCGATGCGGTTGATCGCGGCCTCGTCCAGTTGGCGGATCACCGGGCGGCCTTCGGTGCCCGTTATCTTGGGGTTATGGAGCGTCATGCCCCTATCTGTAGCAGGCGGGGGTGAGTCGGGGAAGTGGGTAGGGGATTGCAGGTTCCGCAGAAGCACAGTCGCCGTCAGGGCGTGGTGGTGACACCGGTGGGTTGGCCGACGACCACGAAATGCAGCTGATCCGGCCGGAACAGCCGGGCGGCGACACGCTTGATATCAGCCATCGTCACCGCGTTGACCTTGTCGTTGCGGGTGACAGCATAGTCGATCGGCAAGCCTTCCATCTGCATTCCCACCAGAATGTTTGCGATCGGGCCGTTACCGTCAAAACGCAGGGGGTAAGAGCCGGTGAGGTAGGTTTTGGTCGTAGCGAGTTCTTGGTCGGTGATGCCCTGGCTGGCGATCCTTGCCCATTCGGCACGGGTCACCTCGATGGCCTCGGCCACCTTGTCGTTGGAGGCGGAGAACTGGCCGAGCACCAGTTCGGCATGGTCCATCGGCACAAGGTAGGTGCCGATGCCGTAGGTCAGGCCGCGCTTTTCGCGCACTTCGGTCATCAGGCGGGCGCTGAACCGGCCGCCGCCCAGAACTTCGTTCAGGATGAAGGCGGCGAAGAAATCGGGATCGTCACGGGTGATGCCCTGATGGCCGAAAAAAACCACCGACTGGGGGGAGGGAAAATCCTGCACGGTGACGCCGGGTTTGAGCTGCCAAGTGGCATCGGCAGGCTGCGGCGTGCCGGTTTTCGGCAGATCGCCAAGGAGCGTGTCGAGAAGCGGGCCGAGTTCGGCTGCCGTGATATCGCCGGTGGCGGCCACATAGATGCGGTCCTGCGCCAGCGCGCCCTTGTGGGCAGAGACGATGTCATCGCGGGTCAGGACGGTGACGCTTGCAATCGTGCCGTCACCCGCGCTGCCGTAGGGGTGGTCACCGAAAGCGAGGGTGTTGAGAAGTTGCGGGGCAATCGTTTCAGGGTCTTTCTGATCGGCGCGCAGGCCGGACAGGACCTGTTCGCGCACCCGGTTGACCGCATCCTGATCAAACCGCGGGTTGACCAGTGCCGAGCGCAACAGGGCCACGGCCTGATCGCGGTTTTCCGTGAGGAAGCGGGCCGAGACGCCAACGGAATCGGTACCCGGGTCGAAGGTGAACTGGGCGGCGAGACTGTCGCGCGCTTCGGCGAAGGCGCGGCTGTCCATCTCGTCGGCGCCCTCCTCGATCAGGGCGGTCATCAGGTTGGTGGCGCCGCGCTTGTCCGGCGCGTCGAGCGCGGTGCCACCGCGAAACTGGATTTCCAGCGCGGTGAAAGGGATGCCGTGATCCTCGACCAGCCAGGCGGTGATGCCGCCGGGGGAGGTGACCTGTTGTATCTTCATCCCGGCCGCGGCGGGCAGGGTGAAGGCCAACAGAACGGCAATCAGAGTGGCGATCAGACGGAGCGTCATTCCTTGGCCTCCTCAGCCGGGGCCGCCTCGGGGCGGGTCAACCAGCCGGTGATGGCCTGCTTGCGGTTGAACACCTTGGCGGCGGCGGCGGTCACGTCTTTGGCGGTGACGGCGGCGAGGGCGTCGTCCCAGCCCCGGATATCGTCCAGCGTCAGGCCAATGGACAGTTCCTCGCCATACATCCGCGCCAGGCCCTGCACGTCGTCCTTGGCATAAATCTCGGATGCGCGGACCTGGGTCTTGATGCGTTCAAGCGCGCTGGGATCGGGGCCGGCCTTCAGGAAATCGGCGATCACCTTGTCCAACGCGGTTTCGGCGTCGGCGAGGCTGACGCCGGGGACGGGCACGATCACCAGACCGAAGGTGGCATCGTCGATGCTGGTGCCGTCATAGAATGCCGACGAATAGACGGCGGTCTGGGTGTCGAACTGCAGGGCGCGGGCGAACACCGAGGTCTGACCCGACCCGCCCAGAAGTTCGGCAAGGATGGTCAGCGCGGCGGCATCCTTCTGGTTGCCGGTGTCGCGTTCCGGGGCAAGGTAGGTGCGCATCAGATAAGGTTCCGAGACGCGATCATCGGCCAGTGCAATGCGGCGTTCGGCCAGTTGCGGCGGTTCCTGCGGGCGGTTGCGCGGCACGATGCCATCGCTGGGTTGCAGCGGGCCGTAGTGCTTTTCGGCCATGGCGCGCACCTGATCGGGGGTCACGTCACCTGCGACGATCAGGATGGCGTTGTTCGGGGCATAGAACCGCTGGTAGTATTCCAGCGCATCATCGCGGCCGAGCAGTTCGATCTCGTGCCGCCAGCCGATGATCGGGGTGCCGTAGGGGTGGTTCAGATATTGCGCCGCGCGCATCTGTTCGGACAAAAGCGCGCCGGGGCTGCTGTCGGTGCGTTCGGAACGCTCTTCCAGGATCACCTGCCGTTCGGTCGTCACATCCTGTTCGGTCAGGCGCAGGTTGCGCATCCGGTCGGATTCCAGTTCCATCATCAGGTCAAGCCGGTCGGCGGCGACGCGCTGGAAATAGGCGGTATAGTCCCACGACGTGAAGGCATTGTCGTTGCCGCCCTGCGCCTCAACCATTTCAGAGAGGGCACCGGGGGCGATCTTTTCAGTGCCCTTGAACATCAGGTGTTCCAGAAAATGCGCAATGCCGGAATTGCCCCGCGTCTCGTCCGCGGCACCGACGCGGTACCAGACCATGTGAACCACGACAGGCGCGCGGTGGTCTTCGATCACCACGACATCGAGGCCGTTTGCCAAGGAAAAGGTGGAAACGGTTTCAGCGGCGGCGGGCAAGGTGAGGCTGATTGCAGCGGCGGCCCAAAGGCCTGATCGTTTCAGCATGAAATCCTCCGCTGCGGGGCTGCACCACAAGGTGCGGGTGGCGGCGCGACTTTCAAGCCGGGGCCACGGGGTTGTTACTCTTCGCCATCCTTGCGTGGGGGGGCGGAGGGGGTCTTGACCCCGAGCTTGCGCCAGCGCGCCAGTTCGGCCTGCTGATCCAGCCGCTGTTTGCGGTAAGCCTTGTAATAGACATTCACGTTGAACAGGCGTTCGAGAATGCGCCCGTTGTTGTCACGCCGCCATTCCAGATCTTCGGAGGCCAGGGTATCACGAATCCCCGCCTCTACCCCGTAGCGCGCGGCGTGGGAATAGAGCGCGCCATCGCCCGCCGGGATGCCACCTGCGCGCGACGGGTTGCCGCCTAGCGCCACGATCGCCTCGTCAAAGGGTTGCGGATCGGTGCGGTTCGCACCGCCGGGATTGGGATCGGGCAGTTCCGTCAGGCTTTCGGGCATTTCGAGCGCCTTTGGCGGCAGGATGCCGAATTCGTCAGGACCCTGCCCCGAGCGCAGGTTCATCAGTTGCGGCGCACGGTCGCCGCCGCAGCCAGCCAGCATCAGCGCCGTCGCAACCGCGATGATCGCCCTGCCCTTTGCTGCCTGCATGCCCGCCTCCACCCCAGCTTTGCCCCGTCTTAGCCTAAAGCGGGGCGGTCGTCACGGGGTCTTTAGCGCTTTGTCCGGGGGGGTTTTCCGGGCTTGGCGGATGCACCGGCAAAGATCACCAGCCCCAGCGCACCGATGAAAATCGCAATGTCGGCGATGTTGAAGGCATAGGGATTCTCGATCCCGCAGCACGACATGTTCAGAAAATCGGCCACCGCGCCATAGGCGATGCGGTCGACCACATTGCCGAGTGCGCCGCCGATCAACAGGCCCGCGCTGATCTGCGCGCGCGGATTTGCCTTGTCGCGGCGAATCCAGAGAAAGACCCAGACGGATATCACAACGGCAACCGCGATCAGCGCCCAGCGGACCACATCGGAGCCGTGCGACAGCAGGCCGAAGTTGACGCCGTAGTTCCATGCCATGCGAAAGACGAGGTAGGGGGGCAGCACGTCAATCTCGCCCCGGTCGATCAGGTTCAGGCCGTGGACCACGGCCAGTTTCGACAACTGGTCGAGGCCGAAGGTGGCCAGCGCGGTGAAGAAAAGGTGGCGCATGTCAGTGCCGGAAATGGCGTTGGCCGGTGAAGACCATGGCGAGGCCCGCAGCATCGGCGGCGGCGATCACCTCGTCATCGCGCATCGACCCACCGGGCTGGATGATCGCGGTGGCCCCCGCCTCGGCGGCGGTGATCAGCCCATCGGCAAAGGGAAAGAAGGCGTCGGAGGCCACAACGGCGCCGTGGGTCAGGGGGGTGGCGAGGCCGAGGGTATCGGCCATATCCTGCGCCTTGCGCGCGGCGATGCGGGTTGAATCGACCCGGCTCATCTGGCCGGCGCCGATGCCGACGGTGGCCCCGTCGCGGACGTAGACGATGGCATTGGATTTGACGTGTTTCGCCACGGTCCAGGCGAACATCAGGTCGGCGCGTTCGGCATCGCTTGGGCTGCGTCTGGTGACGACCTTGAGGTCGGCGAAGGCAACGTGACCCGCGTCGCGGTCCTGCACGAGGAACCCGCCTGCCACCTGCCTGAAGGCCAGGCCGTTCGCCTTTGGATCCGGCAAAGCGGTGGTGGTCAGCAGGCGCAAATTCTTTTTCGTGGCGAAGATGGCCTTGGCCTCGTCGCTGGCACCGGGGGCGATGACAACTTCGGTGAAGATTTTCACGATCTCCTCGGCGGTTTCGGCGTCAAGGGGTTGGTTCAGGGCGACAATTCCGCCAAAGGCCGATGTCTGATCGCAGGCGTAGGCGCGGCGGTAAGCCTCGAGCAGCGTCGCGGCGCGGGCCACGCCGCAGGGGTTGGCGTGTTTGATGATGGCGCAGGCGGGGGCGTGGCCGTCAAGATCGGCGACCAGTTCGAAGGCGGCATCGGTGTCGTTGATGTTGTTGTAGGACATCTCCTTGCCCTGCCACTGGTGTGCGGTTGCCACCCCGGGGCGGTGGCTGCCGTCGGTGTAGAAGGCGGCGGACTGGTGCGGGTTTTCGCCGTAGCGCAGGGTTTGGGTCAGGGCTCCGGCAAAGCTGCGGTAGCGCGGCGTCGGTTCCCTGACCTCGGCTGCGAGCCAGGTCGAGACGGCGGTGTCATAAGCGGCGGTGCGGCAATAGGCGGTCAGCGCCTGTTTCTGGCGGAAGGCCAGGGTGGTGGCCCCGTCGTGGGCGCGCAGCTGATCCAGCAGGGCGGGATAATCGGCGGGATCGGTGACCGCGGTGACAAAGCGGTGGTTCTTTGCCGCGGCGCGCATCATCGCCGGGCCGCCGATATCGATGTTTTCGATGCAGGTGGCGTGATCGGCACCGCGCGCCACGGTTTGTTCGAACGGGTAAAGATTGACGATCAGCAGGTCGATGGGTTCGATGCCGTGCGCGGCCATGGCGACGAGGTGTTCATCGTCATCCCGCAGGGCCAGCAGGCCGCCGTGCACGTTCGGGTGCAATGTCTTGACCCGGCCGTCCATCATTTCGGGGAACCCGGTCACATCGGCCACATCGCGCACCGAAAGACCTGCGGCGCGCAGCATTGTCGAGGTGCCGCCGGTCGAGATCAGTTCCACGCCATGCGCCGCCAGGGTGCGCGCCAGATCGAGAAGCCCGGTCTTGTCGGAAACGGAGATCAGCGCGCGGCCGATGGGGACGAGGTTGGTCATGTCAAAAGCCCTGTCGCTGTAGACCTGTCGCTGTAGCTTTATCGCGGTAGCCCCGGCGCCAGAGGCCGTCAGCCTTGCCCGCCGGGGTCGTCGCTTTCCAGATCGCGGATGGCGAGGGGAGTATCCTGTGCTTTCGCCAAGGTCCAGCCTATCCGGGTCTCGAACCCGCGCGCCTGTGCGGCCAGCACTACCTGGGTGGCGGGGCGCGGCTTTAACCGGCCCTTTTCCAGATAGACGGATGGCTGCAGCGACAGTTTCGCCGGGCCGGAGTGGCGCAGCACCCAGATCTCGCCGCTGCGCAGTGACAGCGAGACGGCAGTACCCGCCATGTCGAGGGTGGCTTCGACATCGGGATGCAGGTGAAAACGGATGGCAAAACCCGCGCCTTCCAGCCGTGTCGCGGTCATCACGGCCTCGAACCGGCGGCGGGCGGCGACGGACAGTGCAGTCAGCGCGTCGACCCCGGTCAACCGGCGCCCGTCTTGCGACAGGGTGAGGGTTCGGCTGGTGGTCAGGCCGTGGCTGGCCAGCCAGCCGTCATGCGCAAGATAGATCTCGGACCCTTCGCTGCCGACCGTCAGGCGCGAGCCGGTGATGACGGCGCAGCGGTTCAACGCTTCGGAACCGCGACCGAACCGCGAGGACGACAAGCCGTCCATCGACAGGAGCGAATGCGACGGGGTCGCGCGCCCCGCGCGCCGCCATGCCGGACCGAAAGCCATGCCGGAGCCGCAGCTGACGATCACCGGTCGCCGCCCCGAGGTGAGTTCGAAAGCGGTGGTGGAGGCGTGGGCGGTCAATGCGGCGCGCCCGCCCGGCGGACCGGATGCGTCGATGATGACCGATGTGCGCCGCCCGCTCAGCCGCGCATAGCCCATGGCGATGGAACTGGCGGCGGCAGGCCGCACGCCGGCATTCGCCAATGCCTGATCCAGCCGCCCCAGCGTGCCCCGATCGCCGCCGTGGAACCGGCAGAGGTCACCATCCGCATGGC
Organism: Paracoccaceae bacterium; assembly: GCA_043727195.1. GTDB lineage: Bacteria > Pseudomonadota > Alphaproteobacteria > Rhodobacterales > Rhodobacteraceae > JAUYQR01. Next base: position 8,801 of record JAYSYZ010000129.1, read on the forward strand.
GGAGCGCGCGCAGCGCCGGTGCGATGCGGGTGATTGCCGAGGGCAGCGCGGGCGGCACGGGGCGCGACGCCTCGCTCAACGCGCTGGCGGCCCAGGTGAGCAAGGTCAGCACATCGAGAAGTTCCTCGGGGTTGCGGGTGGGCAGGCCGCCTTCGTCATCAATCTCGGCCTCGCATTCGGCGGCAAGGGCTGCGCAGGCAGGGGCGACCAGACCATCCATGCCGATCAGCGAGATGCCGGCATAGGCAAGGCCGGTCAGCGCCTCGAACCGGGGCAGACCGGGGGCGGCGGCTTTCCAGCGGCGGGCCAGGAAGGCCGACTGCTGCGCCAGCGACTGGTACAGGTCGGCGGTGCGGGCCTGATCGCGACCGCTGAGCAGAAGTGTCGCGTGATGCACCCAGCGGATGATGCGCCGCCCGGTCAGATCGGGCACCCAGCCCGGCCCGCTGCCCCTGCCATGCCGGGCGATCCAGCCCCAGGTCCAGTCCTGCGCCCGGCTGCGCGCGGCGGGCGTACCGAGGGCGGCCAGATCGTCCAGCCAGGCAAAGCCCTGCGCCTCGTGCTGAAAGGCCGGATCGGGGGCGGCGATATCCCAGATGATGGTGTCGGGCGCTTCGGCCAGATACCCGGCCAGAAGGATGTTGCCCGCCATGATCTGCTTGCCGCGCGCCACAACGCCGATGCTGCGCGGTTCGGCCTGCGACACGAGGCCGCCTGCCGGGCGGCTGCGGCGCGCGGCGAACGCAGCCAAACGGTCCGCAATGCGGGACATCCGTGCCGAAGCGCTGGACTTGCCGTTCACCTGAATTGCCTCGCTCGGCCCAAGGTCCGGTTGCCCCGGATCATCTGCGCCCCAGCATAACGCGGAGTGACGCGGTCTGTCACCACAAACGGATGGAGACCGGTATCAAGACACTGCGGGGCGGCGTCAGCCGATATGGTTGATCCGTGCCATGTATTGCGCCAGATGGCCGACTTCGGCCAGCCAGCGGGCCAGAAGGCGCGGATCGTGCGGCGCGGCATGCACGCCCGCCGCAATCTCGCGGGACAGCACCGCCTCGACGGCGAGCGACACCGGCACCGAGACCAGCCGCGCCATCGCGGTGCCGCGCACATCACCCCAGGCGTCGAGCGCCCAGATTTCGTGGTAGACCGGCTTGCCGTCGTGTTCGGCTTTCAGCGACACGAACAGGACCACGCGATCCGGTTCGCCCGCGTCATAGGCATTCTTCGACCAGAATTCATCCGCCATTTCGGCGAGGCGGGCATCGCCTGCGGGGCCTTTCAGGGTTTCGATCTCGGCAAAGACCGGGGCCCAGGCATCGGCCCAGCCGTTCAGCCGGATGGTGCCACGCACGAAATCGCGGACCTTCCACCAGGGTTCGAACCGGTAGTCCTGCATGAAGGGGTAGCTGTCGCGGTTGGGATAGACCTCGAAGGTTTCGCGCACCGGCAGGGGGGCGTCATAGCTGGTGATCGCATCCCAGGGCCGGGCGACGCGCAGTTCGGTGAAGTGACGCAAGCTGCGCGAGGGAGAGCGCAGTGCCTTGAGCACGCCAAGGGGCGACCAGCTGAACTTGTAGCGGAAAGCGTTGGGGATTTTCGGCACGCCGCCGCAGTAGGAGGTGAAGCTGATGACGTTGTCGGCGTGATACCCTTTGGAGGCAAGGTAGCGGGCCACCAGATCATGCGCCATCAGATGGTCGATGCCGGGGTCAAGACCAACCTCGTTCACCGATACGAGACCCGCCTCGCGGAAAGCCTGATCCAGCGCGCGCATTTCGGGCGCGATGTAGGAGGAGGAGACGAAATGCGCCCCTTTGGCGAGACAGGCCTTGGCGATGGCGACGTGCTGGTCGGCGGGCAGCATGGAAATGGCCACGTCGCCGGGGTGCAGCGCACCCTTCAGCGCCTCAGGACTATAGGCGCGGATGTCGGTAGCGATGTCGCCCACCGCCGCTTGCGCCTTTTCGACAGTGCGGTTCCAGACCGTGACGGCATGGCCCGCTTCGATCAGGCGGCGGAGGCCGGGGACTGACGACAGGCCGGTGCCGCACCAGTGGATGTTCATGGGGTTTTCCTTCACAGTGTGGCGATGTGGCGGTCATATTCGGTTTTGGCGCGGCCCCAGACGCCGGTTGCGAGATTCGTCAGGGTCAAAAGCGAAGGGAGTAGCTG
>JAYSYZ010000130.1:0-4093 GCA_043727195.1 Paracoccaceae bacterium
TTGTGCATGTGCCGCTTCAGCGGCAAGGCGTGGCAGTGGTAAAGATGGCAGCCGAATGGCTTGGCATCGAACTCGTAGACGAATTCCTCGCCCGGGCCGATCAGCCCCGCGCCGGGAACGCCGTCAATCCGCGCCGAATGGATGCCATGGAAGTGCATGGAATGCGGATGCGAGCCTAGGTTGCGGAAGACGATCCGCAGCCGATCGCCTTCCTTTGCGCGCAGGGCCGGGCCCGGCACACGGCCATTGAACGTCCAGGCAGGAAAGATGATGCCGGGGGCAATCTCGATCTCCCGGTCGGTAGCAGAAATCTCGAACGTTCGAAGGGTGCGGCCATCGGGACGGATTTCGGTCCGCCCCGTCTCCCAGTCTGTCAACATGGCCGACGGGTCAAACCCGTTCGCGGCGTGGTCGACGCGCCCGACCGTTGTCATGTTGCCATGCGCCATGCCGGACATCGGTGCGGCGTAAGGATCGACCGACATGGCCGACATGTCGTGTCCGGCCATCGCGTCAGGTGCGGTCTGCGACCGTGCCGTGCCGACGGTAATGGCGGCGCCACCGGCAGCGGCCAAGCCGCCGACAAGCAAGGCGCGCCGTGACGGATCAACCTTGGTGTTTTCGTCGGCAGGCATGGATGGGACTTCCCTGATCGAGCACCATAGGCTTGGCGCAAAATGTTAGACAAGGCTAATAATCTGCCCGCAGGGTTTACCTGTCAACCCAGATCGTGCGAGGATGTAACGGCTATGCACGATGATCCTCATGAAGTCCTGCCCGCTGCCAGTGACGACCGCTCCCCCGACTTGCGCGCGGAGGCTTTTCAGGGCGTGCGCGCTGCGCGGCGAAACGAGCTGGCCGAAGACTACGTGGAGCTGATCGCCGAGCTGATCCACAGCCACGGCGAAGCGAGGCCGGTCGACATTGCCAACCGGATGGGTGTCACTGCGCCGACAGTGGCCAAGACGCTTGACCGGCTCGCCCGCGACGGCCTTATCACCCGGGCCAAATATCGCTCGATCTTCCTGACGGAGCAGGGCAGGTCGCTGGCCAAGGAATGCCGCCACCGGCACGAAATCGTATTGCGGTTCCTGCTCAGCCTCGGGCTTGATGCAGAGACCGCCGAGCGGGACGCCGAAGGCATTGAGCACCATGTGAGCGAGCAGACGCTAGCGCAGTTCGCGGCGTTTGCCAGCCGGTCCTGACCGTGGCGCGGCAGTGTATGCCAGCACGGCTTGGAAACATCTGAGTTCCGCTATCCTGGCTTTGACGGGGGCAAATTGACGGTCGTCCTCTTAAAGACGTCGGCACCGGTGGGCTCCACACCGTCCTCCAGCCCTAACAAGCCGCGGACATCGTCTGTCGAGCAGCCGATCTCGCGGGCGCGCAGGATTGGCGCGCAGTATGAAGCGCAGGGGCAAGGCGTGCGCGGCGGAGTAGATCCAGAAGCCGGCGTCGGTCCGGGGAGGGTCGGGTAACAGGCCTGGAGGCGAGAGGTGCGCGACATGACGCAGAAACTGGCAAACCCGCCGAGAGGTCGAAGTAGCCGTCATCGAATACATCAAAGGCTTCTGCAACGACGCAGCAGAAACTCAGCCGTGAGACCGCGGCTTTCGAACGGAATGCCGCTTAACGTGAGTACCCGACCGGAAAGAAACCGCGACAGGCCCAAACTCCTATTCTCAGAAAAAAAAGGGTCACTCTGCCCCGTTCCGCGCAGGTGGCGGCCTAGGTTCAACCACCCCGAAAAACTGCAGTGCAGATTCAAGGTCGGATCGGGCTTTCGCGTCAGTGCCGTGCAGACTGGCGACAAGTGCGTCGAAACGGCTTCGCAGGGTCTTCTTCTCCTCTCCCTTGCAATCGTTCCAGGGACGGCCTTGCAGCCCCATGACCAGCACATAGTAGCCGATGAAATGTGGGCGGCTTCCCGATAGGAGGAGGCGTCGGTAGGCTTCGTCCGGGCCAAGCGCGCGAATCTGTTCCGCCGTGGTGATCCCGGCTTTGGCAAAGGCCAGTTCTGACGCCGGGCCAAGGTTCGGGATGGTGGAGACTAGGCTGGTCATCGGGACAATCGGGGCAAGATATGCATCGAGGCCAGCCTAGCGGTTGGCGCCGGTTTCGCAAAGTGCTGGGTTCAGATCGCCGCCCAGTCGCGGTAGATCGGCTGGCTGCCCTGCTGCTGAAGTGTGCCGGATTGCTGGCCCTGCTGCTGCTGTGGCGGGGTTGTGGTCCCACCCTGTTGCGGCTGGGAAGAGGTCTTGGCCATTTGACTGCTCCGTTCGCTGGCTCTGCTGCTTTGGTCGTGAATTCAGAGTATTGGCACGGCATGGGGCGAGGACAAGACCAGAACATGACCAATTAACGACGGGGTAGCCAGACTGTGCGACATCGGCAACAGGCAATTGATCACGAAGTCGGAATCCGATCCGTCGCACGGGCAAGGCGGGGTGTAGTGCCTGCTTTCGCAGGAAAGGCCAGCAACCGAAGGTGGCTCATCAAGCCGGGCTCAAGTATCGGCGGACTTCGCCGCCTGCCAACCTTGGTATCGCAATTTGTGCTTTTCCTTTTGTCGCCAAGCGGTTGCGAAGGATCGCAAATCCAAAGCGCTTTGAATTTTGCAAATACCAGCTTGCTAAAGAAAAAACCCATGGACAAGCGCCTTGTTTGCGGTAACAAAAAAACCGGTTTGAATACCCCTGCGGCCGGGATTTGCGGGTCCGCGCCCTCAAGACCGCTTGACCGCCACCCTGTGGCGCTTAGGCTTTGCGTAGAAAGATTCCCGTGCTGGATAAACCTGTGACCGACCTTAGCGTGACCCCGAATGTTCTGAAGGCCGATATCCTTCGGCACCTGACTTTCACCGTGGGCAAGGACGCGCCGAATGCCAGCGTTCACGACTGGCGCATGGCCTTGTCGTTTGCGATCCGAGACCGGATTGTCGAGCCGTGGTTCGCCTCGACCCGGCGCACCTGGGCCGAGGATCGCAAGCGGGTCTATTACCTGTCGATGGAATTCCTCATTGGACGAATTCTCGAAGACGCGACGATCAACCTTGGCCTTTACGACATGGCAGCCGAAGCGATGGCCGAATACGGTCAGGACCTGCGGACGCTGATCAGTGACGAACCCGATGCGGCGCTGGGAAACGGCGGCCTTGGGCGACTGGCGGCATGTTTCATGGAATCGATGGCGACGCTGGGCTGCCCGGCTTACGGCTATGGTATCCGCTATGAGCACGGCCTGTTCCGCCAGGATTTTGAGAGCGGGCGGCAGGTTGAGGCACCGGAGAACTGGTTGGCGCAGGCGCATCCCTGGGAGTTTGCGCGACCTGAAAGTGCCTATACCGTTGGTTTCAAGGGCCATGTTGACACCCGCGACGGGTTGGATGTCTGGTACCCTGCCGAAACCGTGACCGCCGAGGCTTATGACACCCCGGTGGTAGGCTGGCAGGGTAAATGGGCGAATACGCTGCGGCTTTGGGGGGCGAAGGCCACCGCGCAGTTCGATCTGGAGCGGTTCAACCGCGGCGACTATACTGCGGCGGCGGAACCCGAGACGCTGGCGCGTACTCTGAGCCGCGTGTTGTACCCCGACGACACCACCTATCAAGGCAAGGAGCTTCGGCTGAAGCAGGAATTCTTCCTGACCTCTGCCGCGTTGCAAGATATCCTGCGCCGGTTCCTTGCCCAGCATTCCGATCTGAAATCATTGCCGAAATACGTCGCGATCCAGATGAACGACACGCATCCGGCGATTGCGGGGCCGGAAATGATCCGCCTGCTGACCGACGAGCATGGCATGAGCTTTGACGAGGCGCTGACCGTGGCGCGCGCTTGCCTTGGCTACACCAATCACACGCTTCTGCCCGAGGCGCTGGAACGCTGGGCAACCTTTACCTTTGGCAACGTGTTGCCGCGTCACATGCAGATTATCGAGCGGATCGACAGTTGGCACCGCCGCGCCTATCCGAACCGGCCGCATTACGTGGGCATCGTCAAGCACCAGGAAGTGCGGATGGGCGAGTTGGCCTTCATCATGTCGCACAAGGTGAACGGCGTGTCGGCGCTGCATTCCGATCTGGTGAAGAAGAACC
>JAYSYZ010000131.1:0-4079 GCA_043727195.1 Paracoccaceae bacterium
CCGCCAGATAACGTCGCCCACATCATCCGCCATCAACAAAGACTTCTTGTCTGGTCCAACCACCACGCCAACAGGGCGTCCGTAAGACACCTTTTCGTCCTCGGCCAGAAAGCCAGACAAGATGTTGCGCGGCGGCCCGGAGGGCTGGCCATTTTCAAACGGCACAAAGATCAATTTGTAGCCGCTCAGCGTCGATCGGTTCCACGATCCATGTTGGCCAATGACCATCCCCTGCGGAAATCCGGGAAGCGTGCCCGCGGACATCCAGCACAGACCCAGCGACGCCGTGTGGCCGCCAAGCGCATAGTCCGGCGTAATCGCACGCGCGACCATTTCCGAATTCTGCGCAACACGGTCGTCTACCGTCTTGCCCCAATAGCAATAGGGCCAGCCGTAAAAGCCACCGTCTTTGACCGACGTCAGATAGTCTGGAGGCGTCTCGTCCCCCAATCCATCCCGTTCGTTGACCACGGTCCACAGCGCTTGGGTCGTAGGTTCCCATGCAAGTCCCACCGCGTTGCGCAAACCGGACGCAAAGATTCGTGCGTTTCCCGTTGCCAGATCAATTTCCCAAATAGCCGCGCGGCCTTCTTCGGCCTCCATCCCACTGTCGCCAATATTGCTCAGGGAACCGACGCCTGCATAGATTTTGGTGCGGTCAGGGGAAACGCTTAGGCTGCGCGTCCAATGGCCGCCCGGCTTGAAGTCAACCAGCTTGCGGCCCGGCCCGGTCAGCGACACGTCGCCATCTTGGTAGTCAAACGCCACGATGCCATCGGTATTGCCAACGTAAAAAGTGCCGTCCACCAGTGCCATGCCAAAGGGCTGGTTCTGCTTTTCCAAGAAGACTTCGCGGATCTCCGCTACGCCATCGCCGTCGGCGTCACGCCAAAGCGTGATACGATTGGCACTGATGCCAAGCGCGCGTGCCCGACGCATTGTCGCCTGCATGGCGCGATCCATCAGACTCTTGGGCGGATCTGCCTGCAACAAAGCTTCAGCGACCAGAACGTCCCCATTTGGCAGAACTTCGATCCAGCGCGGATGCAGCAAGTCCGATGCAAAGGCGTTGACCTTCAGGCCCGCCGCTGTTTTGGGCAACTGCCCCTGTGCCCAGCCTTGGGCAGTCGGCATTTTTAGGGTCATAATGCCCTGCTTTTTCGCCTCAGGGATCGTTGGCGTCGCGCCAACGGCCTGCGCTGTTGGCGCACTCATCCGCCGCAGCAATACCATCGTTCCACCGACAATCGCGGTCGCGCGTGCCATAAAGTCCATAGTCTGCCCCATTGCATTTTAGCCGTCAGAAAAACGCATAGCCCAAGCACGCAAGGCAGGGCAATCCAATGATAAGCCTCTTCCCAAAATGGTCACAGTGATTGGGAGATTTAGAGCGTGAAACCTTTTGCACAGCCACCGCCCTTGGTCCGAGACCCTGTAGGACCTGTCGATTCAGCGTGACACCCTCTGTAATCTCCATTCGGGAGTGGGAGGGTGAGTTCAATGGCCAACAACCAACAGGAAATCCGGCGCAAGCTGCGCATACATGGATAGTTCTAGGTTCCGAAAGCACAGGGTGCCGCCTTGCGGGATCCGAACACCGCACGAAACCCTCACTTCCGGGCGGCCGGAGCAAGGCCAAAGACTTCGACCGCCGTTTTGCCTGCGGCGAGGGCACGGGTCCAGTCTGATTCCAGGATGAGTTTGGCTTCTGCATCTGCGATGAGCGCTCGGACGTTTTGTGGGGTAAGCGACACCAGACCGTCATCATCGCCGATCACCAGATCCCCTGGGGCGACGCAGGCTCCGCCGATCTCGACCGGCAGATTGACAGCGCCCCGCTCTGCTCCGCTGGGTCCGCGCGGATTGATCCAGCGCGAATACACGGCGAAATCATCCCAGCCGCCCAAGGTCCCGGTGTCGCGCACCGCCCCGTCACAGACCACGCCCGCAACGCCCTTGGCGCGCAGATGGCCCGACAGAATGTCGCCGATCATCGCCGCATCGCGGTAACCACCCGCGCTGATCACCAGAACCTGACCTCGCTGGATCAAATCCAGCGCCTGCAAGACCGCGCCGAAATCCGGGGCCTCGCAGCGGACGGTGACGGCCTGACCGAAGAGTCGTGGTTGCAGCCCGGCCGGACGCAGCGGGCGGATAGCGGGGTCGATCTGCCCCGTCTCGCGGACCAGATCGACGGCAACCGCCGTTGGAATGGTCCTCCAGCGGGTTATCTCGGCTTCTGTCAGATCGCAGGTGGGCGGGGCGTGAAGGATGACGGGCATGGGGCCTCGGGGTCAAGAAGAAGGGTTGGCGTGCAGGGCCTTGCCAAGGGCCGCGATCCCGGTCTGGATCATTTCTAACGACGGGGCCGAGAAGTTCAGGCGGGCATGATTGGTGCGCGGGGTCAGCGGAAAGAAGGTCGCTCCCGGGACATAGGCCACCCGCGCCTTTGGCAAAGCCACATCTCGCATGAAGGCCGTGGCGTCAAAGCCTTCGGCAAAGGTGAGCCAGGTGAACAGCCCGCCTCCGGGATCGGTGGCGGTGATGTCTTGCGGGAAATGCTGGCGGATCGCGTCCAGCATTGCTTCTTTCTTGCTGGCATAGGCCAGGCGCAAGGTGGCGATATGAGCTGCAAGGTCATAGCGATCCAGAAACAGGCTTGCTGCGGCCATGTTGAGCGTCGAGGTCTGGGTATCGGCGGCGACCTTCAAAAGCCCCATTCGGGCCAAGAGATCCGGCGCCGCCACCGCCCAGCCGATGCGCAGACCCGGCACGAGGACTTTGGAAAAGCTGCCCAAGTGGATGACCCGCCCCTCGGTATCTAGTGATTTGAGCGTGGGCTGGTTCTGCCCCTGAAACCGGATATGGCGATAGGGCGTATCCTCCAGCACGATCAGGTCATGACGGTTTGCCAGTGCGATCAACTGCTTGCGCCGCGCCAGTGACAGGGTCACACCGGTCGGGTTCTGGAAGTCCGGCACGGTGTAGATCATCCGAGCTCTCGGGTTTGCCGCGAGGATCTTCCCCAGAGCCTCGGTCTGCATCCCTTCGGCATCGACCGGAACGACCGCATAGTTTGGCTGGCTGGGCTCAAAGGCGATCAGCGCGCCCAGAAAGGTGGGGTCCTCGGTTACGATCACATCGCCGGGGTCGATCAACATCCGCGCGGCGAAGTCGAGACCCTGCTGCGATCCTTGCAAAATCAAGACATCATCGCCGGTGCATGCCACGCCATCGGCGGTCATCAGCCCGGCAATCTGGTCGCGCAGTCGCGCCAGCCCGTTCGACGGGGCATATTGCATCGCGGCACCGCCGGGCTGGCGGATGATCTGACGGAACACGGCGTCCAGTTGTTCGGTAGGGAACAATGTCGCGTCGGGATAGCCGCCGCCAAAAGAAATGATCGAGGGATCGGCACCCAAGGCCAACAATTCACCGATGGCCGATGGCTGAACCTTCGCCATCCGTTGCGCGTATCTAGGTGTCATATGATTGCGTTCCTGACCAGTGGCAGTCGCAAGGGACACCAAGTGACGAGCCACTGCAAGCGGCGGGCGCCAAGGCCCCTGACCCGCGGCACCCGGGTTGTGCGGACATCGACCAGTTGACTCGGGATACGGACCTGGCAAAATTTAGAGATGCTGGAAAAGGGACGAATGGCCGCTCCGAGAAAATCGTGGGCTAAGTTCGATCTTGCTCAAACGTCCGCTCTGGGCCGATTGTGTTGAAAAACAATGTTGTCTGCCGGTTTTGTTGCTGATTCACTGCCCGTCATGACCGGGAGGTGCTGGCATGATGGGATCGCGGCAAGTCGCACAGAGTGCGCTGTTCTACGAATTCTCGCTTGAGGATCATGTCCCACAAGATCACCTGATCCGCGCCAACTGAGGTGCCCCTAGATTTGTAGCTGCTTTGCTTGGTAATTTTGAACCAGGGAGAGACACGAGATGGGCAAGCAAGATCGGTTTACGGATGAGTTCAAGCAGGACGCTGTGGCGCAGGTTGTTGAGCGTGGCGACGCGGTCAGCGAAGTGGCGGAGCGGCTGGGGATCAGCAGCAAGTCGTTGTACACGTGGAAG
>JAYSYZ010000132.1:0-4075 GCA_043727195.1 Paracoccaceae bacterium
CGAAGACCTCATCCTCGCTGGCCGTGCGGCGGTTAAAGTCCGGCAGAAGCTGCGGGAACCGTTCCATCCGCGCGGGCGGCAGTCCGTAGCCTGTGCCGACCGAGAGTATCTCGATGTCCCAGCCTTCAGCCTTGAGCCATCGTGCGGCCCACAGGGCGAGTGGAGCATAGTCCGCAACCAGAAGTGAGGCGTCCGTCTCGATGATCTTGCGCCGCCACCAGCGCAAATGAGCCCGAACGATTTCGGGCGAGGCCAGCCCGCAAGCTGCCAGGTAGTCACCCCAACTCGTATTGCCAGCCTGTCGTGCGTCCGGCGCATAGCGCAGCATCGGTCCTCGGTCCACTCGCGCAGGTGCAAGCGCGTCGGCGTGCCTCAGACTGGGAATTGCCGCATGGATTGCAAGATCGTTGCCGAGCGCCCGTGCCACCCCCGCCAAGAGAGTGACATGACCGCGCCCACCGCCTGCTTCATTCGCCAGCAGTATGCTGAGGTTGGGCATCTCAACCTACGTGCCATCTGTGGCGGATCAGGGGTTCAGGTAGCTGGCGATATCATCGCTATCTTCGCTTTCGGCCACAACGATCGAAAGATCGCCTGGATTACAGGCCGACTGGGCGTTCCACTCGAACGTGCTGCCGTAGTGCGCCGCAGCCCAAGCCAATGCCGCCTGCTCATCGAAGACCGTCGAGCGGGTCAGGCCGTCGTCGCCGATCCGGTGGACGACAGTTTCGCCGTTCGTTTCGACCAAGAGTGCGGGGCGATAGACGCCCTCTTCGAGGACGTTGCAACGCGCAATCGTCAGCGCGTTCGCACCAAGCGTCGTGGAGACCAAGATCACACCCACCAGGGCGCCGCGCTTGATAGAATCAGTCGTGAAAGACATGGAAGACCTTCTTTAATTCTCTGCCGGGGGCCGGGGCGCAGGCGCCAAGACCAAACTATCATTTAATAGTGCAACCAGCCACACCCATGGGTTGTCAAGAACGAAAACATCTGATTTCAGCTGTTTGAAGTACTTCGGCCCTGCGGGCAAGGTCGTTTGTCGGCTTTTCCTCAAGAAGAAGCCACCACAAAGCCTTGGACGATAGCGATGCTGGAAAGCCAGATCACGCGCAAGCCCCTGCGTAACGAGCCGATGGTGCTGGCCGCCTTTTCATACCGCTACGATGCCCATCTGGTGGCGGACTTGCTTCAGAACATCGCGCCGTCGACCCACGGCTACGTCGCCTGGAACGATCAGTCCGCCGACGCCGCCCTGACCTCCGAAACGACCCGCCGAACGCTTCTTCTTGAAGAGGCGCTGCGTCTCGGGGCAGCCTGGATCCTGGCCGTCGATCCGGACGAGAGGTTCGAAGACAATCTGGCCGCACAGATGCCGCACATGCTTGAACGTGGAGAGGGCAATGTCTGGATGTTCACCCTGCGCGAAATGTTCGATCCCGAAAGGTATCGGACTGACGGAGTCTGGGGCCGAAAGTCCCTTATGCGGCTCTTTCCGATGCAAGCCGTGAAGGGAAAGCCGACCGCCGCTCTGCATGGCCGTTGGATCAGCGACACCACAGGCTATGCAATGCGGGATTCCAGGATCAATCTCTACCACCTGCGCATGGCAACCCAGGCGCGTCGCAGTCTGCGGCGCGATCTCTACGCTGCAGCCGATTCCCGGCGCGCCTTCCAGAAGATCGGATACGACTATCTGAACGACGAACGCGGAATGCGGCTGGAACGAATTCCGGCTTCCCGTGCCTTCAGCCCCAGCTTCGTTGAAGATGGAGGGCTGTGGTCGCCGCTACCGGAACGGATCGGCGAGAATGTCCCGGACCGCCTCGAGCATCGTCTGCATTTCGTTGCGCAATCCATCACCTGGCAAGGACACGAGTCCGCTTTCCACGTCCTTCGCGATCTCGCCGCTGCAAGTCCCCAGGATGAGGACCTGCCGCTTCTCGCCGCGATCTATGCGCTGACCGCAGGTCGGCCCGATGAAGCGCATTCGCTTGCCGCCGAACATCTTGCAAGACAGCTGGATTGCCTGCCTGCCAGGATCTTGGCGGCGCGTTCACTGCACCACCTGGGCCGCCACCAAGAGGGACTTTTCGTAGCGGAAGGTCTGCCAAAAGACAGCCAAGACTGTCATGATATCCGCGCAAGGTTGGCGCGCGAAGCCGAGGACTTCACCGCCAAGCCCGCAACCTGGCGTCGCTGGACCAAGGGCGTTGCCACCTGTTCGGAAGGAACAAGGATCGCTCGATCCCAACTCGCCGTTGTCGTTATCGGCTTCCGTGCGCAAGACACTCTGGCCGCGGCTGTCGCCTCAGTGATCGACCAAGATGAACCGGCGGAAATCGTCGTCGTCAACACCGGCGGCGGCGAAGTCCGGCAAAAGCTTACACCGTTATTGGACCGCATCCGCCTGATCGATATCGAGGAACCCCTCTTCGTCGGAGCGGCGCGAAATGTCGGCATCGATGCCTCTCGCGCTCCCTTCATCGCCTTTCTGGCCGGCGACTGCCTGGCGGAACCGGGTTGGAATGCGGGCCGGTTGCGGCGTCACCGCGCTGGAGCATTGATGGTTGCAACCCCTGTCGTGCCGCAAAAAGACGCCACGCTGGTGGCTGAGGCGGCCAATCGGCTGCTGTACTGGGGTCGCAGGCCGGACACTCCACTGGCCTTTATCGCACCGTTCGGCCGCTCCTATCACCGTCGCCTGTTCGATATGGTTGGACCCTTTGCCCCGGGTCTGCGGGTCAACGAAGATGAGCGGCTGAACCGTTTGGCCGACCAGATCGCACCTTGCGACTGGGCCCCCGAGGTTCTGACTATGCATCAGGACCCCACGACTCTCGTCATGCTCCTGCGGGCCCAGATTAGACGCGGTGAGAACCGGTCGGATCATGCGCCTTTCCGAGCCATGGCCGGTGCACCGGATAGCCAGCGACGACTGGCCGATGAGATGCGTGGCCGACGTGCCGCGAGCCGGAGGATGCTTTGGTTTGATCCATCGACAAGCGGCTGGCGGCGTTGGTGTCTGGCGGCGGTGCAGTGGCTAGCCAACCGCGCGGATTCCATCGGAATCGCGCGCGGGCTTGCCCGAATTGCCAAAGCCGAGCGTCTGGCGTCAAATGGGGATGACCTCAGTTCGCTTGCTCTTGCTGCTGCACGCGATCCGCAGGATTGGCGCAAGGCCCTGCACCACGGAACGATCCTGGCCAAGTCGGATGACGACGGTGCTTGCGCCGAGTTCCGCCGAGGCCTTGCCCTGGCACCGGGTGAAGCCGCTCTGCTGAATGCTCTCGTCCGTTATATGGAAAGGAAGGGCTGTTGCGACCTCGCTTTGCACGAAGCAGCGCGCGCGGCAATTGCCGCGCCGCTTTCTCGCCGGCATTGGGAGATCGCCTCGGACACAGCCACACGCTCAGGTCGGGCCGATCTGGCCTGGGCGTTCGCCCTGCAGGCCTTGGCTCTCGCGCCCAACGACGCGTCCGCGCACCGCCGCATGGCAAACTGTCATGCAACCCTGGGTAAACCGGTGATGGCGATGTTTCGCAATCACGCGGCCCAGAGGCTACAGGATAAACCAGTCCTTTCCGCATAGGGGCAGCTTGCACATACATCGGCTGCTTTCCGCCCCCTTGGCACAGGTCGCAGCAAAGATTGTTTCCGAAAGCCATTTCTTGAACGACGGATAGATGCCTTGTAGCTCAGCCCAGTGACGTTATAGGGTAGTCATCACCTCGGTGGTGCACCTCGTCACTTAAAACTGCCTGCAACCTTTGGATGCAGATGCGCCATTCGAATAAGGCCCAAGATTTTTCCTTCGTCAAATCGGCAGCCAAGTTTGGCTCGCCAAAAACCGACGCCGTTTTTCCGGCCGACCGGCCGCGCTAGCTTAACATCCGTGTCGCCCGTGCGCGACGACTGAACTTTACGCCTGACATTCCGGAGGACACGATGGTTTCCACACTCACGTTGCGGGAACGAAATGCCGCGATCGTTCTTTCCGGAGCATTGGCACTCCTCGGTCTCATCATGGCCGCCGCAGCCCGCGAAGGTCCGATGGCAGTTCACGGCTGGATCG
>JAYSYZ010000133.1:0-10812 GCA_043727195.1 Paracoccaceae bacterium
AGCGACCTGATCGTCGGCACGCTGGAGCGCAACGGCATCGACGTGCTGACCGGCACCATGCCCTACAAACAGACCCCGGCCCAGATCGCTGACCTGAGCGATATCTTCCCCTTCGCCACCAACCTGAACCTCAAGGCCATTGACCACATCGACGGCACCCCCGCGATCCGCCAGCTGACCTCGCGCCACCTTGCCGACGTGCAGGTCACCGAATGCTGGCGCGGCCCCTGCACGGTGGAGCTTCGCCCCAACGCGCAAGCCCCGCTGCACCGCCTGCCGGTGCTGGAGATGCTGGAGGGCTATTATTGGCGCGCCACATTCACCCTCGTGCAAGGCGTGATCCTGCACGACTATCTGACGGAGGCTTGAATGGCATCCTACGCATGGGTCCTGGGCGTCCGCCCCGGCTGTGAAGACGAATACAAACAGCGCCATGATGACCTCTGGCCCGAAATGGACGCGACGCTGCGCGCCTCGGGCATCCGCAACTACCACATCTTCCGCCACGGCCTGACGCTGTTCGGTTATTTCGAGACGGACGATCTGCAAGCCACCACCGACTATCTGAAATCAGACCCTATCAACGCCAAATGGTCAGAATCCATGGCCCCGATCATGCAGATCGACATCGACAGCCGCACCGGATTTCCCTTCCTCCTTCCCAAGCAATGGAGCCTCGCGCCGTGAACCGCCTCGCCCTTTCAGGCAAAACAGCCCTCGTCACCGGCGGCAATCGCGGCATCGGGCTTGCAACCGTCAAGGCGCTGGCCGAGGCGGGCGCAACCGTCCATTTCACCGCCCGCAGCGCCGCCAACATCGCCGCCGCCCAGCGCGACCTTGGCGCCATCGTTGCCACCGGCCACCACGCCAACATGACCGACCGCGCCGCGATGACCACGGTGCTTGACCACGGTTTCGACATCCTGATCAACAATGCCGGGGTCATCGGCCCGATCGGCCGGATCCTCGACATCTCGCCCGAGGATTGGGCGACCAACATCCAGACCAACCTCACCGCCGCCTTCCAAGCCACCCAGACCGCGATGGCGCATATGGTCGCCAAGGGCGGCGGCACCATCGTCAACCTTTCGTCCGGCGCCGCCCACCGCCCCATCGAAGGGTGGAGCGCGTATTGCGCCGGCAAGGCCGGCCTCGCCATGCTGACCCGCGCGATCCACGAGGAATACGCCGCCAATGGCATCCGCGTCTTCGGTTTCTCGCCGGGGGTGGTCGATACCGACATGCAGGGCAGCATCCGTGCCTCGGGCATCAACCCCGTCTCAAAAATCCCGCGCGAAAACCTCGCCCCTGCCGACGAACCGGCTAAGGCCATTGCATGGCTCTGCACCCCCGCCGCCGATGCCCTTGCCGGGCAGGAGGTTGATGTCCGCAACCCCGACCTGCGCAGATCCGTCGGCCTGAGGGCGCTGGAATGACCAAACGCGTCGTCATCACCGACGCCACCTTCCCCGACGTGGCCAAGGAAGAGGCCGCCGCCCGCGCCGCCGGGGCAACCTTCGAACGCCACGCGTGCAAGACCGCCGAAGACGTCGCCGCCGCCGTCAAGGGCGCAGACGTAGCCGTCGTCCAATTCGCCCCGCTGACGCGCGCCGCTATCGCCGGTCTTGCACCCGAAGCGACCGCCATCCGCTACGGCGTTGGCTACAACAACTTCGACATTGCCGCCCTAAACGACCACTCGGTAAAAGCCGCCTATGTGCCGGATTATTGCACCGCTGAGGTGGCAGACCACACCGCCGCCTCCATCCTCGCCCTCCTCCGCAAACTCCCCGCCCTCGACGCCTCGGTCCGGCGTGGCGATTGGGCCGCCGTAGGCATCGCCAAACCGCTGAAAAGCTTTGCCGATACCACCATCGGCTTTCTCGGCTTTGGCCGCATCGCGCAAGAAGTGGCCGCCCGCCTTGCCCCCTTCGGCTTTCACTTCCTCGCGCACGACCCCTATTTCAGCGGTCAGTTCCCCCGCCTCACCCTGACTGATCTGCCCGGCCTTCTGGCGGGATCGGACGCTCTGACCCTCCACGCCCCGGCCACCCCGGAAACCACCGGCATCATCAACGCTGCCAACCTCGCCCAAATGACACCCACCGCCGTCCTCGTGAACACCGCCCGCGGCGACCTGATCGACGAACCGGCCCTCGCCGCCGCCCTGACCGCCGGCACCCTTGCAGGCGCAGCGCTTGACGTGTTCCAGATCGAACCCCTGCCACCGGACAGCCCGCTGCGTACTGCGCCGAACCTCCTCCTCGGCCCGCATGCCGCGTGGTATTCCGAAGTTGCGGTGGAACGGCTACAAAGCCTTGTCGCCGATGAAATCACCCGTGCGTTGACGGGCAGGGGGGTGCGCAAACCCATCCCCGGCTCCACCGCCTGACCAGAAGGATAACAGATGAAACTCCTCCGCTACGGCCCGCGCGGCCAGGAAAAGCCCGGCCTTCTGGATGCAGATGGCACGATCCGCGACCTTTCCGGCGTGGTGGCTGACCTGTCGGGCGAGGTGCTGACCAACCTTGACCGGCTAAAGACCATCGATCCGGCTACGCTGCCCGTGGTCCCCGGCAACCCCCGCCTTGGCGCTTGTGTCGCGGGCACCGGCAAATTCATCTGCATCGGCCTGAATTATTCTGACCACGCGGCCGAAACCGGGGCGACGGTCCCGCCCGAACCGATCATCTTCATGAAGGCCACCTCGGCCATCTGCGGCCCCACCGACCCGATCCTGATCCCCCGCACCTCGGAAAAAACCGATTGGGAGGTGGAGCTTGGCGTCGTCATCGGCAAGCCCGCGAAATACGTGACCGAAGCGGATGCACTGTCCCACGTCGCAGGCTACTGCGTGATCAACGACGTCTCCGAACGCGCCTTTCAGACCGAACGCTCTGGCCAGTGGACCAAGGGCAAATCCTGCGACAACTTCGGCCAGACCGGCCCCTGGCTGGTCACCCCGGATGAGGTGGCCGACCCGCAAGCCCTGCCCATGTGGCTGACCGTAAACGGCGACAAAGTTCAGAACGGTTCCACCGCCACCATGGTCTACGGTGTTGCCCATCTTGTCAGCTACCTCAGCCAGTTCTTTACCCTGCACCCCGGCGATATCATCTCTACCGGTACCCCGCCCGGGGTCGGCATGGGGATGAAACCGCCGCGTTACCTGAAAGCCGGGGATATCGTGGAACTCGGCATCCACGGCCTCGGCCAGCAGAAGCAAACCTGCGAGCAGGGCTGACATGACCATACGCAGCGTCGAAGCCATTCCGGTCGCCTATCCCGAACCGAATGACCATTCGCGGCTGCGGTCGGTCTGCCTGGTGAAAATCACCACCGAAGACGGGGTCGTAGGCTGGGGCGAATGCTGCACCTACTTCCCTGAGGCGTCCCGCGCCGCCAAGGCTTTGGTGGACGGGATGGCCGAACTTGTGATCGGCAAAAACGAACTCCACACCCACGCCATCTGGCTGGCGCTCAAGGACCACAGCTGGTGGTACGGCAACGGCGCAGGCATCGCCTCCCTCGCCATTTCCGGCATCGACATCGCCCTGTGGGATTTGAAGGGCCGCGTCCTGAACCGCTCCCTCCTCGACCTCCTCGGCGGCCCCGCCAACGAAAAGATGCCTGCCATCGCCTCGATCCACGGCACCAAAGCCTCGATCCCCGCAATGGCCGAGGATATCCGGGGCTACCTCTCCTCCGGCATGCAAGGCGTCAAGATCGGCTTCGGCAAGCGCGGCGACGCCCACCTTGGCTTTGACCACGCCCGCGACGTCGATTTCGTGAAAACCGTCCGTGACGCCATCGGCGACAAGCGCCTGATGATCGACCTTGGCATCAAGAACTTCTGGGACGTCCCCACCGCCATCCGGCGCGCCCGCGCGTTCGAGGATTACAATGTCCATTGGCTGGAGGAACCGCTTGGTGACAATGACCCCGAAGGCTACCGGGCGCTCCGCGCCGCCACATCGCTGAGGATCGGTTACGGCGAAAAGGAGTGGAACCACAAAGGCGTCGAACGCATCGTGACCTCCGGTACCGTCGACGTGATCGGCCTAGACCCCGGCCGCATCGAAGGCATCACCGGCTTCCTGAAGGCCGCCGAGGTCTGCCACGCCCACCGCAGGCAAGCCAACGCCCACAACTTTTCCACCGCCATCGTTTCCGCCGCCAGTCAGGCCCTGTCTTTTGCCTGCCCGGCCTGCCGCGAACTGGAACTGCAGCCCGTCTACGGCCCCGCGCAGGCCGATCTCGTCGACAAGCCTGTCTGGCACACCGACGGCTGGATCAACCGCCCCGAAGGCCCCGGCCTCGGCATCCAGATCAACGAAGATCGCGTCCATTCCGCCCGGCTCGACCGATGACCCACCTCGACTGGGGCCTCACCGGCAAGACCGTCATCATCACCGGCGGCACCGGCGCCATCGGCCGCGCGGTCGCCCACGGCTTTGCCGAGGCGGGCGCGAGAGTCGCCATTCTAGACCTCGACCAAACCGCCTGCGACGCCACGGCCCGCAGCCTCGGTCCCGCACACAAGGGCTACGGCGCCGACCTGCGCCAGACCGCCCGCCTTCCCGCCCTCATCGCCAAGATCGAAGCCGACCTCGGCCCCGCCACCACCCTCGTCAACATCGCCGGCATCATCATCCGCACCCCAGACCTCTTCACCGTCACCGAAGCAGACTGGGACGCCCAACACGACATCAACCTCAAGGCCCTTTTCTTCCTGACGCAAGCCTTCGCCAAGCGGCTGGCCGACACTGGCACCCCCGGTTCTGTTATCAACTACTCCTCCCAGGGCGCCCTCTCCGGCGGCTTTGGCGGCTCGGTGGTCTACAACGCCACCAAGGGTGCGATCACCACCATGACCCGCGGCATGGCCCGCAGCTGGGCCCCGCTCAACATCCGCGTCAACAGCATCGCCCCCGGCCTCGTCGACACACCGATGCTGCAAATGCCCGGCCAGACCGAACAAGACCGCGAGGCCATGATCCAGCAGATCCCGATGAAACGCCTCGGCTTGCCAGAAGACCATGTTGGCGCGACCGTCTTTCTCGCCTCCGATATGGCGACTTACATGACCGGCGCGATGCTCAACGTCTCCGGCGGCTTCCTGATGTACTGAAAGCCCCGCAAATTCGACTAAAATTTTCATTCATCTTGGCTCAAATATCCCACGGGGAGCGCGAGGGGTGTGAAACCCCTCGTCTCCAACGCCTCAATGTGGGAAAGCCTCCGGCCCCCAGACCGCCTTGATCCGCGCATCGCGCCCACAGGCCTTGCGATAGAACTTGTAGGCATTCGCCTGCTTTTTCGGCCCGGCGCGGGTCAGAACGATATCCGTCCCCTTGTAGTAGCCCTGATGATAATCCTCAGCGATCCAGAAGGTCTTTGCTGCCTTGACCGGGGTCACGATTGCCGTGCCCAGCACAGCCTCCGCCTCGGCCACCGCAGCCACCGCAGCCGCCTTCTGCGCGGCGCCAGAGACGAAGATCGCTGTCCGGTACGCATTCCCCCGGTCGCAGAACTGCCCGCCCGCATCCAGCACGTCGACCGAGCGCAGGAACTTTGCCATCAGCTCACCATAGGAAATCACCGCATTGTCAAAGGTGATCTCCACCGCCTCGTAATGCCCCTCGTGATCTTCATAAGTCGGGTTCTGCGACGATCCGCCGGTATAGCCCGACACCACCGACTTCACGCCCTTCACGCCCTCGAAATCCGCTTCGACGCACCAGAAGCAGCCGCCGGCCACGATGGCCTTTTCGGTTTTCGCCGCCACAGCACCGGTCATCGCCAGCAGCACCGCAATCGCCAGTTTCCACATGATACTCTCCTTCTTCCTTGCCGCAGAGCGTGATGCCTGGGCTGGCTCCGGTCCACTCACCGGCGCGTGAGGTCACCAAAGGGTGATCCACCCCCCTTCCCCCTGCAACAATCCCGGCCTAGCGTGGCCCAAACGGGGGTGCCGATGACCGACAATGTTTCAACCCATCAGGCCGAAGAGGATGCCCGCAACGAGGCGATCCGGATCTGGGTCAACGGAACCATCGTGCCAAAGGCGCAGGCGATGGTTTCGGTCTACGACAGCGGCTTCATGCTGGGCGATGGCGTCTGGGAAGGCATCCGCCTGTACAACGGCACCTGGGCCTTTCTCGACGAACACATCGACCGCCTGTTCGAGGCCGCCAAGGCCATCGATCTCGACATCGCCCGCACCAAGGCCGAAGTCATCCAGGCCGTCCTCGACACGCAACACGCCAACCACATGATCACCGACGCCCATGCCCGTCTGATGGTGACGCGCGGCGTCAAGACCCGGCCCTTTCAGCACCCGAGACTGTCGCAGCGCGGCCCGACCATGGTCATCATCATGGAACATTCCCGCCAGAAACTGCCCCGCCCGATCCGCCTTGCCACTGTCCCCCACCTGCGCGGCCTGCCGATGACCCAGGACCCCAAGCTCAACTCCCACTCCAAGCTGAACTGCATCCTCGCCTGCATCGCCGCCGAAAAGGCCGGCGCGGACGAGGCGCTGATGCTGGATGTCCATGGCTTCGTGAACACCACCAACGCCTGCAACGTCTTCATCGTCAGGAAGGGCGAGGTCTGGACCTCGACGGGCGACTATTGCATGAACGGCATCACCCGCCAGAAGGTCATCGACCTCTGCCGCCAGAACGGCGTCCCGGTCCGCGAAAAGAACTTCAGCCTCGTCGACACCTACAGCGCCGACGAGGCCTTCCTCACCGGCACCTTCGGCGCGCAGACGCCGGTGGGCATGATCGACGGCCGCCAGATCGGCACCGGCCAGATCGGCCCGGTGACCGAACAGCTGCGCGGGCTTTACAAGGCGCTGGTCGGGGCATGAAGATGACAACGGTATGAGGGGGGAGGCAGGCCAATGCGGATGATGGATCGCTCGCGCCGGCTGGTGCAAGGCACCTTCCTCAGCGCCGATGATTGTGACATCGCCGAATTCGCAGCCCTTTGCGAAGCGGCAACGCTACCGTCCGATTACCCGCTCGCCGCCGGGCTGGAAAAGGGCGTGCTGATCTACGACTGTGCGGCCCTTGCACCCCATCTGGCCGATCCTGCGGTCTGTCAGACGCTGTGTGCCGAATGGGCAGAGGCTTTCGCCAACGGCCCGGGCATCATCGTCCTGAAAGCAGCCGAACCCGACCATGCGGTTATCGACCGCGCCTCCGACATCTTCCGCGATCTCATCGCCCGGCAAAACCGTAGCGGATCGGGCGGCGGCGACCATTTCGCCAAGCCCGGCGCCAATGACCGCATCTGGAACAGCCTGGAAAAGCACTGCCTCGCCGATCCGGCGAACTTCGCCCGTTATTATGCCAACCGGTTTCTGGCGCTGGTCAGTCAGGCATGGCTGGGACCGTTCTACCAGATGACCGCGCAACTGAACGTGGTCAATCCCGGCGGCGCGGCGCAGTCGCCGCATCGCGACTACCACCTCGGTTTTCAATCGGCGGCGGATGTTCAGCGCTACCCGCGCCATGTGCAACTGATGTCACCGATGCTGACCCTGCAAGGTGCCATCGCCCATGTCGATGCCCCGATCGAGGCGGGTCCGACGCTTCTCCTCCCCCATAGCCAGAAATATCCCGCAGGCTACCTCGCCACCGGTCGCGCCGAGTTTTGCAGGTATTTCAACGCCCATGCCGTGCAGTTGCCGCTGAAGAAAGGCGACATGCTGTTCTTTTCGCCCGCGCTGTTTCACGCAGCCGGAACCAACCACTCGGCTGACATCAAGCGGATGGTGAACCTGTTCCAGGTGTCCTCCGCCTATGGGCGTGCGATGGAATCGATTGACCGGACTGCGATGGTAAAGGCGCTTTATCCGGCGCTTGTCGCCGCGCAATCGGAAGGCAGCCTGCAGCCAGACCAGATCGCGAACGCCGTCGCAGCCAGCGCCGAAGGCTATGCCTTTCCCACCAACCTCGACCTTGACCCGCCTGTCGGCGGCATGGCGCCAAAGTCGCAGGCGGCGCTGCTGCATGAAGCGCTGGCTGCCGGGTGGGCGCAGGACCGTCTGAACCCGGCGCTTGACGCGCAAGCGGCAAAGCGATTGCCGTGATTGTCCGGACGCTTGCCACAGAGAATCCGGCAGCATGAAGATCGCCATGTGGTCCGGCCCGCGCAACCTGTCGACGGCGATGATGTATGCCTTCGCCGCACGCGGCGATTGTGCCGTGATGGATGAACCCTTCTATGCCGCCTATCTTGCCGCCACCGGCCTAGACCACCCGATGCGCGATGCCGTCATCGCCGCGCAACCCACCGACCCCGCTGCGGTCGCCGCCACCTGCACCGGCCCCAATCCCGACGGCAAGCTGCACAGCTACCAAAAACACATGACGTTGCACATGATCCCAGCCTTCGACCACAGTTTCATGGATGAATTGACCAATGTCTTCCTCATCCGTCACCCCGCCCGCGTCATTGCAAGCTACGCCCGGAAACGCGAATCGCCCACGCTTGCCGACATCGGTTTTGTTCAACAGGCGCAACTGTTCGACCGGCTCAGCGACCGTTTGGGCCACCCCCCGCTGGTGATTTCGGCCGAGGATATCCGCGCCAATCCCGCGCAGTGCCTGTCCGCGCTCTGCGCGGCTCTGGGCATCCCGTTCAGCCAAGCCATGCTGCATTGGCCCAAAGGCCCGAAATCCTATGACGGTGTCTGGGCGCCGCACTGGTACAACGCCGTGCACCAATCCACCGGTTTCGAAGATCCCGAAGGCCCGTTGCCCGACCTGCCGCCGGCCTACCAACTTCTGGCGGATCAGGCGCTTCCCGCCTATCACCACCTGGCCGCCCACAAGCTCTGACCCCTGACAGGACGCCCCATGCGCCATGCCCTTTTCTGCGCCCTCGCCATCGGCCTGTGGGCCCCCGCCGCCAAGGCTGACCTCGCGGGCGCCTTGCAGACACTTGATGCCAAACCTTGCCAGACCGGCGATCTTGCCTGCATCATCCTGACTGTACCGCGCGACCACCGCGCCAACGACCCCACCGCGACGATGGAGATCACCTTTGCCATCAGTCCGGCAACCGAAGCCAGCAAAGGCGTGCTTTTCTATTTCGTCGGTGGCCCGGGCGGCAGCGGCCTTGCCTCGGCTGACAACTATCTCGCGGCTTTCGATGAAAGCCTGTCCCGGAACATGGACATCGTCTTTGTCGATCAGCGCGGCACCGGCCCGGTGCATGGCTTGTCCTGCCCCAGTGCGCAGGCTGCCTTCGACATCTCTGGCGCCAGCCTCGATACCCCAGAGGCTATCATTGCCACCGCGAAAACCTATGTGACCGATTGCATCGCCGAACTTGATGCCGGTGATTTCCTCGGCCTCGTGAACACCGATCAGGCGATCCGGGATTCCGAACTGTTCCGTCAGGCGATCGGTGCCCCCAAGGTCTGGCTTTACGGGGAAAGCTATGGCACCCAGGTGGTTCAGGCCTATGCGACAGAGTTTCCAGACGCGGTGCGCGGCGTCATCCTCGACGGCGTCGTCGATCTGAACCTCGGTGCCGAGGGTTTCTACGCCGCCTACACCCTCGCCGCCGAACGCCTGCTGAACCGCACACTGGCCAGTTGCGCCACGCAGCCCGGCTGTGCCAAAGACATGCAACGGGATGCGGCAACGGTTTATGACGATCTGGCCGCACGGGTGAAAACCGGCGAGGTGATCGTCGATCTGGTTCTGGCCGACGGCAGCATTGCGAAACGCCCGCTCACCACCGGCCTGTTGGAGGCGAACGCCTTCTTCGCGCTTTACAGCCCCGAAGGGCGGGCAGAATTCCTGCGCGTCCTCGCAGCGGCAGAGCGGGGCAATCTGGTGCCAATGCTGCAGCTTGGCTATTCCAACATGTACATCGATCCGCAGACGCAGACCGGCATCGACGATCCGGGCTGGTTCGCGGCGGCCTATTACGCCATCACCTGCGCCGACTATGACAGTGGCACAGGCACGCCCGACGAACGCGCCACCCGGATCATCGACGAGGCGCGCGCCTTTGCCCCGAACGCCCCGCGCCTGCTGCGGTCGTACTACCTTGAACGTCTGGCCTGTGTTTTCTGGCCGCATCAGGGCGCGGCCGGGCGTCCCGAACCGTTTGCCGGCGGTGCTTATCCGACGCTGGTGCTGAACGGCGATGCCGATCCGATCACGCCGATCACGATGGCCTATTCGGTGCTGGACAATGCGGCCAACAGCTACGGCGTTTTCATGAAAGGCGGGCCGCATGTGATCTGGGGCCGTGGTCTCGCCTGCCCCGATGAAATCGTGCAGGACCTGCTGTATTACGGCAAACTGCCCACCGCGCGCGAACAGCAGTGCGAACAGGATTTTATCGGGGAATATCTGCCGTTGACCCTGACTGATCCCGCGATGATGGCCGATCCGCTGGCCGTGGCGCGGGCCGTCGATGCCGAACTTCTCAACATGGCCGAGCTTGGCAACTGGGACGCCGAATTTCCGGTCACGGTCGGATGCGACCGGGGTGGCACGGTGACGGCCAGCACGACAGAGCAGGGCACCGATTACGTGCTGAACGGGTGCAGCTTCTGGCCCGGCCTGTCGGTCAGCGGCACCGGGATCGACATTGCGATGGATGACGTCGAGGATGGGTTGACCCTCGGGCTGATCGTCAGCGGCAGCCATCATGGCGAACTGACCTACAGCTACCGCGGCCGTGTCGCGGCGTGGAGCATGACCGGGATTTATGATGGCAAACCGGCGGGGGTGACGCGGACATATCCCTAGCCGAAATCGACAGGCACAGGCGGGG
>JAYSYZ010000134.1:0-32540 GCA_043727195.1 Paracoccaceae bacterium
AGGATACGTAGGACGCATGAGCGATACAGACGGCAAGAAGCCTCTTGGCCTTGGTGGTGGTGCCCCCCGTTCCGGACAGGTGAAGCAAAGCTTCAGCCACGGCCGGACGAAGAGTGTCGTGGTGGAGACCAAGCGCAAGCGTGTGGTGGTTCCGGCAGCCAAGCCGGGAACCCCGAGCGTGACCGCATCCGGCGTGACCACGACCTATGGTGATCCTTCGAAGCGGCCTGCCGGCATTTCTGACGCCGAGATGGAACGTCGCATGGCAGCACTGCGTGCCGCCAAAGCGCGCGAGGCCGAAGACAACGTGCGCCGGGCCGAGGAAGACAAGCTGCGCGAAGAAGACCGCGCCCGCCGCCGCGAAGAGATCGAGACGAAAGATCGTGAAGATCGCGCCCGCGAAGAAGCCCTGCGCCTGAAGGTCGAGGAAGAAACCCGCGCGGCGCGCGAAGAGGCCGCCACCAAGGCCGCCGCCGCCGATGCGCGCAAGGCCGATGTGCTGGGCACCCGGTCGCGGTCGACCACGCCGCCGCCCGCGACGTCAGAGGCGCCCGCGAAAACGGTGCCGACAGCCGTGACGCCGGGCAGCGACCCGCGCGGACCGGCCTCGGCCAAGCCGGGCCTTGCACCGCGCAAGACCGAACGCGAGCGGGATGCCGAGCGGGACCGGGGTGCCAAGCGCGCCACCGGGGAAGATGCGCGCCGCACTGGCAAGCTGACGCTGAACGACGCGCTGGCGGGCGAAGGCGGGCGGCAACGCAGCCTGGCCGCGATGAAGCGCAAGCAGGAAAAGGCCCGCGCCAAGGCGCTGGGTCTGGGCCAGAAGGCCGAAAAGCAGGTGCGCGACGTGCAGCTGCCGGAAACCATCGTGGTCAGCGAACTGGCCAACCGGATGGCCGAACGCGCCGCCGATGTGGTCAAATCGCTGATGAAGATGGGCATGATGGTCACGATGAACCAGGCCATCGACGCCGATACCGCCGAACTGGTGATCGAAGAGTTTGGCCACAAGGCGGTTCGTGTTTCGGATGCCGATGTGGAACAGGTCATCGACACGGTGCGCGACAGCGACGAAAATCTGCAGCCGCGCCCGCCGATCGTCACCATCATGGGCCATGTCGACCATGGCAAGACCAGCCTTCTGGATGCGATCCGCCATGCCAGCGTCGTTTCGGGCGAAGCGGGCGGCATCACCCAGCACATCGGTGCCTATCAGGTGACGACGGATACCGGTGCCGTGATCAGCTTTCTTGACACGCCCGGCCACGCCGCCTTTACCTCGATGCGGTCGCGCGGGGCGCAGGTGACGGATATCGTGGTGCTGGTGGTGGCCGCCGATGACGCGGTAATGCCGCAGACGGTGGAGGCGATTGCCCATGCCAAGGCGGCGAAGGTGCCGATGATCGTGGCGATCAACAAGGTCGACAAGCACGGTGCCGATCCGCAAAAGGTGCGGACTGACCTCTTGCAGCACGAGGTGGTTGTCGAAGCCATGTCGGGTGACGTGCAGGATGTCGAGGTTTCGGCCAAGACCGGCAAGGGTCTGGATCTGTTGCTGGAAGCCATCGCGCTGCAGGCCGAGATTCTGGAACTGCGCGCCAATCCGAACAGGGCTGCCTCCGGTGCGGTGATCGAAGCCAAGCTGGACGTGGGCCGTGGCCCGGTGGCGACGGTTCTGGTGCAGAACGGCACGCTGCGCAAAGGTGATATCTTTGTGGTGGGCGAGCAGTGGGGCAAGGTCCGTGCGCTGATCAACGACAAGGGCGAAACGATTGCCGAAGCCGGACCGTCGGTACCGGTCGAAGTGCTGGGCCTGTCGGGCACGCCCTCGGCAGGTGACACGCTGAATGTGGTGGAAACCGAGGCGCAGGCGCGCGAGATTGCCACCTACCGTGAAAAGGCCGCCAAGGACAAACGTGCCGCCGCCGGGGCCGCCACAACGCTGGAACAGCTGATGGCCAAGGCCAAGGCCGACCAGTCGGTGTCGGAACTGCCGATATTGGTCAAGGCGGATGTGCAGGGTTCGGCCGAAGCCATTGTTCAGGCGATGGAAAAGATCGGCAACGAAGAGGTGCGGGTCCGCGTGCTGCATTCGGGCGTGGGGGCGATCACCGATACGGATGTGGGTCTCGCCGAAGCCAGCGGCGCGCCGATCATCGGCTTCAACGTGCGGGCCAATGCATCGGCGCGGAATTCGGCGCATCAGAAGGGGGTCGAGATCCGCTATTACTCGATCATCTATGATCTGGTCGATGACATCAAAGCCGCCGCCTCGGGTCTGTTGAAGGCCGAGGTGCGGGAAACCTTCATCGGTTATGCGACGATCAAGGAAGTGTTCAAGGTCACCGGCGTTGGCCAGGTGGCAGGGTGCCTTGTCACCGAAGGTGTGGCGCGCCGGTCTGCGGGCGTGCGCCTGCTGCGCGACAGCGTGGTGATCCACGAGGGGACGCTGAAGACGTTGAAACGCTTCAAGGACGAGGTGAAGGAAGTCATCTCGGGCCAGGAATGCGGCATGGCGTTCGAGCGGTACGAAGACATCCGCGAGGGCGATGTCATCGAAATCTTCGAACGCGAGGAAGTGCAGCGCACGCTGGCCTGATCAGGGTGCGATCGTCGCAAGAGGCCGGGCACAGCGCCCGGCCTTTTTCATTTACAGCCAGTCGCGCAGGATCGGGATCAGCGGCAGGTCGGCGGGCGGCATCGGGTAATCCCTGAGCGCGCCGGGTTTGACCCAGGCCAGTGCCTGTCCTTCGCGGCCATGCGCGATGCCTTGCCATTTCCGGCAGGCGAACAGCGGCATCAACAAATGAAAGTCGGGGTAGCGGTGACTGGCGAAGGTAAGGGGGGCAAGGCAACTGGCGAAGGTGTCGATGCCAAGCTCTTCGTGCAGTTCGCGGATCAGGGCGGCCTCGGGCGTCTCGCCAGGTTCGACCTTGCCACCCGGAAATTCCCACAGACCAGCCATGGATTTGCCTGCGGGACGCTGCGCCAGGAGAACGCGGCCATCGGGGTCGATTAGCGCAACGGCGGAAACGAGGACGGTTTTCAAGATCGATAGTCTGCATTGATCTCGATGTAGCGGGACGTCAGGTCGCAGGTCCAGACAGAGCGTTTGGCGGTGCCCAGACCAAGATCGACGTGGATCAGAAGTTCGGGCTGCAGCATGTAGGCGGCGCCATCTGCCTCGCGGTAATCCGGGCTGCGCCAGCCGTTCCGGGCGACGAGGATGTCGCCGAAGCGGATGGAGAGGCTGTCACGATCAGCCTCGGCCCCGGATTTGCCGATGGCGGCGACGATGCGGCCCCAGTTCGGGTCCTGCCCGGCGATGGCGGTCTTGACCAAAGGCGAGTTGGCAATGGCGAAGGCGGCTTTCGCGGCATCGGCGCTGGTGGTGGCCCCGGTGACGCGCACCTCGACCAGTTTTGTTGCCCCTTCGCCGTCACGCACCACTTGCAGCGCCAGATCGTGCATCACGTCGCGCAAAGCGGCTTCGAACGCCTTGGCGACGGGGCCTTTTACCGCGGCGGCGGCGGATTGGCCGGTCGCGGCAAGCAAAAGGGTGTCGGAGGTGGAGGTATCGCTGTCGACGGTGATCGAGTTGAAGGTCGCACCGACATTGCGCGACAGCAACTTTTGCAGCGTCGCCGCAGAGATCTTGGCGTCGGTAAACAGATAGACCAGCATCGTGGCCATATCCGGCGCGATCATGCCTGACCCCTTGGCGATTCCGGCAATCTGGATCACCCCGCCATCGCCCTGCACGGTGGCACAGGCGCCTTTCGGAAAGGTGTCGGTGGTCATCATCGCATGGGCGGCCATCTCGATGGCGTCTTCGCGCAGGGCGCGCGCCAGATCGGGGATCTTCGCGGTGATCCGTTCATGCGGCAAAGGCTCGCCGATCACGCCGGTGGAGGAGGAAAAGACCCGGCTGGCGGGGATGTCCAGCGCCGCTGCAACCGCCCCGGTCACCGCGGCCACCGAAGCATCGCCGACCTTGCCGGTAAAGGCGTTGGAATTGCCGGAATTCACCACGATCGCGGCCGCCACCCCCGCAGGTACCTTCATCGCCAGCTTTGCCTGGCAGTCACGCACGCAGGCCGACCGGGTGGTCGACCGGGTGAACACCCCGGCCATTGCCGTGCCGGGGGCCAGCCGGACCAGCATCACGTCGCGGCGGTTCTGGTAGCGCACGCCCGCCTCGACCGCCGCGAATTCCACGCCCGCGATGGCGGGAAGCTTGGGAAAGCGCGCGGGCGCAAGCGGCGAGACGGGTTTAGCCGTCTTGACCGGCGCTGCCGGGGCAACTGCCTCCCGCAACCGGCGGACCTTTTTCTTCAGCGTCTTGGCTTTGGTCTTCCAGTCGGTCTTGGCCATACCCGTCACTCCCCCCCTCAGGATCAGTCGATCAGCGCGGTGTTTTTCAGGATCGTGGGGTCGATGCCTTCGCCCGGGCGGGTCACCTTGGCGGCGGCGGTCAGGTCTTTGACCTTGGCCTCGATGGCGGCATTCTCCAGTTCCGCCGCCAGTTCGTCGCGCATCTCATCCAGGGTCGGCTGGGCGGCGAGGCGGGTTTCCTTGACCAGGATCAGGTGAAAGCCGAATTCTGACTGGATCGGGCCCGCAACCTCGCCGACCTTGGCGGCGATGACGGCCTCCTCGAATGGCTTGACCATCATGCCCTGTCCGAACCAGCCCAGATCGCCGCCATTGGCCCCCGATCCGGTATCGGTGGAATTGGCCTTGGCCAGTGCTGCAAAATCCGCCCCGGCGGCAAGTTCCGCTTTCAGCTTTTCGGCCACTTCGGCGGTTTCGACCAGAATATGCGCGGCGTTGTATTCGGTCTGCGGCTTGGCATCCTTGAACCTCGCGTCATAGGCGGCCTGTAACGCGGCATCGGTCACCGCGGATTCCACAACCGTCTGGATTGCCACGCCCGAAACATAGCCGCGCCGGTCGTTTTCAAGGTTCGATGCGTGGCGGGTCGACAGCGCGGTCACCGATTGCGCCAGCGCCTCCTGCTGCACCAGCTGATCGAGGATGCCCTTGAACAACACATCATCCGGCAGCGACTGATACTGTTCGGGCAGCGTTTCCTTCAGCGCAATCATGTGGCCCAGCGTGATATCCACGCCGTTGACGTTGGCCACCACGGTGGCGGCGGTTTCGCCTGCGGCCCAGACCGGTGCGGCCAAAGCTGCCATCAGAGCAATCCCCGACCAGAAGCCTGCATGTTTCATCATTTCACCATCTCCTGATCGGGCCCGCAGGCCGTGCGACGTTGACTATGCCGGGCCTACCCCTTACATCGCGACAGTCGCGTGCAGCGGGGCCGGCGGGCGTTCTTCTTGGCCCTTCTATGGAAGGCGGTGAGGGCGGGCAAGTCCAAGCGCCACACGTTGATGTCAGGAACGTCCGACGGAGAAAGCATGCTTGGTCTAGGTACACTCGCGCGGAAGGTGTTCGGCACGCCGAACGACCGCAAGGTGAAGTCGGTCCGCCCGCTGGTGGCCCAGATCAACGCGCTGGAGCCGGAGTACATGGCGCTGAGCGATGAGGGCATCATCGCCAAGACGCACGAGTTGCAAAAGCGGGTGCAGGACGGCGGCGAAAGCCTTGATGACATCCTGCCCGAGGCGTTTGCCAACTGCCGCGAGGCCGCACGCCGTGCGCTGGGCCTGCGCGCCTTTGACGTGCAGCTGAAAGGCGGGATATTCCTGCATCAGGGCAATATTTCCGAGATGAAGACCGGCGAAGGCAAGACGCTTGTCGCCACCTTCCCGGCCTATCTGAACGCGCTGGCGGGCAAGGGCGTGCATGTGGTGACGGTGAATGACTATCTGGTGCGCCGTGACGCCGCCTGGATGGGCAAGATCTATGCGGCTTTGGGGCTGACCACGGGGGTGGTGGTGCCGCATCAGGAAGACGCTGAAAAGCGCGCGGCATACCGTGCCGACATCACCTATGCGACGAATAACGAGCTTGGTTTCGACTATCTGCGCGACAACATGAAATCCGCCATCGAAGACATGGCGCAGCGCGGGCATTTCTTCGCCATCGTCGACGAGGTGGATTCGATCCTGGTCGACGAGGCGCGCACGCCGCTGATCATCTCTGGACCCAGTCAGGATCGCAGCGACCTTTACCAAAAGGTCGACGCGGTGATGCCGCACCTGACCGAAGATCACTACAAGCTGGACGAAAAGGCCCGCAACGTCACCTACACCGAAGATGGCAACGACGCCATCGAACGGCTGCTGCTGGACGCTGGCATCCTGCCCGAGGGGCAAAGTCTGTATGATACGGAAAGCACCACCATCGTTCACCATGTGAACCAGGCGCTTCGGGCGCACAAGCTGTTCCACAAGGATCAGCAATACATTGTCCGTGACGGCGAGGTGATGCTGATCGACGAATTCACCGGCCGGATGATGCGCGGACGGCGCCTGTCGGACGGGCTGCATCAGGCCATCGAAGCCAAAGAGCATGTAAAGATCATGCCCGAAAACGTGACGCTGGCCTCCGTGACGTTCCAGAACTATTTCCGGCTGTATGACAAGCTGGCGGGGATGACGGGTACTGCCTCGACCGAGGCCGAGGAATTCCGCGAAATCTACGGTCTGGGTGTGGTCGAAGTGCCGACCAACCGCCCGGTCCAGCGAACCGACGAACATGATCAGGTGTACCGCTCTGCGCGCGAGAAATTTGAAGGCATCGTCAAATCGATCAAGGAGGCCAATGCCAAGGGCCAGCCGATCCTGGTCGGCACCACGTCAATCGAAAAATCCGAACAGCTTTCAGACCTGCTGAAATCGGAAGGCATCCCGCACAACGTTCTGAACGCGCGTCAGCATGAACAGGAAGCCAAGATCGTGGCCGATGCGGGCAAGCTGGGCGCCGTGACCATCGCCACCAACATGGCCGGTCGCGGCACCGATATCCAGCTTGGCGGCAACGTCGAGATGACGGTGCTGGAGGCGATTGCCGCCGATCCCGCGCTGCACCCCGACGAGGTGCGCGCCCGGATCGAGGCGGAACACGCCGACGAAAAGGCTGCGGTTCTGGCCGCGGGGGGTCTGTTCGTGCTGGCCACGGAACGCCACGAATCCCGCCGCATCGACAACCAGTTGCGCGGCCGTTCCGGCCGTCAGGGTGACCCGGGGCGATCCGCCTTTTTCCTGAGCCTCGAAGATGATCTGATGCGTATCTTCGGGTCGGAACGGCTGGACAAGATCCTGTCAACGCTGGGGATGCAGGAAGGCGAAGCGATTGTTCACCCCTGGGTCAACAAGTCACTGGAAAAAGCGCAGGCCAAGGTTGAGGGCCGCAACTTCGACATCCGCAAGCAACTGCTGAAATTCGACGACGTGATGAACGACCAGCGCAAGGCGATCTTCAGCCAGCGGCTGGAGATCATGCAGGCCGAGGATGTGTCGGAAATCGCCATGGATATGCGCCATCAGGTGATCGAAGATCTGGTTGATCAGTATATGCCGATAAAATCCTATGCAGATCAGTGGGATACGGCTGGCCTGCGGACCGCCACCCGCGATGCGCTGACGTTGGACCTGCCGGTTGCCGACTGGGCGTCCGAGGAGGGCGTCGATCAGGATGGCGTCCGCGAGCGCATCATCGAAGCGTCGGACAAGATGATGGCCGACAAGACCGAGGCGTTTGGTCAGGCAACGATGGAAAACATCGAAAAGCAGATGCTGCTGCAGGCCATCGACGGGAAATGGCGCGAGCATCTGCTGCGGCTGGAACACCTCCGCTCTGTCGTGGGCTTTCGCGGTTACGCCCAGCGCGATCCGCTGAACGAATACAAGACCGAAGCCTTCCAACTGTTCGAGACGATGCTGAACTCGCTGCGGATGCAGGTCACCGAACAGCTTTCGCGCATCCGCCCGCTGTCCAAGGACGAACAGGAACAGATGATGCGTCAGATGCTGGCGGCCCAGCAGCCGGTGCCGCAAGCCAAGGTCATCGCCGCGATGCCGGTGGATGCGCCACCGGCGGATGCGGGTGCGCTGGCGGTTGCTGAACGCGCCCCGTTGGTCGCCGGGTTTGACGAGACCGACCCCACCACCTGGGGAAATCCCGGCCGAAATGACATCTGCCCCTGCGGCTCCGGCGAGAAGTTCAAGCATTGCCACGGACGCATCGTCTGACCCCCAAACCGCCGCGACCGACAAACGTGGCGTAATTGTGGCAAAAAGATGCCCCGATTTCCGCAATTTGGCGGATCGGCGGTTCTTTGCTGGAAACATTCCCCGGAAAGGACACGGGATCGCCCGCATTCGTCACTACTGCTGACGAATACGATTCTGCCGGGGTGGGGGGATGGATAAAAAGCGAAGAGTGTTGCGGGTTGTCGGCGTGCTGGCTGTGGCCATGGCCGCCGGTCATCTTGTCGAATCCACCAGAAAATCCGTCCCCGCGTCGTCGCTTGTCATGGTGCAATCGAACCCCGCTGAGATTGCCGCACCGGGCGCTGCGCTTGCTGCGTCCGGTCTGCCGCTGTCTGCATCGCTGGCTTCGGGACTTGGCCTGTCGAAGGTCACGGATATCACTGCCGTCGCGGCAACGACGCCGGATGTTGCCGCCACCGAATGCACCCCGACACTGGGCCTGACCGCGCAGTCCGGCGCCATGCTGGCGGTGCGGATCAGCGCCCCATGCCACCGCGGCGAACGGATCGTGATCCGTCACGCGGGCCTGAACTTTACGGCGCGGGTATCGGTGGAAGGCGATCTGGCACTTGAACTTCCGGCTTTCGAAAGCGAAGCCCTGGTGACTGCGTTCTTCCGGGGGTCAGAGGTGCTGCTCGGATCCGTTACCGTGGCCGATGCGGCGGCGATCCAGCGATTTGCAGTGCAATGGGCGGGGGCGGATGTGTTTGATCTGCGGATCAGCGAGGATGACCGGGTCTATGTCGGCACCCACGAGGCGCGCAACTCAGCGGGCGGCCAGAAAATCCGCAGCTTCGGCGACCCGCTGGTCGATGAGCCTATGTTCGCCGAGGTTTACACCTACCCCGCCGATCCGGACACCAAGGTAGAAATCGTGGTCGAAGTTGCCGTCACCGCGCAGATTTGCGGGCGCAGCATTTCTGCCGAAACGATCCTGTCATCGTCCGGCATCGTCGACGTCAGCACGGTCCCCGTCAGCATCCCGGCCTGTGATGCGTCTGGCGACATTCTGCTGTTGAAAAATCTTGCTCCAGCCATGAAGATCGCCGCCGCGAACTGACGGTCAGGCGGGCGGTAAATGGATGGTAAGGCCGGATGCGTGGCGGTTCTCGCCGCGTTTCTTTTTGCAGGGACGGCTTTCGCGCAGGACATCACCCTGGTGGCCCGCGAAGGTGATATCGTGCTGACCGGCACGCTGCAGGGCTATGACGGCGAATTCTACCGGATCAAGACGTCTTACGGCCTGCTGACGGTGGATGGCCAGGGGGTGATCTGCGACGGGCCGGCCTGCCCCGATCTGACCGCGCCGAAGGCGGTGATCCGCATCGTGGGTGCCCCTGATGCGGGCCTGGCGCTGTTGCCCCTGCTGTTCCGGCGGTTTGCGGCCGGGCGCGGCCTGATCTACCAACCTGTTGCAGGCGAAGGCTTCGCTGCTGTGGTACTTGACCCCGAAAGCCGCAAGCAACTGGCCGAGATCAGCTTTCAACCCATGGCCCCCGATGCCGCCCGCGCCACACTGACCGAGGGTCTGGCAGAACTGATGATCGCATCGCGGGCGGAACAGCCGTTCGGGGCGCGGGCCGTGGCCTTGGATGCGCTGGTGCCGATCATGGCCCCCGACAATCCGACGCCCGAGATCTCGACCATCGGCCTGGCGGCGGTTTTGCAGGGATCGGCAAAGAACTGGGCCCTGATCGGTGGGCCGGACATGCCCATCGTGCTGCATGCGCTTTGGCCCGAGACGGATCTGCAGCGCGCATTGGCCGACCGGCTGGGGGCGCCGGTTGCCGCTGACGTGCTGCACCCCGATCTTGCAGCCCTTGCCGCTGCGGTGGCCAGGGACCCCTGGGCCATCGCCGTTACCGGACGGGCTGCGGTGGGCGCGGCCACGCTTCTGCCGCTGACCGACAGTTGCGGGTTTCCCTTGTTGCCCAGTGCCATGGCGGTGAAGGCCGAAGACTACCCGCTTGCCCTGCCGGTCTTTCTGCTGACCCCGCAGCGCCGTCTGCCCCTGATGGCGCGGGAGTTTCTGGAGTTTCTGGCCACCCCCGCCGCGCAAGACGTGGTCGCGGCGGCGGGCTATGTCGACCGATCCACCGCGCGCCAGCCAATGACCGCCGATGGCCTGCGGCTGATCAATGCCATCAAAGGCGCGGGCGATGACATCACGCTGGCCGACCTGAAGCGTCTGGTCAATCTGATGGACGGGGCCGACCGGCTGTCGCTGACCTTTCGGTTCGAGGACGGATCTTCGACCCTTGATGCCCAGTCGCAGGACAACCTCGCCGATCTGGCGCGGCTGATCGCGGCGGGGCAGTTCCCGAACGAACGAATGCTGCTGGCCGGGTTTTCCGACGGGTCGGGGGCGGCCCCGGCCAATCTGGCGCTGTCGCTGGAACGCGCCGCGCAGGTGGCGCAGGAACTTGCCCTCGTCGCACCCGATCTGCCGCCCGAAGCGCTGCCGCAGGTGGCGGGCTTTGGTGAGGCGCTGCCGATGGCCTGTGACGAGACCCCTGCCGGGCGGCACCTGAACCGGCGGGTCGAACTGTGGCTTCTGCCCCGCTTTACAGATAGCCCGCCGAACGAAAACTAAGCTCGCGTGATTTGCCGATGATCAGATGATCATGCAGGGTCAGGCCAAGCGTGCCACAGGCATCCTGCACCTGATGCGTCATCGCCAGGTCGGCATCCGAAGGTGTCGGGTCGCCCGACGGGTGGTTATGCACCAGGATCAGTGCCGAGGCGTTCAGTTCCAGCGCCCGTTTCACCACCTCGCGCGGATAGACGGGAACGTGATCCACCGTGCCGCGGGCCTGCTCTTCATCCGCGATCAGCACATTCTTGCGGTCAAGGAACAGGATGCGGAACTGTTCGGTTTCACGGTGCGCCATTGCGGTGTGGCAATAATCCAGAAGCGCGTCCCAGGATGACAGGACCGGGCGGTGCATCACCCGCGCCCGCATCAGGCGCTGCGCCGCCGCCTCGACGATCTTCAGTTCCAGAACCACCGCCTCGCCCACGCCCTTGACCATCGCCAGCCGCGCCGGAGCGGCGCTGATCACCCGGTTGAAATCGCCGAACGTGTCCAGCAGCAGCCGGGCCAGCGGTTTCACATCCTGCCGGGGGATGGCGCGGAACAACACCAGCTCCAGCAGTTCGTAATCCGGCATTGCCTGCGCCCCGCCTTCGCTGAACCGGGCGCGCAGCCTTTTGCGGTGATCGGCGATGTAGGACGGCAGGCGGCCCGGAACCGCCGCGCCAGACGCCTCATCCTCTTCGCCCGAGGGGGTGAACAGCGGCAGACAGGACTCGTGGAACGACTGACCCATGCCGCCAGAGTGCCGCGAGATGGTGAAGGAAGGGTTAATCAGACCGGTTGCATCGGCAATCTGCCAATACCCCGGATCAATTCTTCATCCCGTCCCAAAACCCTTTGACCTTGGAAAAGAACGAGGATCCCTCGGGGTTGTTTTCCTCGGACAGTTTTTCGAACTCGCGCAGCAATTCCCGCTGGCGGCTGGTCAGGTTGACTGGCGTTTCCACCGCGAGCTCGATCACCATATCGCCGACGCCGGCGCCGCGCAGCGCGGGCATCCCCTTGGCGCGCAACCGCATCTGCTTGCCGGTTTGCGCCCCGGCGGGAACCTTCACCCGGGCCTTGCCACCGTCGATGGTGGGCACCTCAACCTCGCCACCCAAGGCGGCTGAGGGCATCGAGACCGGAACGCGGCAGAACAGATGCACCCCGTCGCGCTGAAAGATCGCGTGGTCCTTCACCTCGATGAAGATATAAAGATCGCCGTTCGGGCCGCCACGCAGGCCGGCTTCGCCTTCGGCCGCCAGGCGGATGCGGGTGCCGGTTTCCACGCCTTGCGGAATGTTGACCGACAGCGAGCGTTCCTTTTCCGTCCGGCCTTGCCCGCCGCAGGTGCGGCAGGGGTTC
Organism: Paracoccaceae bacterium; assembly: GCA_043727195.1. GTDB lineage: Bacteria > Pseudomonadota > Alphaproteobacteria > Rhodobacterales > Rhodobacteraceae > JAUYQR01. The sequence goes on from JAYSYZ010000134.1 coordinate 12,130, forward strand.
TTGATGATCTGGCCCATGCCGTTGCACTGCGGGCAGGTGCGCTCCACGGTGAAGAAGCCCTGCTGCGCCCGCACCTTGCCCATGCCGCTGCAGGTCGGGCAGGTGACCGGCTCTGCACCACCTTCGGCGCCCGATCCATGGCAGACCTCGCATTGAACCGATGTCGGCACCGCGATGGTCTTGTGCACCCCGGCAAATGCCTCTTCCAGGCTGACGCGCAGGTTATAGCGCAGGTCCGACCCGCGCTGGGCGCGCGACCTGGCCCCGCCACTGCCGCCACGACCCCCCATGAAATCGCCGAACAGATCTTCGAACACGTCCGAAAATGCGCTGGCGAAATCCCCCTGACCGTAATTGCCGCCCTGACGCGGGCCGCCGGCCATGCCCCCCTCGAACGCCGCATGGCCATAGCGGTCGTAAGCGGCCTTGCGGTCGGGGTCCTTCAAGACCTCATACGCCTCGTTCAGGTCTTTGAACTGGGCTTCGGCATTGGGATTGTCGGAATTGCTGTCGGGATGAAGCTCTTTGGCCTTCTTGCGATAGGCCTTCTTCAGTTCATCCGCCGCAGTCCCTTTTGCGACGCCGAGCACATCGTAGTAATCGCGTTTTGCCACGGCAAAACCCCCTGCTCAGAACCAGCCGAGGGCGGTCTGTCGCCAGACCGCCCCCCGAACCGGCTCATGCGGCGTCATTTCCGCTTGTTGTTGCCCAGATCTTCGAAGTCGGCATCGACGATGTCGTCGTCATCCACCGGACGCGGTTCTTCATCACTGCCGCTGGCTTCGGCCTGGCTTGACTTGTAGATCGCTTCGCCAAGTTTCATCGCGGCTTCGGTCAGGTTCTGGATGGCCGAGCGGATCTTGCCCGCATCCTCGCCTTTCAGCGCCTCTTCCAGTGGCGACATGCCAAATTCGATGGCCTCAACCGTGGACGGATCGACCTTGTCGCCATGGTCGGCCAGCGATTTCTTGGTGGAGTGCAGCAGGCTTTCGCCCTGGTTGCGGGTTTCCACCAGTTCGCGGCGTTCCTTGTCGGCCTCGGCGTTGGCCTCGGCGTCCTTGACCATCTTGTCGATCTCGTCATCCGACAGACCGCCAGAGGCCTGGATGGTGATCGCCTGTTCCTTGTTGGTGCCCTTGTCCTTGGCTTTCACCGACACGATGCCGTTGGCGTCGATGTCGAAGGCAACCTCGATCTGCGGCACGCCACGCGGGGCCGGCGGGATCTGTTCCAGATTGAACTGGCCCAGCATCTTGTTGTCGGCCGCCATTTCCCGCTCACCCTGAAACACGCGGATGGTAACGGCGTTCTGGTTGTCTTCGGCGGTAGAGAACACCTGAGACTTCTTGGTCGGGATCGTGGTGTTGCGGTCGATCAACCGGGTGAACACGCCGCCCAGCGTTTCGATCCCCAGCGACAGCGGCGTCACGTCCAGCAGCACAACGTCCTTGACGTCACCTTGCAGGACACCGGCCTGAATGGCGGCACCCAGGGCCACAACCTCATCAGGGTTCACGCCCTTGTGCGGTTCCTTGCCGAAGAACTTGGTCACTTCCTCGACCACACGCGGCATGCGGGTCATGCCGCCGACCAGCACCACCTCGTCGATATCTTCCTTGGAAACGCCGGCATCCTTCAGCGCGGCCTGGCAGGGCTTGATCGACTTTTTGATCAGATCCTCGACCAGGTTTTCCAGCTTGGCGCGGGTAAGTTTCATCACCATGTGCAACGGCTGGCCGCTGTTGCGATCCATCGAGATGAACGGCTGGTTGATCTCCGTCTGGCTGGAGGAAGACAGCTCGATCTTGGCTTTTTCGGCAGCCTCTTTCAGGCGCTGCAAGGCCATCTTGTCGTTGCTCAGATCGACGCCATGCTCTTTCTTGAACTCATCAGCCAGATAATTGACGATCCGCATGTCGAAGTCTTCGCCGCCAAGGAACGTGTCCCCGTTGGTCGATTTCACTTCGAACAAACCGTCGTCGATTTCCAGAATGGTGATGTCGAACGTACCGCCGCCAAGGTCATAGACCGCGATGGTGCGCGCCTCTTTCTTGTCGAGGCCATACGCCAGCGCCGCCGCCGTCGGTTCGTTGATGATGCGCAGCACTTCCAGACCGGCGATCTTGCCCGCGTCCTTGGTGGCCTGACGCTGGGCGTCGTTGAAATAGGCTGGCACCGTGATCACCGCCTGGGTGACTGTTTCCCCCAGGTAGCTTTCGGCGGTTTCCTTCATCTTCTGCAGGATGAAGGCGGAAACCTGCGATGGCGAATACTTCTCGCCCCGCGCTTCGACCCAGGCGTCGCCGTTGCCGCCGTTGACGATCTTGTACGGCATGTTCTTCTGGTCTTTGAGGATCACCGGATCATCAAAGCGGCGTCCGATCAGGCGCTTGACCGCAAAGACCGTATTGGTGGCGTTGGTGACGGCCTGCCGTTTGGCGGCCTGCCCGACCAGACGCTCCGTTTCGGTGAAACCGACGATGGACGGCGTGGTGCGCGCGCCTTCCGAGTTTTCGATCACCCGGGGTTGCGAGCCATCCATGATCGCAACGCAGGAGTTGGTGGTTCCGAGGTCAATACCGATGACTTTGGCCATGTGCGTATCCCTTTTCTTCAGGCGATGATCGGGCAAGGACCCTTGGTCTTTGGCATCCTTGCCACGGGGTGTGGTTGGCGGGTGTGGTGATCCGCCCGCTGCTGGGGGTATATAGGCAGGCAAGTTTGGGCCTGCAACGGTTACCCGTCAGTCTGTGAAGCGAATTTTCATGGAATGCCGGCGAATCCCGGGACAAGCGTGTCAAAATCCGTTATCGCCCCTTGCCCCAGCTGACCGAAGCGTGCTGGCGGGTAAAATATTCTGCCATCAGCCCGATCATCACGCAGGTCAGCGCGACATAGAGCGGATATTCAATCGAGGTGTAGCGCGGGTCGTAGTTCAGAAAGATGTAGCCGCGTCCCTGGTCGATGGTGTGGAACAACGGGTTCCAGTCAAACAACGCCCGGGTCGAGGGGGGCGTCGCATTCGCCGTCAGCATCTTGCCCGATGCGATCATGTTGGCGCGCTGGAAAAGCATGGTCATGATCCTGACCGTCTCGGGTTGCCAGGGGGTTGCGGCCATGAAGATCATCCCGATGCCGACCCCGGCAAACCATGAAACGAGGAACATCGCCATCATGCCCACCGGATCCTCGATGGTGATCGGGTTGAACATCGTGTGGTAAAACAGCAAGATCACCGAGGCTGCCAGCACTTGCTGATACAGCGATGCAAGGGCCGCTGCGCTGATCGAGATGATGGTATTCATCGGCGCATGCATCATCATCGGCGAGGTGGAATTATCGGCGGCAGCCACTGCACCGATGGCCTTTACATGGGTCATGAACATGAAGACGCCCGACATCACGTACAGCAGAAAGTCGCCGCGAATGGCAATCTTGCGCAGGCCGAACAGATTGAACACGACATACATGATCAGGACCATCATCAGGGCCTGCAGAATCGACAGCAAAAGCCCCAGCACCGCATTGCCGTTGGTTTTTCGCAGATTGCGGATCGAAACGTGGAAGATCAGTTCCAGCATCTCGAATCCGGTGGACAGCTTGGTGGGTCGGCGCAACCGGGGCCGGAACATCTGACATCCTTTGACTGGTCCGGCCCATCTGCACCGGGAAATCTTGCCGTTCCGTTTATACGGAAGGATAAGGGCGGGAATGTGAATGATCAATCGCCGCCGGTGCGGCGCGAGGAGACGGCATGGATTACGACCGACTGGTTCCCCTGATGCGGCAACTGGCGCTGGATGCCGGGGTGCGGATCATGCAGGTCTACGGGCGCCCCGATTTCGCGGTGCGCGCCAAAAGCGATGCCAGCCCGGTGACCGAGGCGGATGAGGCGGCCGATGCCCTGATCTCGGCGGGCCTGCGGGCGGCGTTTCCGGACGTGGTGCTGATCACCGAGGAACAGGCCGCCAGCCATGCGCTTTCCGCCCGGACCTTTCTGATCGTCGATCCGCTGGACGGCACCAAGGAATTTGTCCAGCGGCGCGGCGATTTCACGGTGAATATCGCCTTTGTCCTGGACGGCGTACCGGTGCGCGGCGTGGTCTATGCCCCGGCACAGGGGCGGCTGTTCTATACCCGCGCCGATGGCGTATCGGTCGAGGAACTGGCCGACGGCACGTTGCGCGCCATTCGGGTGAACCGCCCTGACAATGCCGCGCTGATGATCGTCGCCTCGAAATCGCACCGCGATCAGGCGACGGATGATTACATCGCCAAATATGCGGTCAAGGACATGACCTCGGCAGGCAGCAGTCTGAAGTTCTGTCTGGTGGCGACGGGCGAGGCCGACCTTTATCCCCGGCTTGGCCGCACCATGGAATGGGACACCGCCGCCGGCGATGCGGTCTTGCGCGGCTCGGGCGGGCAGGTGGTGCGCTTTGATGACCATACCCCGCTCGGCTATGGCAAGCCGGGCTGGGACAACCCGTTCTTCATCGCCCTGGCACCGGGCGTGGATCTGAAGACATGAGCGTTCTGATCGCCATTCCCGCCCGCTATGCCAGCACCCGCTATCCCGGCAAGCCGTTGGTTTCGCTGAAAGGTCCGGATGGGGAAAAGACCCTGATCCGCCGCAGCTGGGAGGCGGCCCGCCTTGTCAGCGGCGTGGACCGGGTGGTCGTGGCAACTGACGATGACCGCATCGCCGCCCATGCCACCGATTTCGGGGCCGAGGTGGTGATGACCTCCTCCACCTGCCGCAACGGGACCGAACGCTGCGCCGAGGTGGCCCGAAAGCTGCCGGGCTACGAGATCGTGGTGAACCTGCAGGGCGATGCGCCGCTGACCCCCGCCTGGTTCGTCGAAGACCTGATCGCCGGACTGCGCGCCGCCCCCGACGCCGATATCGCCACCCCGGTCCTGCGCTGTGACGGACGGGCGCTGAACGGTTTTCTGGCGGATCGTCGGGCCGGGCGGGTGGGTGGCACGACAGCCGTTTTCGGGCCGACGAAACGGGCGCTCTACTTTTCCAAGGAGGTGGTTCCGTTCACCGCCGCTGTATTTGCCGACGATGCGCCGACCCCGGTTTTTCACCACGTCGGTGTCTACGCCTACCGCCCCGCCGCGCTGCGGGCCTATGCCGGCTGGCCGCCCGGACTGCTGGAGGAACTGGAGGGGCTGGAACAGCTGCGCTTTCTGGAACAGGGGCGGCAGGTGCTTTGCGTCGAGGTCGCAGCGCGCGGCCGCCGGTTTTGGGAACTGAACAACCCCTCGGACGTTCCGGTTATCGAGGCCATGCTGAGCGCGATGGAAAACCGGCCGTAATCGGGGGATCGAATGACAATTATTGGCAGTTCTGCCACTTTATCCGTGCATCCTGTCATCGGTCGGTGCACTTTAGGGGCGTTCCCGCGTGCCCGCCCCGATGCGGCCAGAATTACCTGTGATTGGCACGCCTACGATGCGGAATGCCGGTCTGCACAGAAGAATCGAGTGACAGCATGAAACCGAAAAAGATCACGAAAGCCGTGTTTCCTGTGGCGGGCCTTGGCACGCGGTTTCTGCCAGCAACCAAGTCGATCCCGAAAGAGATCATGACCCTGGTCGACCGCCCGCTGATCCAATATGCGATCGACGAGGCGAGGGCGGCCGGGATCAAGGAATTCATCTTCGTCACCTCGCGCGGGAAATCCGCGCTGGAGGATTACTTTGACCACGCGCCGGAACTGGAAAGCGAACTGCGCAAGAAGGGCAAGACCGACCTGTTGGAAATCCTGAAGGATACCAATATGGATTCGGGCGCCATTGCTTATGTCCGCCAGACCCGGCCGCTGGGCCTTGGCCACGCGGTCTGGTGCGCGCGGCGGCTGATCGGCAACGAACCTTTTGCGGTACTGTTGCCCGATGACGTCATCGCTGCCGAAAAGCCCTGCTTGCAGCAGATGATCGAAGCTTACGAACAGACCGGTGGCTGCATGGTTGCCGCGATGGAAGTGTCGCGTGAGAAAACCTCCAGCTACGGCGTGCTGGATGTGGCCGATGACAGGGGCACCATCGTCAAGGTCAAGGGCATGGTCGAAAAGCCGAAAGCATCCGAGGCACCGTCGAACCTGGCGGTCATCGGTCGCTACATTCTGACACCAAAGGTCCTGACCAACCTGAACCGCAGAAAACAGGGCGCCGGGGGCGAGATCCAGTTGACCGACGCCATTGCCGAAGAGGTGGGCAGCAAGGCCGGCGTCTACGGCATGCGGTTTCGCGGCCAAAGGTACGACTGTGGCTCCAAGATCGGTTTCCTGCAGGCCACCGTCGCTTTCGGTCTGGCGCGCGAAGATCTCTGCGGCGAATTCGCAGCCTATCTGCACGAGATGATGGCGATGCAGAAGGCGGCGCAGTAAAACGTGGGTGTGTGGCGCGCGCGCAGCGGGGCGCTGCCCCATGCCTGCCCGATTGGAAAGCTGCCTGAGCCAGCGTCAGACCTGAGTGTCGCCGCGCTCTGGCGCGCGCATCGTCTGCGGCGGCGGCGGCGGATGCTGTTGTTTCGCGCGCTGCGCCGCCGCAGGGACCTGACCGTGGTCGCAGATCGGACAGGATCGATCAATCCGCAGGACATCCTCTGCCTGATGACCGTTCGCAACGAGGCAGCGCGTTTGCCCTATTTTCTGGCGCATCACCGGCGTCTCGGGGTGAGCCATTTTCTGATTGTCGACAATTCCAGCGATGACGGCACCGCCGCGCTTTTGCACGATCAGCCCGACACTTCGGTCTGGCGGACGGCGGCCAGTTACAAGGCGGCGCGTTTCGGGGTGGATTGGCTGACCTGGCTGCAGATGCGCCACGGTCATGGCCACTGGTGCCTGACGCTGGATGCCGATGAAATCCTGATCTACCCCTACTGGGAAACCCGGCCGCTGCCCGCCCTGACCGGCTGGCTGGACAGGCAGGGGGTGCCGTCCTTCGGTGCCCTGACGGTTGACATGTACCCCCGGGGGCCGGTCGCGGCGTCGCCCTGCCAGCCCGGCCAGTATCCGTTCGACAGCCTGGCCTGGTTTGATGCCGGCAATCATTCCGTTCAGGTGCAGCCGCGCCTTCGCAACCTGTGGATCCAGGGTGGCGCGCGCGCCCGCGCCTTCTTTGCCGATACCCCGCGTCTGGCACCGACGCTGAACAAGACGCCGCTGGTGCGCTGGAACCGGCGTTACGTCTATGTCAATTCCACCCACGCGCTGCTGCCGCCGCACCTGAACGAGGTTTATGACCAGACCGGCGGCGAATGTACCTCGGGAGTGCTGCTGCATACCAAGTTCCTGCCGTCGATCATCGACCGCTCGCGCGAGGAAAAACACCGGGCAGAGCATTTCGCCGACGGTGCGCAATATCAGGCCTATTACGATCACCTTACCCGCAATCCCGTGCTGCATTGCGACACGTCCAGCCGCTATACCGGCTGGCGGCAGATGGAAGCGCTGGGCCTGATGTCGCGCGGCGGCTGGGTCTGAGCGCAAACGGAGCACAACGTGGCGGAAAAATCGCGCGGGTTCCGGGAAACTATGGCATTTGTTTACAAATTGAGCGCACGCTCATAGGTGTAAAAAACACCCTGTCGCAGAACAGGGCAGGGACTACTTCGTGGAATGTGCCGGATGACCTTTCCCTCGCATCGGTCTGAACCGTGGGCGTGATGTCCATCTATCGCCTGCGCCTGCAGCGCCAGCGCCTGCTGGCGCGCGCCTTCATCAGGCGGCGGCAGCTTACCCCGGTCGTGGACCGGATGGATCGGGTGCGCACCAGACCGATCCTGCTGTTTTCCACCATCCGCAACGAACGGCTGCGCCTGCCCTATTTCCTGCAATACTACCGCGACCTCGGCGTCGATCACTTTGTCATCGTCGACAACGGGTCGGATGATGGCACGCGGGAATATCTGGCCATCCAGCCGGATGTATCGGTCTGGCTGTCGCAGGCGGGTTACCTGCAATCACGCTTCGGCATGGACTGGGTGATGCATCTGCTGCGCCGTTATGGCAGCGGCAACTGGTGTCTGACCGTCGATGTCGATGAATTCCTGATCTATCCCTTTTGCGAAACCCGTCCGCTCAGGGCGCTGACAGATTGGCTGGATGCCGCAGGGACCCGCAGCTTTTCGTCCATGCTGGTCGACATGTATCCCAAGGGTCCGATGCATGATCAACCCTACCACGAAGGCCAGAACCCGTTCGAGATTGCCCAGTTCTTTGACAATGGCAATTACACGATCAACCGCAACTGGCTCTACAACAACCTGTGGATCCAGGGGGGGCCCCGCGCCCGCATGTTCTTTGCCGATCAGCCGACAAAGGCCCCGGCGATGAACAAGATCCCGCTGGTGAAATGGCACCCCTCCTACGCCTATGTCAGTTCCACCCACATGATGCTGCCGCGCGGGCTGAACCTGGCCTACGATGACGCGGGGGGTGAAAAACCCTCGGGATGCTTGCTGCACGCCAAGTTCCTCGACACTTTCGCCGCAAAGGCGGATGAGGAATTGCAACGCGGCCAGCACTATGCCGAAAGCCGCGAATACCGTGCCTATCGTGCGGGCGTGGCAAGGGAACGCGACCTTTGGTGCAAGTGGAGCGAAAAGTACATCAACTGGCGGCAGCTTGAAATCCTGGGTCTGATGTCGAAAGGAAACTGGGCGTGACCGTGGGCATCGTCATGCTGTGCCATACCGCACTGCACCGCGCTGCCGACGTTGCGCGGCATTGGGCGACGCATGGCTGCCCCGTCGTCATCCACGTTGATCGCCGCGTTGCCGAGGCCGATGTTGCGGGGCTGAAGGCCGCCCTTGCCGACCTTGGCACCATCCGCTTTTCCACCCGCTACGCCTGCGAATGGGGCACTTTCGGGATCGTCCGCGCCACCCAGACGGCTTCGGCCCAGCTTTTGCGCGACTTTCCGGAGGTGCGGCATGTCTTTCTCGCCTCCGGTTCCTGCCTGCCGCTGCGCCCGGTGGCAGAGCTTTGCGCCTATCTTGACGCCCGGCCCCGCACCGATTTCATCGAAAGCGTCACCACGGCCGATGTCGGCTGGACGATCGGCGGGCTGGACGAAGAACGCTTCACCTTGCGGTTTCCGTTTTCCTGGCGCAAGCGGCGGCGGCTGTTCGACGGCTATGTCCGGCTGCAGCGCCGGCTGGGGCTGCGCCGCCGCATTCCCGACGGTATCGTGCCGCATCTGGGCAGCCAGTGGTGGTGCCTGACCCGGCAGACCCTGTCGGCCATTCTGGAAAGCCCCGACCGGGTCGCCCATGACCGCTATTTCCGCAAGGTCTGGATCCCCGATGAAAGCTATTTCCAGACGCTGGTGCGCCGCGTCTCCATCAACGTCGAAAGCCGTTCTCTGACCCTGTCGAAGTTTGATTTTCAAGGCCGGCCGCATGTGTTCTACGATGATCACCTGCAGCTTCTGCGCCGGTCGGATTCGTTTGTCGCGCGCAAGATCTGGCCGCAGGCGGATCGGCTGTACACGACGTTCCTATCCGCCCCGCCGGCTGGCGAACTGCGCCCCGATCCGAACCCGGGCAAGGTTGACCGCTTGTTTGCCAAGGCGGTGGAGCGCCGCACCAAGGGCCGCCCCGGCCTTTACATGCAAAGCCGCTTTCCGAGCAGGCAGCGCGGCGGTGATCGCAGTGCCGCGCCCTATTCGGTGATCGAAGGCTTTGCCGACCTGTTCCTGAATTTCGACGGCTGGCTTGCCAAGGTGGCCGAGGCCCGCATCCACGGCCACCTCTTCGCGCCTGACCGGGTGCATTTTGCCGATGGGGATACCGTCTTCAAGGGATGTCTGTCCGACAGCACCAGCTTGCGCGATTACAACCCGCGCAGTTTCCTGACCAACCTGATCTGGAACACGCGGGGCGAACGGCAATGCTTTCAGTTCGGCCCGCATGACCGGCAAGATATCGCGCCTTTTCTGGCATCCGACCCGAATGCGCATGTCTCGATCATCAGCGGTGCCTTTGCGGTGCCGCTATTCCTGTCCAACCGCAACTTCAGCGATATCCGGGCCGAGGCTGCCCGCCTGCAGAAGATCGAAGCCGATTTTCTGGCCACGCTCAACCGGTCTGACGCCAAAGCGCGCCTCAGGGTCTGGACGCTGGCGGATTTTGTCGACAACCCGATGGAGCCGTTGCAGCAACTGGTTGATGATCTGAACCCGCGCGCGCCGCGCCGGTTGACCGAAGTGCCGCGCTTGGTGGATCTGACCGGTTTTGGCCAGTTTCTGCAAAACCTGCGAAATCAGGGGATGCAGCCGGTGCTGATGGGTGATTTCGCTTCAGGTCGCGATCTGCCCGGCCCCGACCAATCCACTCTGGGGCCGCCGCGCGCCAAGCCCTATGTGGTCAAGTAACCCGCTGTGACCGCGCGGTTTCAAAGTTTTGTGCTTTTCGCCGAAATGCGCACCGGTTCCAATTTCCTTGAGGCGAACCTGAACGCGCTTCCGGGGCTGACCAGCTATGGCGAGGTTTTCAACCCGCACTTCATCGGCAAAAAGGATCAGACCGAACTGCTGGGCATCACCCTGCAAGAGCGGGAGGTTGACCCGAAGCCCCTGCTCCAGCGCCTGCGCGATACGACCGAAGGGCTGGCGGGTTTTCGCTTTTTTCACGACCATGATCCCCGCGTGCTTGACGCGGTGCTGGCAGACCCGGCTTGCGCCAAGGTCATCCTGACCCGCAATCCGCTTGACCGCTATGTCAGCTGGAAAATCGCCCGCGCCACAGACCAGTGGAAGCTGACCGATGCCAAGCGCCTGAAATCGGCCAAGGCGCGGTTCGACGCGGCCGAGTTCGAGGCGCATCTGGCCGTGACGCAGGCGTTTCAGCTTCGGCTGTTGCAGGGGCTGCAGACCACCGGCCAGACCGCCTTCTACATCGACTATGAGGATCTGAACGCCGTCGCCGTGTTGAACGGCTTGGCGGCCTTTCTTGGGGTGGCAGCACGGCTCAAGACGCCGGACGACACGCTTAAAAAGCAGAACCCCGAAGATAACGCCGACAAGATCGAGAATGTGGAAGAGATGCGCACCGCCCTTGCCCGGCTGGATCGGTTCAACCTGTCGCGCACCCCGAATTTCGAACCCCGTCGCCCGGCAGGTATCCCCACCGCCGTGGCCGCCGCCGATGCGCCGGTTCTGTTCCTGCCGGTCAGGTCTGCCCCTGATGGCACCGTCCGTGATTGGCTGGCGCAACTGGGCAGCGGCGGCCTTGTCGACGGCTTCGAACACAACACCCTGCGCCAGTGGAAACGCGACCATCCCGGCCACCGCAGCTTTACCGTGCTGCGCCATCCGCTGTTGCGCGCACATGTGGCATTTCGCGAAAAGATCGTCTCTGGCCGGTTGGCCGACCAGCGCCGTACCCTGATCCGCGCCTACAACGCCGATCTGCCAAATCCCGGCGATCCTTTCCCGGATGTCGCGGCAGAGCGGGAGGCGTTTTTGATCTTTCTGCACTACGCCAAACTCGGCGTCGCCGGGCAGGCCGGACACAGGGTCGATCCGAACTGGGTCAGCCAGACCGCTTTGCTGCAGGGTTTTGCCAGCTTTCAGCCGCTCGATCTGGTGATCCGCGAGGATCGTCTTGCCGAAGGTTTGGCGCATCTTGCCGGTGAAGTCGGCGTGATCGCCCCGCCAGCACTGCCGGACAGCAGCGCCGAAGCGGCCTTGGCAGCGATCCACGACGACCGGCTGGAACAAGCGGCAGAGGCCGCGTACCAGCGCGATTACACGGGGTTCGGCTTTGGCCGGTGGCGGCGCTAGGCCGCCTGTGGCGCGCGGCTTTCGGTCAGGATGGCATGCAGTTTGCGGGCATCCGCATTGGCGCGCAGTTTGGTCACCACGGCGGGGTCGCGCATCGTGCGGCTGACCAGCGCCAGCGCCTTCAGATGGTCCACCCCAGAATCCTTTGGCGCGAACAGCCCGAACACCAAATCTACCGGCTGGCGGTCGACACTGTCGTAATCCAGCGGTTTTTCCAACCGGATGAACACGCCAACGATCTTGGTCAGGTCTTCCAGCCGGGCGTGTGGCAGGGCGATGCCGTGGCCCACGCCGGTGGGGCCAAGGCTTTCGCGTTCCTGCAATCCGTCGATGGCAACGGCGGCGCTAAGCCCGTAGGCCTGTGCCGCGATCTCGCCCAGCTCCTGGAACAGGCGCTTTTTCGAAGTGAACTGCCCGACGATACGCACGGCGCCTGGCATCAATAGCTTGGAAAGTTCCATGGGTGGTCGATGATCCTGCGCCGCAAGGGGGCGCGTGTTACATGCTGTTGCGGGGGTCGATCCAACCGATGTTCCCGTCATCCCGACGGTACACGACATTCACGCCACCATGACCTTCGTTCCGGAACACCAGCATGCGCTGCCCCGCCAGTTCCAGCTGCATCACGGCCTCGCCGACGGTGATCGAAGGGATCTTCGTCTCCATCTCGGCGATCACGATGGGCTGGAGCGTTTCGGGCTCCACATCCTCGACGTCCTCGGATCCGGCGAGGATATACGTGGCGCTTTCGCTGAATTCAACTGGCACTGTGCGGTGATTGTGGTGGTTGCGGATCCGCCGCTTGTAGCGGCGCATCTGCTTGTCCATCTTCTCGCGGCAGCTTTCGAAGGCAGCATAGATTTCCGGGGCATGCCCTTTGGCCTGCGCGGTCAGCCCGGTCGACAGATGAATGGTGGTTTCGCAGACATGTTCATGTGCCACACGCGAAAACACGACAACGCATTCCGTCGGGCGTTGGGCATATTTCTCAACAACTTCGCCAAGTTCAGCCTTCACATGGGTTTGCAGAGCCTCGCCGATGTCGATCTGTTTTCCACTGATCTGATAGCGCATGGTCGCTCCCTTTCTCATGCAGCCCGGCGTGCCTGCATCATGCAGGCCCGGCGGAATCGTCACATCGATACCGTGAAATAACGTGGCGTGACGTCACGCAGGCAGACCGGTGGCACGGCCGCGCAAAAAGACCACGAATGGGCAACTGACGCACGCATCACGGGTATTTGGCGACAGGGCAGGGCCGCTTGTCAACCGAGTCGATTCCCGCCAGCCGTCAGATGATCCGGAAGTTTTCGCCCAGATAGACGCGGCGCACCGTTTCATCCCGAACCACCTCGTCTGTGGTGCCCGACATGAGCACCTTGCCGTCGTGCAGGATATAGGCGCGATCAACGATTTCCAGCGTTTCGCGCACGTTGTGGTCGGTGATCAGCACCCCGATGCCACGCGATTTCAGGTCATGCACAAGGTGGCGGATTTCCCCCACCGCGATCGGGTCCACCCCGGCAAAGGGTTCGTCCAGCAACAGATATTTCGGGTCGGCCGCCAGACAGCGCGCAATCTCCACCCGCCGCCGCTCGCCTCCCGACAGGGCCAGTGCGGGCGTCCGTCGCAGATGGGTGATGGAGAATTCGCTCAGCAATTCCTCCAGCCGCTCGCGCCGCTTGTGCAGGTCGGGCACCACGATTTCCAGGACCGCAAGGATGTTGTCCTCGACGCTCAGGCCCCGGAAGATCGACACTTCCTGCGGCAGATAGCCGATCCCCAGCCGCGCCCGGCGATACATCGGCAGGGCGGTCACATCCTTGCCGTCGATCAGCACCTGCCCGCCCTCCGGCGTCACCAGCCCGGCGATGGAATAAAAGCATGTCGTCTTTCCCGACCCGTTCGGGCCAAGCAGCGCCACAACCTCGCCCCGCCGCAGATCCATCGACACATCCCGGATCACCGGCCGCTTCTTGTAGCTTTTGCGCAAGCTGCGCACCTGCAGCCCCGCAGACCCCTCGGTCAAGGTCAGTTCGGGGCGCGCCACCGCCATCAGTTGCCGCCCGGCACGAATGTCGTCGACACCCGGCCCTCCATCACGCCGGTTCCGGCCTTGAGGTCGATGGTCAGCTTTTGCCCGGCAATCGCCGAGGCCCCTTGCGTCAGCAGCACATCGCCGGTCATCACCACGATGCCGCTGTCGATGGTATACAGCGCCTCGCGCGCTTCGGCGGCGTCGGCAAGATTGCTGATCGTCACCCCGCCGCTGGCGATCAGCTGGTCGATGGTCTGGCCATCGGCCCCGTACTTCACCTTGACCTCAGCCGCCGCCAGCCGCATCTCGCCCTGCCCGACCAGCACATTGCCGGTGAACACCGCCGATCCGTCCGCATTGTTGACCGCCAGCTGATCCGCCTGCACCTCGACCGGCAGCGTGGTGTCCTGCTTCAGCCCGCCAAAGGCGATCTTTGCGTCCTGCGCAAAGGCCGCCCCAGCCAACCCGGCGGATAAGATCAACGCGCGAAGGACAAATGCCATCTGAATAACCTTCAAGGGGCGGGGGAACCGCCGGGTTGGTATACCAGTTTCACCGCGCCCTTGAAAACCAGAACATAGGCATCGGGGGTCTGGTTGTCCTGACGGAGGGTAACTTTATCGGCAACGATGTCGCCCGCCGGGCCGGTTGCCTTGACGGCTGCGGTGCTTTCCAGCCCGGACCTGTCAAGATTGACGCGCATCCCCTCGGTCGTCAGCACATAGCCGGTGGATGTCGTCACCTCCACCCCGCCCGCCAGCACGATCTGCCGGCTCTGCTCATTCATCACTGCGGTGACCGCGCGCAGATTGGTGTGCCCGCCATCCGGGGTGTCCAGCGTCAGAAGCAGATCCTGCGCCAGCGCCTTGGTCTCTGCGGATGCGGGCCGCGCCTCGGCCGCCTGCAGGGTCAGCGCCGCCCCGTCGGATGTGGTGCCTGCATAGGTTGGCGCGGTCATCCGTGGCGCGCGGGCACGGTCCGCGACATCCACCTCGGCATAGGGCAGGGCGGCATCCGGGTCGATCCGGTCGGCCAGCAGGAACAGCGTCGCCAGGATCGCCAGCGCCACCAGGGGAAGCGTGACCTTCAGCCACGCCACCACCCGGGAATGGGTATCGGCGCGGGCCATCACGCCACGCCCGCCCGCAGGCAATCATGGATATGCACGATGCCAGTGGCATGGGCACCATCCGCGGTCACCAGCAAACAGGTGATCTTGCGATCATTCATGATGCCCAGCGCCTCGCCCGCCAGCGCCTCCGGCCCGACGGTGCGGGGGGCTGGCGTCATCACCTCGCCCGCCGTCAGCGACAACAGCCCGTCCATGTGCCGCCTTAGGTCGCCGTCGGTGACGATCCCGATCAGTGCGCCTGCCGCATCCGTGACCCCCACCACGCCAAAGCCGCGCCGGGTGATCACCAGCAACGCCTCGCCCATCGGGGTATCCGCCGATACCAAAGGCGGGTCGTCATGCATCAGATCGCGGACGCGCAGCAGCCGCGCCCCCAGCTTGCCCCCGGGGTGAAACATCCGGAAATGTTCCGGCGTGAACGCCCGATGTTCCATCAGCGCAATCGCCAGCGCATCGCCCAGCGCCAGCATCATCGTGGTGGATGTGGTCGGCACGATCCCCGTCTCGCAGGCCTCCGGTGCTTCGGGCAGCAGGATCGCCACATCCGACTGGCGCAGCAGGGTCGATCCGTCGCGCCCCGCCACCCCGATCAGCGGAATGCCGAACCGCTTGGCATGCGCCAGAATATCCGCCAGTTCCGAAGTTTCGCCGGAATTTGACAGCACGATCAGCACATCCCCCTTGGCCACCATGCCCAGATCACCATGGCTCGCCTCTGCCGGATGCACGAAATGCGCTGGGGTCCCGGTGCTGGCAAAGGTCGCCGCAATCTTGCGCGCGATATGGCCGGATTTCCCCATGCCCGATACGATCACCCGGCCCGTCCCGGCCATCAGCAATGCCACCGCCTGACTGAAACTGATCCCCAGCCCATCCGCCAGAATGTCCAGCGCATCCGCCTCGCGTCTTATGACGCGCCGCCCCGTGGCCAGCAGATCGGTGCCCGGTTCAATGGCTGTAGATGTCATTCAGGTCCCCCCAGCCGAGGAGGTCAAGCTCCGCCCGCGCCGGCAGGAAATCGAAACAGCGCTGCGCCAGTTCCAGCCGGTTCTCGCGGATCAGCCGCGCCTCAAGCTCGCGCTTCAGGGCGTGCAGGTACAATACATCCGACGCGGCATATTCCTTCTGCGCATCGGTCAGCACCTCCGCCCCCCAGTCGCTGGTCTGCTGCTGCTTGGACACATCGACCGCCACCAGATCGGCCAGCAGGTATTTCAACCCATGCCGGTCGGTAAATGTCCGCACCAGCTTTGACGCGATCTTGGTGCACCACACCGGCTGCGTGGTCACGCCAAACGCCCGCTTCAACGCAGCAATGTCGAACCTGCCAAAGTGGAACAGTTTCAACGTGTCGCGGTCCGTCAACAGCCGCATCAGGTTTGGCGCATGGCTTTGCCCGATTGCGATCTGCACCAGATGCGCATCACCGGATCCATCTGACAGTTGCACCACGCACAGCCGGTCGCGGCGCGGATCAAGGCCCATGGTTTCGGTATCAATCGCCACCACGGGGCCCAGCGTCAGGCCATCGGGCAGATCGGATTTGTGAAGATGAATGGCCAATGCGTTGCCTTCCGTGCAGGACATGCTGCCGGATTACCGGCCCCACCCCTGCGGGTCAACCACGGGGGCCGGGATTGGCGGGATTGGCCGCGATTGCCTGAAGGGCGGGATGCCGCTTTTGCCGCAGAAAGCGGCTAATACTAGTTATCAAAAACTGAACAAAATTTCTACTATCTAGCTATTACAGTTACTTACCCATCTTAACACGCGTGATATCGCAGCCCAAAACAAAACCCCGGCCACGACGGACCGGGGTTCCAGAATGCCTTGAAATCAAAACTCAGCGACGGCGGCCGTTCTTTTCTTCGTCCTCGTCCTCGTCATCATCCCCCTGCGGCAGGTTGAAGAAGCTTTCCGCATCCGAGAAATCGCCCGCCACTTCCTTTTCATCGTCGCCGAACACCTCAAGCCCGGTCAGCGGCTCCGGCATCTTCGGATCGGGCGTCATGCCCAGCGATTGCTCGGTCGACACCAGCTTGCGCCGCTCGTCATCCGACATCACCACGCCGTCCGCCGCCTTCTTGCGCGCCGCAGCCTGCACTGCGGCGTCCAGCTCGGTCTGCCGGCACAGGCCCAACGCCACCGGATCAATCGGCGTGATGTTCGAGATGTTCCAGTGGCTGCGCTCCCGGATCGACAGGATCGTCGGCTTTGTGGTGCCCACCAGCTTGCCGATGGTTCCGTCCGACAGTTCGGGATGGAACTTCACCAGCCACAGGATCGCCGCCGGCCGGTCCTGCCGCTTTGACAGGGGGGTGTAGCGCGGCCCGCGCCGCTTTTCCTCGCCGACGGCGGCGGCGTTGAACTTCAGCTTCATCCGGTACAGCGGATCCTGTTGCGCGCGGTCGATCTCGATCGGGTCCAGCTGGTTGTTGGCAAGGGGATCGAAGCCTTTCACCCCGCCTGCCACATCCCCGTCAGCAATACCCTGCACCTCAAGCTCGTGCATCCCGCAGAAATCGGCGATCTGCGCGAAGCTGAGGGTGGTGTTATCGACCAGCCAGACAGCGGTGGCCTTTGCCATGAGCGGCTTCGACATCGGATCACTCCTTTACAAATCTCTCCCGGGCCGGGAAAACGGCGGCGGGCGGACCCGCGAGTTCCAGTTTTCAGGGAATTCACCGCTCCTATACGGCCAGAACACACAAAGGGGAAGCGGAAATGCGCCGGATCTTCATCGTCCTTGCGGCTTTGTGCTGGGCCTCGGCGGCGCGGGCCGAGGGCGAAAAGGCGGGTGATTTCGATTATTACGTGATGGCGCTGTCCTGGTCGGCGGCCTGGTGCGCGCTGGAGGGCGACGCACGGGACGATCCGCAATGCAATGTCGGGCGCGGGCTGACTTTCGTGCTGCACGGGCTGTGGCCGCAATACCAAGACGGCTGGCCGTCTTATTGCCGCACGGTGGCGCGCGATCCTTCACGCGCCGACACTGCCGCGATGGCCGATATCATGGGTGGCGCGGGGCCGGCCTTTTATCAGTGGAAAAAGCATGGGCGCTGTGCGGGGCTGTCATCTGCCGCCTACTTTGCCGCAGCCCGCCAGGCGTACGAAGGCATCACCATTCCGGACCTGTTTTCGCAGGTGAAAACGCCGCTGGAAGTTCCCGCACAGGTCGTGGAGGAGGCGTTCATCGAGGCAAACCCAAGCCTGATGCCGGACCAGATCACCGTGACCTGTGCCGAAGAATTGATCCAAGAGGTTCGCATCTGCCTGACCAAAGACTTGCGCCCACGCCGCTGCGGGGCCGACGCGATCCGCGATTGCCGGCTGACGGACGCACTGTTGGAGCCGGTGAGGTAGGACGGCGGGACCGACAATCAGAATACGTGGAATGAGGGGAAAACTGGGAAAAGGTCTTGGTTGAATGTCCGGGGCCGGGGGACAACTGGGGAACTGCCATCCGGCCAATCTCTGGATCGAAACTCCGATCCCGCCTGTTGAAATGAATACTCCTGCCGCAGCCAGATTGCGCGTGAAGAAACCGTTAATCGGCGGCCGGCCCGTCAGAATTTCGTCAGACAATCACGGGTCGACGGTCAGAACAATCTTGCCGACATGACCCTCTGCCTCGATCCGCCGGTGTGCGGCGGAGGCTTCGACCAGGGGATATTCGCTGTCGATCACCACGCCGAACGCACCGCGGGCGATCATCGGCCAGACGTGCTGTTCCACTGCAGCGGCGATGCGGGCCTTGGCCAGATCGGACTGCGGGCGCAAGGTGGACCCGGTGAGGGTCAGCCGCCGGACCATGAGTTCGGCAAAGTTCAGGCTGACCTTGGGGCCCTGCAGGAAGGCGATCTGCACCAGCCGTCCGTCATCTGCCAATGCCTTGATGTTCTTTTCGATGTAGCTGCCGCCCACCATGTCGAGAATGAGGTTGGCACCACCCACGGCCTGCAGCGCGGCGGTGAAATCCTCGGTGCGGTAGTTCAGCGCGACGGCGGCCCCCAGGTCGCGGCAGATGGTACATTTTTCGTCGGTGCCGGCGGTGGCAAAGACCCGCGCGCCCAAGGCATGGGCGATCTGGATCGCCGTGGTGCCGATACCGGAGGTGCCACCGTGAACCAGAAACCGTTCGCCCGCCGACAGAGCGCCACGCATCACGACGTTCGACCAGACCGTGAAGCAGGTTTCCGGCAGGCAGGCGGCGTCGCGCATCGACATGCCCGGTGGCACGGGCAGGGCATGAGCCTCGTGCGTCGCGGCATATTCGGCGTAGCCGCCGCCGGGGAGCAGCGCGCAGACCTTGTCGCCAATCTGCCAGCGGGTGACGCCCGGACCCACCTCTACCACCGTGCCCGAGCATTCCAGACCGGGAAGCGGCGAGGCGGAGGGTGGCGGCGCATAGGCCCCGGCGCGCTGCAGGGCATCGGGCCGGTTCACCCCGGCATAGGCCACCCGGATGATGATCTGGCGATGGCCCGGTACGGGCACCGGCACCGTTGCCGGCACCAGCACTTCTGGCCCGCCGGGGGACGAGATTTCGATGGCAAGCATGCTGTGTGACAGGGTCATGGTCGGCGGGCCTTTCGGGAACCTGATATCAAAAGATGTTCCGCCCGGGCAGATCATCCGGCAACTTTGGCACCCGAACCTTTTCCAGGATCTTGAGTGGGCCGTCGATAATCGCCTTGCCCAGCGGATTTTCCCGGATGGCGGCCTTTACCTTTTCAATCTGCATGACCTGATCAATCCGGCGGTCAAGGAATGCCCAGGTGGCCTGATTGTCCAGACTGCCGTCACCAAGCCAGTACAGCACGGTCGACCCGTAGACCGCCGTCAACGTCGCGCGCTTGGTATACCAATTGATATCGGTCGACGTATCGCCCAGCGCCGTCCAGATCTTGTCGGTCGTGCCCCAGATCGCTTTCGCGCCGTCTGCTGCATGCTGCGGCAGGGAAAACAGCGTGGTTCCCCGGCGGACCAGTTCCTTGTCTGCCAGTTCCAGCCTGCTGCGCACGGCTGTAGCGATCCGGTCGCGGAAGCGCATCGTGGTCAGATCCATCGCAGCCAACCGGGCGACCATCTGGCCATCGCCGCGCGCGTGATAGGCCAGCGCCAGATCGACCCCGCCGCGCGGGAACAAGGCGCGGGCAAGGGCGCTGGCCACCCCCGAATCGGCCGTCGCGGCGCGAAACGTCGTTTCCGACCAGCCGTCGAACGGCACATGCACGACAGCGGCGTCCAGGATCAGGTCTTTCGTGCTGTATTCGGTCATGATCACACCCCTCCTCGGCGCGCGGTAGACAAGCCTACCCCCCTTTGATATAGGGCGCGGGCCTGCACAAGTCAGTGCAACTTTAACCTAGGAAGGTGGTGACAACCACATGCAGGTCAGTGTCCGCGACAATAACGTCGAACAGGCTCTCCGTGCCC
>JAYSYZ010000135.1:0-1663 GCA_043727195.1 Paracoccaceae bacterium
GTTACACCGCGCCAGCTTCGAAGATTGGCTGAAGCGATGGTTGAAAGATTGGCTCCAAGAACAACTGAAATTCGGGCGGATAGAATTAGACACCGCCAGAGCGCGCGCCAGCATGTTTGGCATCCAGTCGCTTGAAGGCAATCCAGCCACCGACAATTTTGATGCAATGGCCGAAGCCTTTTGGACGCCTGCCATGGCGGTTGCGTGGTTGGCGTGGAAATCGCCCGATAAGGTCAGAGAGCGGTGGTGGGCTTACAAAAGCAAATGTAACTTTTTCCACCGAACCGAATGGCACAGCGGCTTCGATGATGAAATCCATGAAGGCTGGGTGTTGGATAACAGTCCGCGACCTTCGGTAGTCATGATGTTATACCCCGTTCACGCCATAACCCGAAATGTCTTGGGTGATATGACGCGGAAGTTGTCGCTGACTGAATCGGCGTACTCATGCCAGTTTCGCGGAACCGTCTGGCGCAGGAAGCCGAGTGTGGCGTCTGCGAACTCGGCACAGGTGGCATAGCATTTGTTGTGGGTGATGTGTTTGTGCATCAGGCCCCAGAGCCGTTCGATGGGGTTCAGATGCGGGCAGTAGGTCGGGATGAAGTGGAGCCTGATGCGGCATCCCGGCCTCGCCAACCACTCCTGCACGAGCTTGGCGTGATGGTACCGAGCGTTGTCCAGATAGACATGGATGAGCGCCAGCAGCGGGTAAAATCTTTCAATTGATTCCAGCAGCCTGATTGTCGAGATGGCATCAACGGTTTCAACCTCGATCATCCGGGTCTTGCCGGTCTCAAGGTCGATGGCACCGTGGATGTTGATGCGCTGACGCCCGCTGGTTTGTTCAATCGCGAGCTTCTCGCCAGCCGGCGCCCAGCAGCCGGAGGGCCTTGCGGCATGGGTGGGATGCACCGCGTCGACAAACAGCACAGCCTCGTCATCGGCCAGGGAATTCAGCAGGTTATTGTAGCCCTCGATGAACTGGCGCTGCTTGCCCTCGTCGAGCTTGCGCGGGATCACCTGCGGCTTGTGATATTCGAGGCCAAGCCGGTTCAGCAAGGCGATCAGGCCTGAGCGGCCCTGGTAGGCGAGGCCGAATTCCGCTTCAATCCAAGCCCCGATCCGGCGTGTCGAGCGGGGCAATGCTTCGGAAACCCAGGCCTTCAGCTTGCTCTGCTGCTCATCGTTCATCCGGCAGGCGCTGCCGCCCGCCCCGAAATCCAGAAGCCCGTCGAAGCCGTCTTCCAGAAACATGGCGTGCCACTTGCGTATCGTGTCATCATCCATGAACAGGGCCGCCGCAACTCTCTCGCAGCTCCAGCCCGCATCAAGCAGCAACAGCGCATTGGCCCGCCGTGCCAACCGGTGCGTCGCGGAACCGTCCCGAACCAGGATGATCAGGTCGTCGCGGTCCACAGCCGATAAAAAGCCAGCACGAATCATGCCCCGACAAGAATCCGAAAAATACTCAATGGCAAGGACTTCTTCGGACTTTCAATGAGTCAGAGTATAATTGCTGACAGTGCCGCCGTCAGTACTGCTGCCACCCTTGAGGGTGTCCTTGCCGCCTTTGGCATGGCCAGTGACGTGTTGCACGTCTCCGACAAGAGAGTTCTCGGTGTTGTTGGTCCCCGTCAGAGTCTGGTGTCTCGCCACCTTCCGG
>JAYSYZ010000136.1:0-89884 GCA_043727195.1 Paracoccaceae bacterium
GGCAATCGAGGTTGTGCATAACCGTGTCACCGCCGCCCCGTTGGAACCGCGTGCGGCATTCGCGGAATGGGATGGCAGGCGGCTGCATCTGTGCGTCAACGGTCAGGGCGTGTGGGTGCAGCGCAACGAGTTGTCGCGGATGCTGGGCCTGCCGCGCGAGGCGGTGCGGGTGACGAACCCCGATGTCGGCGGCGGCTTCGGGATGAAGGGAATGACCTATCCGGAATATGTGGTGATTGCCGAAGCCGCCCGCCAGCTGGGCCGCCCGGTGGCCTGGATCTCGACCCGGTCCGAAGCGATGCTGACCGACAATGCGGGGCGCGATCTGGTGGCGCTGGCCGAAATCGGATTTGACGCGACGCACCGGATCACCGGCTACCGGGTTAACCTTGTGTCCAACCTTGGCGCGTACAACTCGCAATACGGGCAGGCCATCCAGACGGAGCTTTTTGCCAAGGTGCTGACAGGAGTTTACGATGTGCCGGTTGCGGCTTTGCTGGCGACGGGGGTCTATACCAACTCCGTCCCCATTGACGCCTATCGCGGTGCCGGGCGGCCCGAAGCGATCCTGACGGTGGAGCGGGCGATGGACGAGGCAGCGCGCACGCTGGGCCTCGATCCCGTGGCACTGCGCCAGAAGAACGTGATCCGGACATTCCCGCACGTTACGATGGAAAACGAGGTCATCGACGGCGGCGATTTCGCGGGGTTGCTCGACACCGTGGCAGATCGCGCGGCGGGCTATGCCGACCGGCTTGCCGGTTCACGGGCGAAGGGTCGGCTGCGGGGCCTTGGGGTTGCGGCCTATATCGAGGCGATCCTAGGCGACAGCAACGAAACCGCCCGCCTGGTGCTGGACGAGGATGGCGGAGCCTCGCTGTTTGTCGGCACGCAATCCAACGGGCAGGGGCATGAAAGCGTCTATTCCCGGATGGTGGCCGAGGCGACGGGGATCGCGCAGGACATGGTCCGCATCGTCGAAGGCGACAGCGACCGCATCGCCCGCGGCGGCGGCACCGGCGGGTCGCGGTCGGTGACGGTGCAGGGCACCGCCACCCGCGCGGCCGTCACGGCGATGGTTGCTGGCTTTGAGGAGTTTCTCGGGCAGGAATGGGGGGTGGCGGGGGTCAGCTTCGCCGATCACCGCTTTGGCGCGCCCGGCACCAACTTGCGCCTCACGCTGGTCGAGGCGGCGGCACTGGCACGGACCAAAGGCCGCACCGATCTGACCGACAGGTCGGAAAGGATCACGCTGGACGGACGGTCGTTCCCCAACGGCGTGCATCTGTGCGAGGTGGAGATCGACCCCGAAACCGGTGGCTTGACGATGGAACGCTATTCCGTGGTCGATGACTTCGGCGTGCTGGTGGCCCCCAATCTGGTGGAAGGTCAGGTGCACGGCGGCATTGCGCAGGGGTTCGGCCAGGCGGTGACGGAATGGCTGGTGCAGGATGCGGCCGGTCAGGTGCTGACGGGCAGTTTCATGGACTACGGCATGCCAAGGGCCGACGATATGCCGATGATCAGCTTTGCAGAACGCGGTATTCCGACCCGGACCAATCCCCTGGGCATGAAGGGCTGCGGCGAGGCGGGCACGGTCGGCGCGCTTGCGGCGATCTCGAATGCGGTACGCGATGCGCTGGCGCCCGAGGGTGTCACGCGTGTCGACATGCCCTTCACGCCAGTGCGGATCTGGCAATGGCTGGAGGAGGCGCGCCACGGCAATCCTTGACCGCCTTCGCAGTTGGCTGCGCCGCAGGCCTGTTGTCGCCGTCGAACCCGCCGCACCGCCGGAACCGGGACGGGCGCGCGGCGTGGTCGATCATGTCATCATCCTTGATGGCACCATGTCGTCGCTGGACGAGGGTATGGAAAGCAATGCAGGCCAGGTGTTCCGCATCCTGACCGAGGGTGGCGTGCGGGCGCGGCGGCGGGTCTATTACGAGCCGGGCATGCAATGGAACGGCTGGCGCAACGGTCTGGCGCTGATGGAGGGCCGGGGGCTCAGCGCCCAGATCCAGCGCGCCTATGGCTGGCTGGCCAGCGGCTATCGCGACGGGGACCGGATATTCCTGTTCGGGTATTCGCGGGGGGCCTATGCGGTGCGGTCTCTGGCCGGGCTGATCGACCGGCTGGGGCTGTTGACGCGCGACCACGCCACCCAACGCGGGGTGACGCTGGCCTGGCGACATTACGAACGCAACCCCGACAGCCCCGCCGCGCAGGCTTTTGCCCGCCGATTTTGCCATCTGGAAATCTCCATCGAGATGGTGGGCGTCTGGGATACCGTCAAGGCGCTTGGTCTGCGCCTGCCGTTCTTCTGGATGCTGTCGCCGGCGCGGCATGCCTTTCACAACCATCACCTCGGCACCTCGGTCCGGCACGGCTTTCACGCGCTGGCGCTTGACGAGACGCGGCTGGCCTTTGCGCCGGTGCTGTGGGAATGCCCGCCAGGGTGGGAAGGGAACATCGAACAGGTCTGGTTTCGCGGTGCGCATGGCGATGTCGGTGGCCAGATCGGTGATCTGACGGCGGCGCGTCCCCTGGCCAATATCCCGCTGGTCTGGATGCTGGAACGGGCCGAGGCGGTGGGGCTGGCGCTGCCCGAGGGTTGGCGCGCCCGCTATCCCTGCGACGCCGCGGCCCCGATGGTTGGCACCTGGCGCAGCTGGGGCAAGGCGTTTGTGTTCCGTCGTCGCCGCCTCGTCGGGCGCGACCGGTCGGAACGGCTGCACCCCTCGGTGCCGCAACGCGCGGTGGCACGCTGGCTGCCCGGATTTCCGGCGGAATAGGGCGCGACCGGCGGCGGGGCAGGGCACGCCGGTGGTGCCGGTGATGCCGGTCCAGAAACCGTCCACCGCGCCCCTTTGTCGGCAACGGACACCCTCCGCGTTGTTGCGACCTCGCCGCCCCGGCAGACGCGGATCGCGCGCCTTGCCGTGCCTCTCACCGGTGACGGACGTCTACATAGTTGCGCTTCGGCGCGCCGACATAAAGCTGGCGCGGGCGGCCGATCTTCTGGTTCTTTTCGGCGATCATCTCTTTCCACTGGCTGATCCAGCCCACCGTGCGGCTGATCGCGAAGATCGGCGTGAACATCGCGGTCGGAAAGCCCATCGCATCCAGAATGATGCCGGAATAGAAATCGACATTGGGATACAGCTTCTTGGAGATGAAATAGTCATCCTCCAGCGCGATCCGTTCCAGCTCCTTGGCCACCTGCAAGGTCGGGTTGTTCTGTACGCCCAGCAGTTCCAGCACCTCATCGGCGCTTTCCTTCATCACCGTGGCGCGCGGATCGAAGTTCTTGTAGACGCGGTGGCCAAAGCCCATCAGCTTGACGCCCGACGATTTGTCCTTGGCCAGCTTGATGAACTCCGGGATCCTGTCGACCGTGCCGATCTGGCGCAATTGTTCCAGTGCCGCCTGATTGGCTCCGCCATGCGCCGGCCCCCACAGGCAGGCGATGCCGGCGGCGATGCAGGCAAACGGGTTGGCCCCCGACGAGCCCGCCAGCCGCACGGTAGAGGTGGAGGCGTTTTGTTCATGATCGGCGTGCAGCATCATGATCCGGTCCATCGCCTTGGCCAGAACCGGATTGACCACGTAGTCCTCGGCCGGCACCGAAAAGCACATGTGCAGGAAGTTGCCGGCGTAATCGAGGGCGTTCTTCGGATAGACGAAGGGCTGGCCGACCGAATACTTGTAGGCCATGGCGGCAATCGTCGGCAGCTTTGCGATCATCCGGATCGCGGCCACCTCGCGTTGCCAGGGATCGTTGATATCCGTCGAATCGTGGTAGAATGCCGCCATCGCGCCGACCACCCCCACCATGGTGGCCATCGGATGCGCATCGCGCCGGAAACCGCGAAAGAAATAGTGCATCTGTTCATGCACCATCGTGTGGTTCGTCACCCGGGCGCTGAAATCCGATAGCTGCGATGCGGTGGGCAGTTCGCCGTACAGCAGCAGGTAGCAAACCTCCAGATAGCTGGACTTTTCCGCCAGCTGTTCAATCGGATACCCGCGGTGCAGCAACTCGCCCTTGTCGCCGTCGATAAAGGTAATGGCACTTTCGCAGGCCGCGGTGGAGGTGAAGCCGGGGTCGAAGGTGAACACATCCGCCTCGGCATAAAGCTTGCGGATATCCAGCACGTCCGGCCCGAGGGTCGGCGAATGCACCGGCAGATCGTAGGTGTTTCCGTCAAGGCTCAGCTTCGCGACTTTGTCGGTCATCAGTTCATCCCCGGTATGGCGGGCCGCCCTGGTGGCAGGGGCGCGCCCGAAGCGAATATCCTGCGCCCCTGTGCGGGGCGGTCAAGGCCGGATCGCAGCGTCACCCCGCCGCGTCGGTCAGCCTCGCGATCGTCTCATCCCGACCGATGACCAGCATCATGTCGTAAACGCTTGGTGTCACACTTCGGCCCGCCAGTGCTGCCCGGATCGGGGCGGCCAGCTTGCCGAACCCGAGGCCGTGCGCGGCTGCAGCGTCAGTCAGAATGGGCTCCAGCGCCGCTTTCGTCCAGTTAGCATTTTGCAGGCGCGGCGTCAATTCGCCCAGTATACCACGGGATACCGTATCCAGCGCGGCCGCCGCCTGTGCATCCGGCAGCACGGGCCGGGTAACCAGCGCGAACTGCGCCTTTTCAATCAGTTCCTGGAAGGTCTTCGCCCGATCCTTCACCGATGGCATCGCCCGCAGCAGCAGATCACATTGCGCCGTGGTCAGCGGCGGTTTCGCAGCGGCGGCAAGATAGCCGATCAGTTCATGCAGCAGTGCAGCATCGTCCGTCATCGCGATATGATGCCCGCAGGTGTTCTCCAGCTTCTTGAAATCCAGCCGTGCCGGGGCACGCCCGATACCCTTCAGATCGAACATCTGCACCGCCTGTTCGGTGCTGAAGATCTCGGCGTCACCGGCGGCCCAGCCCAGCCGCGTCAGATAGTTGCGCATCCCGGCGGCGGGATATCCCATCGCCTGATACTCTTCGATCCCGGTCGCCCCGTGGCGTTTCGACAACTTCTTGCCGTCCGGCCCGTGGATCAGCGGGATATGCGCCCAGACCGGCACCCGCCACCCCATGGCGTCATAGACCATCTGCTGGCGCGCGGCGTTGTTCAGATGGTCGTCACCGCGGATCACATGGGTAACCCCCATGTCGTGGTCATCGACCACCACGGCCAGCATGTAGGTGGGAACGCCGTCCGATCGCAGCACGATCATGTCGTCCAGCGTCTCATTCCGTATCACCACGCGGCCCTGCACCTGATCTTCGATCACCGTCTCGCCGCTGCGGGGGGCCTTCATCCGGATCACGTAGGGCGCGTCGGGGTGGCTGGTCGCATCCACGTCGCGCCACGGGCTGTGAAACACCGGATAGCGCCCCGAAGCCTCTTCGGCGGCACGAAAGGCCGCGATATCTTCCTGCGTGGCAAAGCACTTGTAGGCCGTTCCGCGTGTCAGCATCCCGTGCGCCACTTCGGCGTGGCGGTCCTTGCGGTCAAACTGGCTGACCACCTCGCCATCCCAATCCAGCCCCAGCCAGGTCAGCCCCTTCAGGATTGCCGCCGTCGCCTCGGGGGTGGACCGTTCGCGGTCGGTATCCTCGATCCGCAGCAGGAACTTGCCGCCGCGCCCGCGCGCGTACAGCCAGTTGAACAGCGCCGTCCGACCGCCGCCGATATGCAGATAACCGGTGGGCGAGGGGGCAAAGCGGGTGACGACCCCGGGTTCTGACGCTGCAGTCATGCGGAGTTAACCTTTCAGAAACCATGCGGGGAATAGGCTGCACGCGTGTTTAGGCAATCGGGGGGCGGGAAACAAGGTGGCCATGGCGCGGGGTCTTCTCTGGCCGCTTGAAGCGCTGTCACAGCCGCGGGGCACGCTGTTTCCGTGGATACCGGTCTTCATCGGGATCGGCATCGCCGCATGGTTCGCGGTGGCCGACGAACCGGGACCGAACACCTACGCGCTGGCTGCCGTGCTGCTGGCCTCGGGCATTGCCGGGCGCTGGCGCGGGCCGGAACTTGCGCACCCCGTCGCACTGATCGCCGCCTGCCTTGCCGCTGGGTGGCTGGCCGCCGGCGCGCGGGCGCATCTGCAGGCGGCCCCGATGCTGGAGTTTCGGTATTACGGCCCGGTCGAAGGCCGCATCATCGGCATCGACCGGTCGCAATCTGATGCACTGCGCCTGACATTGGATCGGGTCAGCCTGCGCGAAGTGGCACC
This sequence comes from Paracoccaceae bacterium, assembly GCA_043727195.1. Classification (GTDB taxonomy): domain Bacteria; phylum Pseudomonadota; class Alphaproteobacteria; order Rhodobacterales; family Rhodobacteraceae; genus JAUYQR01. Next base: position 6,230 of record JAYSYZ010000136.1, read on the forward strand.
AGAGCGGACGCCGCCAAAGGTCCGCGTCTCGATGCAGGCGGATCAGCCGTGGCTGACGCCGATGCCGGGGCAGGTGGTGATCCTGACCGCATCCCTTGCTGCCCCGGACGGGCCGGTTGAACCGGGCGGCTTCGATTTCCGGCGCATGGCGTTTTTCGACCAGCTGGGCGCGGTCGGCTATACCCGGACGCCGGTGCTGTTGCTGGAAGAACCGGTGGCCGGTGAGGCGGTGATCAGCCGCCTGCGCAGCTATCTGACCCGCAGCATGCTGGATCATATGCCCGGTCAGGCCGGGGCTTTTGCGGCGGGGGCGATGACGGGGGACCGCTCGGCCATCACGCAAGACACGGTGCAGGCGTTGCGCGATTCGTCGCTGGCGCATCTCTTGGCAATTTCGGGGATGAACATGGCTTTCCTTGTCACCTTCGTCTTTGCGCTGGTGCGTTACGGGTTGGCGCTGGTGCCGCGCGTGGCGCTGCGGGTGAACACCAAAAAGGTGGCGGCGGTGGTGGGCCTTGGGGTGGCGCTGTTTTACCTGTTGCTCTCCGGGGCCAATGTGGCGACGGAACGCGCCTTCATCATGGTGTCGGTGATGCTGGGCGCGGTGCTCTTGGACCGCCGCGCGCTGACCCTGCGAACGGTGGCAATTGCGGCGGTGATCCTTTTGCTGATGCGCCCCGAAAGTCTGACAGAGCCGGGATTCCAGATGTCTTTCGCCGCCACCGTGGCGCTGATTGCCGGCTTTGCAGCACTGGAGACCGGGGTCTTTCGCAACCGGATGCCGCGCTGGATGGTGCCGGTGTTCATGCTGGTCCTCAGTTCGGTCATCGCCGGAGTGGCAACCGCCCCCTTTGCGGCAGCGCATTTCAACCGGTTCACCGATTACGGGCTGATGGCCAACCTGCTGACCGTGCCGGTGATGGGGGCGGTGGTGATGCCGGCGGGGGTGGTTGCAGCCCTGCTGGCACCCCTCGGCCTTGCCGCCCCGGCGCTTTGGGTGATGGAGCAGGGCGCGCGCTGGATTCTGTTCGTGGCGCATTGGATCGCGGGGCTGGACGGATCGGTTACCGCCATCCCTGCGCCGGGGCCCTGGGTGATTCCGTTGATCACGCTGGGCGGCATCTGGGTGATCCTGTGGCGCGGCCGGGTGCAGATGGCGGGCGCGTTGCCGCTGGTGGCGGGGTTGGTGCTGTGGTCGATGGCGGAACGACCGGTGCTGCTGATCTCGGCCGATGGCAAGCTTCTGGGGCTGGACGGGCCAGAGGGGCGGGCCTTGTCGGCGGCAACGGGGGGTGGTTTCGCGGCGCAGAACTGGCTGGAGAATGACGGCGATCTGGCGGATCAGAAACTGGCCGCCGCGCGGGCCGGGTTCACCGGTAAAAGGGGTGAAAAGTGGTTTGAAGTCGGTGGCTTACGGGTCGTTTCGTTGACGGGCAAGGCCGCGTCGGGCAAACTTGACGCTGCCTGTGCCAGCGGCGCGCTGGTCATCCTGGCCGCCCTGGCCGAGGCTGCGCCCGCGGGCTGCCGCCTGATCGACCAGTCGATCTTGCGGGAAACCGGTGCATTGGCGGTCTGGCGCGAAACCGCTGGCCTGCGGGTCGAGCGGACAAAGGGTCCGCGCCGGATCTGGACGGCGCGTCACAAGGCGGATGCACTGGACGACGGGCTGTTCGCCGCAAAGCCCGCTCCGCCGGTGGCGGCGCCCGGTCCGTAGCTGCGGGTCAGTAGCTGCGGATCAGGCCGACCAGACGACCCTGCACCTTGACCAGATGATCGGGAAAGACGCGCGTCTCATATGCCGAGTTGGCCGCTTCCAGCGCGATCATGCCGCCCTTGCGGCGAAAACGTTTCAACGTCGCCTCGTGATCTTCGACCAGCGCCACGACGATATCGCCATTGTCAGCAGTGGCCTGTTCGCGGATCACCACGATATCGCCGTCGTTGATCCCGGCGTCGATCATCGAATCGCCCTTGACCTCAAGCGCATAGTGCTGACCGGTGCCCGACAGCATCGATCCCGGCACCGTGATGTGATGCGACACCTCGGATATCGCCTCGATCGGCACACCGGCGGCGATCCGGCCCATCACCGGCAGTTCCATGGCATGGATCGCCTCCACCGGCATCGCCCCCCGCGGCGGATCGGTGCGGTCGCCCGCGATGACACGCGGGCTGAACCCCGGGCGTTCCATCGCCTCTGGCAGCTTGATGATTTCCAGCGCGCGGGCACGATGGGCAAGGCGGCGGATGAAACCCCGCTCCTCCAGCGCGGTGATCAGCCGGTGAATGCCGGACTTCGACCGCAGATCCAGCGCATCCTTCATTTCGTCGAACGAGGGCGGAACCCCGTCCCGGTCCATCCGCGTCTTGATGAAATCGAGCAGTTCCAACTGTTTGCGTGTCAGCATGCCTGCGCCCCCATTTACAGGTGTTAACACAATGTTCTGCCCGTGTTCCCGGTTTGTGTCAAGCGCTTTCACTACAGTGGCAGAAACTCTACCGCATCGCCGGCATGGCGCGGCGCATCGTCCACCGGCCTGATCAACAGCGCCGTCGCCTCGCCGAGGATCGACAGCAGCGCGGAATCCTGCCGGTCGAACGGTGTGATCCGGGGTATTCCGTCGCCCGGTTCCAGCCGTGCCCGCATGTAATGGGCGCGCGGGCCGTTCGCGGGCAGGTCTAGGGCAAGGGTGGCACGGCGGGGGGTGGGGCCGACATCGGGCTGGCCCAGCATGGCGCGGATCATCGGCAGCAGGAACAGATGCCCGCAGACAATCGCCGACACCGGGTTACCGGGCAGGCCCAGCATCGGCACGCCGTTCAGCCGCCCCGCAAGAAATGGCTTGCCGGGCCGCATGGCGATCTTCCAGAATGCAAGGTCCAGCCCCGCCACGCGGCCCACCAGATCATGCTCGCCGACCGATGCGCCACCGATCGTCACGATCAGATCCGCGTCGCCCGCAAGGGCGAGGACGGTGGCCAGTTCCGCCGCAGTGTCGCGCGCGATGGGCAGCAGCCGCGCGATGCCGCCCTCGGCCTCGACCATCGCTTTCAGGGCAAAGCTGTTCGAGGCGATGATCTGGTCGGGGCGGGGGTCTTCGCCGGGCATCACCAACTCGTCCCCGGTGGCAATCAGCGCCACCACCGGGCGGCGGGTGACGGTCACCTCTGCCACGTTCATCGCGGCCAGCAGCGCCAGATCGTTGGGCCGCAGGCGGCGCGGCGACAAAACCGCCCCGGCGCGGAAATCCTGACCCGCGGGCCGGATATGGGTGGCCGTGTCGGCACCCGGTCTGACCGTGACCATGCGGCCGTCGGCCAGCACATCCTCCTGGATGATCACGCGTGTCGCCCCCGCCGGCACCGGGGCGCCGGTAAAGATGCGGACCGCGTCGCCCGGCCCGATGCGCCCGCCAAAGGCATGGCCCGCGCCCGCCTCTCCGATCAGGGTATAACTGGTACCGGGAACCGGATCACCCGCCACCGCGTAGCCGTCCATCGCCGAGGCGGGAAACGGCGGCTGGTCGCGCCGGGCAATGGCCGGGGCGCACATCCAGCGGCAATGCGCTGCGGCCAGCGGCGCGGTTTCCGGCGCAAGTGTCGCTACCAGCCCAAGACAACGCGCCAGCGCTTCTTCAACCGAAATCACGGCGTCGCCTCGTACAGCCCGGATTTTCCGCCATCTTTCAGGATCAGCCGGATGCCTTCGATCACCATCGACCGCTCCACCGCCTTGACCATGTCATAAACGGTCAGTGCCGCCACCGACACGGCGGTCAGCGCCTCCATCTCTACCCCCGTCTGGCCGGAGGTCTTGACCGTCGCCTCGATCCGCACGCCGGGCAGCGCCGGGTCGGCGGTCAGTTCCACCGCCACCCTGGTTATCGGCAAGGGGTGACACAGCGGGATCAGATCCGCCGTGCGCTTGGCCGCCATGATCCCCGCCAGCCGCGCGACGGCCAGCACATCCCCCTTGGTGGCGCGGCCTTCGGTGATCAGCGTCAGCGTTGCCGCCGTCATCCGCACCACGCCTTCGGCCACCGCCACCCGGTCAGTCACCGGCTTGGCCGACACATCCACCATGTGGGCCTGCCCCTTGGCGTCGAAATGCGACAGCGCTGGTTTGGCAGGGCCGCTCATAGCCCGCCTTGCGCGGTCAGCGGGCGGGCAAGGATGCGGCGGGTCGCCGCCGCCACATCGGCCTGTCGCATCAGGCTTTCGCCGATCAGGAAACAGCGCGCGCCGTAATGCGCAAGGCCGGCCAGATCGGCGGCGCTGTACAGGCCGCTTTCGGCCACGATCATCCGGTCTTCGGGCACAAGTTGTGCAAGCCGGCGGGTGGTGTCCAGCGTCACCTCGAACGTATGCAGATTGCGGTTGTTGATGCCGATCAGCGGCGAGGTCAGCCGCGCTGCGCGCTCCAGTTCCGCCTCGTCATGCACCTCGATCAGCACATCCATCCCGAGGGCAATCGCCGCCCCCTCCAGTTCCGCCGCCTGGCCATCCTCCAGTGACGCCATGATCAACAGGATGCAATCGGCGTTCAGCGCGCGCGATTCGGTAACTTGCCAGGGATCATAGACAAAATCCTTGCGCAGGCAGGGCAGCGTCACCGCCGCATGGGCGGCCAGGAGGTAGTCGTCGGCCCCCTGAAACGACGGCGTGTCGGTCAACACCGAAAGGCAGGTGGCCCCGCCCGCCTCATACGCGAGGGCCAGCGCCGGCGGGTCGAAGTCGGCGCGGATCAGGCCCTTGGACGGGCTGGCCTTCTTGATTTCGGCGATCAGGCCGTAGCCTGTGGTCACCGCCTCTTTCAACGCGCGGGCAAAACCGCGCGGCGGGGCGGCAGCCTTTGCTGCGGCCTCCATTTCGGCCAGCGGGCGGGCGGCCTTGCGGGCGGCCACCTCTTCCAGCTTGTAGGCCTTGATCCGGTCCAGAATGGTGCTCATCGGGGTCTCTTACGGGTTGGTCAGGCGACGCAGCGCCTCGACCTTGGCGCGGGCGGCGCCGCTGTCGATGGCGCTGCGGGCCATGGCGACGCCGTCTTTCAGGGTGGCGGCGCGGCCGGCCACCATCAGGGCAGCGGCGGCATTCAGCAATACGGCATCGCGGTAGGCCCCGGGCGCGCCGTCCAGCAGCGCGCGGAACGCCGCGGCATTGTCGGCGGGTGTCCCGCCCAGGATGGCTTCGAACGGGTGAAGTGGCAGGCCCGCATCTTCGGGATGCACCTCGAACATGCGCACCGCGCCATCCTCGATCGCGGCCACCTGGGTGGCGGCGGCGATGGAAACCTCGTCCGTGCCGTCACCGCCATGCACCAGCCAGGCGCGGTCTGACCCCAGCGCCAGCAGGGTTTCCGCCATCGGGCGGATCAACGCTGCCGAAAATGCCCCAGTCAACTGGCGCTTGACCCCGGCCGGGTTGGTCAGCGGCCCGAGGATGTTAAAGATCGTCCGGGTGCCAAGCTCGGCCCGCACCGGCATGACATGCCGGATTGCCGGATGATGCATCGGGGCCATCATGAAGCCGATTCCGGCCTCGGACAGGCAGCGTTCCACCACCTCGGGGCCGACCATGACGTTCAGGCCCATCTCGGTCAGCGCATCCGCAGCGCCGGATCTGGACGAAAGGTTGCGGTTGCCGTGCTTGGCCACGACCACCCCCGCGCCCGCCACCACAAAGGCCGTCGCGGTCGAGATGTTCAGCGTGCCCTTGCCGTCGCCGCCGGTGCCGACGATGTCCATCGCCCCGGCCGGGGCGCGCACCGCATGGCACTTGGCGCGCATCACCGTGGCGGCAGCGGCATATTCATCCACCGTCTCGCCACGCGTCCGCAGCGCCATCAGGAAGCCGCCCATCTGCGCCGGCGTCCCGAGCCCGTCAAACAGCGCGCCGAACGCCGCCTCTGCCTCGGCCCGCGTCAGGGGGCGGCTGGCAGCGATGCCGATCAGCGGTTTCAGCACATCGCTCATGCAGGAACCCGGGCCCGCGCAGCATCGAGGAAGTTGCGCAACAGCTGGTGGCCATGTTCGGATGCGATGCTTTCAGGGTGGAACTGCACGCCCTCGATCATGTGGCGGCGATGCCGCAGCCCCATGATCGTGCCATCCTCCAGCCAGGCGGTAACCTCAAGCTCGGCCGGCAGACTGGCGCGCTCCACCACCAGCGAATGGTATCGGGTGGCAACGAAAGGCGAGGGCAGGCCACCGAACACGCCCTGGCCCTGATGGTGCATGCTGCCCATCTTGCCGTGCACGATTTCGTGGCAGCGGATGACCTTGCCGCCAAACGCCTCGCCGATGGTCTGGTGGCCAAGGCAGACCCCCAAGAGCGGGATGTCGGCGGCAGCGGCGGCCCGGGTCAGCGGCAGACAGATGCCCGCCGCCGCCGGATCGCAGGGGCCGGGCGACAGCACGATCACCTCGGGGCGCATGGCGATGACGTCCTGCACCTCCAGCGCATCGTTGCGCTTGACCACGACATCGGCCCCCAACTCGCCCAGATAATGGACGAGGTTGTAGGTAAAGCTGTCATAGTTGTCGATCAGTAGCAGCATGGCGCGTCAACCGGTTGGATGGGGCTTCCCGCGTTATCGCCGATAGGCCGGGCGGTGTAAACTGCGGGGCTGTCGGGGGGGGTGGTCGCGCGGTTGGAATCTGCGCGGTGAGGCAATTGCGGTCGTTTCACTTACTTGTCTTGCCCGGAATCAAGGGCGAAACCCGCCGGACAGCACCTGCTTGCCCCCTGCGGGTAGGCGCTTTTGCAGCGTCACCAGCAGAACTTCTGTGGCATGGGCTGAACCATAAACCGCCGAGAACTGCCATCCCAGCACCCACCCGGCGGGCAGGCGCTGACCTGTGTTGCAATTGATGAATGCCTGCTTCGCCTCGCAAAACGGACCTTCAAACCGACCCGCGCCCTCAGCCCCGGGCGTACCGGTCCTCAAAGCGGGTGATGTCATCTTCGCCAAGGTAGGTGCCGGTCTGCACCTCGATCAGCACCATCGGCACCCGGCCGGGGTTTTCCAGCCGGTGCTTTGCCCCAAGCGGCACGTAGATCGACTGGTTTTCGGTCACCAGGCTGACCGCGCCGGCCACTGTGGCCTTGGCGGTGCCTTGCACGACGATCCAGTGTTCCGCCCGGTGCAGATGCGATTGCAACGACAGCGCCGCACCGGGATGCACATGAATGCGCTTGACCTGAAACCGGTCGCCCGCGCCAATCGTTTCGTACCAGCCCCAGGGCCGGTGATCACGGTCAAAGGCGGTGGCCTGTCGCGCGCCTTTGGCCCGCAAAACCTCGACCGCCAGCCTGACCGACTGGGCCGACCCAAGATCCGCCACCATCACCGCGTCCCGCATGGCCACCGCGACCACGTTCTTCAACCCGATCCCGATCAGTTCCACCCCGTCATGGTCCGACCGCAAAAGCGTGTCTTCGCACCCCATCGCCGTCGCCCGCCCCTGCACGGCCGTGCCTGTGTCATCACGCGCAGCTTCTGCCCAGACCGCGGCCCAGGATCCAAGGTCCGTCCAGCGCCCCTCAAAGCGCACGACCGACAGGTTCGCGGCCCGTTCCATGATCGCATGATCGATGGAGATGTTTGAGACCCCGGCCCAAGGCCCCGCCGCAAGCCGCACAAAGCCAAGGTCCGATTGCGCCGCCGCCAGCGCCGCCTCGGCGGCCACCAACACATCGGGCACATGCGCGCGCGCAGCCGCGATCAGCACATCGGCGCGCATCAGGAACATCCCTGCATTCCACAAACAGCGCGGATCGGCCAGCAATGCTTCGGCCACCGCGGCCGCAGGTTTTTCGATAAACCGGGTCAGCGCCTGCACCCCCGGATGGGTCACCGGGCCGCATTCCAGCCAGCCATATCCGGTTTCGGCATGGGTGGGGGCGATGCCAAAGGTGACAATCCGGCCCGCACGTGCGGCCACTGCCCCCCGGTCTACCGCCGCGCGGAACGCCGCTGCATCGGCCACCATCTGATCCGACGGCACCAGCAGCATCAGCGCCTGGGGTTCCGCCAGCGCCAGCATCAGTGCTGCGGCGACGGCGGCGGGGGCAGTATTCCGCGCTTCCGGCTCGATCAGCAGCGCCTGTGCGGAAACACCCACCCCGTCCAGCTGTTCGCCGACGATGAAGCGGAAGTCTTCGCCCGTCACCACCACCGGGGCGGCAAAGCCCGCCGCATGGAACCGCCGCGCCGCCGCCTGAAACAGGCTTTCATCACCGATCATCGGCACGAACTGTTTGGGAAACCGCGCCCGCGACACCGGCCAGAGCCGGGTTCCCGATCCGCCGGCCAAAAGCACGGGGGTGATCAATCCTGCCCCGACCCGGCCCCCCGCAATGCCCACGCGGTCGTCATAACTGCTGCCGTCCACGCTGCCCTCACCCATATTCCCAAGGGTCAGGCTGGTGGGAAAGGGTTACCAACTGGTTAAGGAAAACGTAAGAAAGTAAGGTAATAGAAGGGCATAGAGGGTTGGCACCTTAAGGTCTTCGCCATCCCATGACCACGTTTGCCGGCGACGGGCCTGGCCCCGTCCCAGGGGTGCGACCGCCGCCACGCTATCTGTCGTAGGCCGGTCAGGCGCGGCCACTGCCGATGGTGATCACCGGGCCATTTCGCCGATGTGGCATGCGTGGGGGCGCCCGGCGATGCCGCCACAAATCTGCCACCACTGTAAAGATCGGGAAACCGCGCGTTGCGGGATCAGCCCTCAGCGCCAGTCCAGCACCACCTTGCCCGACAGCCCCGACCGCATCGCCGCAAAACCCGCTTCGAACTCCGCCACCTTGAAGCGGTGGGTGATGACACGGCGCACATCCAGCCCGTTTTCCAGCATCGCGATCATCTTGTACCAGGTCTCGAATATCTCGCGCCCGTAGACACCCTTGATCGTGATCGCCTTGAACACGATCCGGCTCCAGTCGACCGGGGATTTGCCCGGCGGGATGCCCAGCATGGCGATGCGCCCGCCCATCACCATCGCCTCGACCATCTGATCCAGCGCCTGCTGGTTGCCGCTCATTTCCATGCCGACATCAAAGCCCTGCACCAGTTTCAGGCGGTGCATCACGTCGCGCAGATCTTCTTCGGCCACATTCACCGGCGTCACTTGGGCCACTTCGGCCGCCAGCGCCAGCCGCGCGGGGTTTACGTCGGTGATCACCACATGGCGCGCGCCGACATGCCGGGCCACTGCGGCAGCCATGATCCCGATGGGCCCGGCGCCGGTGATCAGCACATCCTCGCCGATCAGGTCAAACGACAGGGCGGTGTGCACGGCATTGCCCAGCGGGTCCAGGATCGCCCCGATCTCGTCATCGATCGCATCCGGCAGCGGCACCACGTTGAACGCGGGCAGCCGCAGGTATTGCGCGAAGGCCCCGGGTTCATTCACCCCGATGCCGCGCGTTTCTGGGTCAAGGTGAAACCGGCCTGACCGGCTTTGCCGGCTGGTCTTGCCGATCAGATGGCCTTCGCCGGAACAGCGCTGACCGATGCTCAACCCCTCGACATCGCGGCCCAGCTCCACGATCTCGCCGGCAAACTCGTGCCCGGTGATCAACGGCACCGGCACCGTGCGCTGTGCCCAGTCGTCCCAGTTCCAGATATGGATATCGGTGCCGCAGATGCCGGTCTTGTTGACGCGGATCAGCACGTCATCCGGGCCGATCTCCGGCACCGGGCGGTTTTCCATCCACAGGCCGGGTTCGGCGCGCGCCTTGACCAGCGCTTTCATCTCGTTGGTCATGCCAGCACTCCGGTTGCCTTGCCCGCCGCGCGAAACGCGTCCAGCCCGAAATCGAGGTCATCCGTGGTCAGCGCCGCGCTCATCTGGGTGCGGATGCGCGCCTGCCCCTTGGGAACCACGGGGAAGAAGAATCCCGCCACATGCACCCCGCGCGTGGCAAGGTCCGCAGCCATCGCCTGCGCCAGCCCGGCCTCGCCCAGCATCACGGGAATGATCGGGTGCCCGCCGGGCAGCAGGGTAAAGCCAGCCTCCGTCAGCCCCGCGCGCCAGTAGGTCGCATTGGCCACAAGGCGGGCGCGCAGATCATCCGCCGCTTCGATGATCTCAAGTGCTGTCAGCGCCGCGCCGACCACCGCCGGCGGCAGCGCGTTGGAGAACAGGTAGGGCCGCGCCCGCTGGCGCAGCAGGTCGATCACCGGCTGCGGCCCCGCGACATAGCCGCCAAGCGCACCGCCAAGCGCCTTGCCAAGCGTGCCGGTCAGGATATCGGCGCTGACCCCGGCCTGCGCCGGGGTGCCGCGCCCCTGCGGCCCGATGAACCCCGTGGCGTGGCAGTCATCCACCATCAAGAGCGCGCCATACGCATCCGCCAACCCCCGGATGTCCGCAAGCCGCGCAAAATAGCCGTCCATCGAGAACACGCCGTCGGTGGCAATCATCACATGTCGCGCACCCGCCGCCCGCGCGGCCTGCAGCTGCGCCTCCAGATCGCCCATGTCGGAATTCGCATAGCGATAGCGCTGCGCCTTGCACAACCGGATGCCGTCGATGATCGAGGCGTGGTTCAGGCTGTCCGAGATGACCGCATCTTCTGCACCCAGCAGCGGCTCGAACAGCCCGCCATTGGCATCGAAACAGGCGGCGAACAGGATCGCGTCGTCGTGGCCGAGATAGCCCGCCAGCCGCGTCTCCAGCGCCCGGTGAATATCCTGCGTCCCGCAGATGAAGCGCACGCTGGCCATCCCGAAACCATGTGCATCCATCGCGGCCTTCGCCGCCGCGATCAGGCGCGGATCATCGGCAAGGCCAAGGTAGTTGTTGGCGCACAGGTTCAGCTTCGGCCGCCCGGCCATCGCCACATGCGCGCCTTGCGGGCCGGTGATCAGCCGCTCATGCTTCATCAACCCGTCGGCGGCGATCCCGGCCAGGGTGGCGCGCAGGTGATCCAGAAAGGCCAGCTGATCCGTCATGACAGAACTCCTCCGTTTTCATGGACATGCTGCTCTCAGCCGGGGGTCGTCAAGCCCGCCGATCACGGGTCAGGTGCCACAATAGGTGACATAGGGGCCAAATCCGGTCGGGGCGGGCAGCATGTAGGCCTCGCTCTCCACGAACGGTGCCTGTAGGGCGGCCAGCAGGGCATGGAACGGGGCCATGTCGCCAGCGGTCGCCGCGTCCAGTGCCGCCTCCACCTGATGGTTGCGCGGGATCACCGCCGGGTTTGCCGCAAGCAGCCGCGCCGCTACCCCCGCGCCCGCCCGCGCCCGCCAGCGCGGCAGCCAACCGGCCATCGCGCTGAAATCGTCGAACAGGGGCCGCAGCGCCGCCTCGTCGGCCAGCCGCCGGAATGTCAGCGTCCAGTCCGCGCCCTGCATCGCCAGCATCAGGTCATCGGCCAGCGCCGCATCCCCTGCGCCCTCGCCCTCCAGCCCCAGCTTGCGCCGCATCACCGCCAGCCAGGCGGTACGGTAGCGCCCGGCGATCCCCTCCAGCATCCCGTTGGCCAGATCGACGGCCCGGTCCGCCGCCGCATCGAACAACGGCAGCAAAGTCTCGGCCAGCCGCGCCAGATTCCAGCTCAGGATCAGCGGCTGGTTGGCATAGGCATAGCGCCCCGTCCGGTCGATGGAGGAAAACACCGTCCCCGGCGCGTAAGCTTCCATGAAAGCGCAGGGGCCATAGTCGATGGTCTCGCCAGAAATTGCCATGTTGTCGGTGTTCATCACCCCATGGATGAAGCCAAGCCCCATCCATTCGGCGATCAGCGCGGCCTGCCGTCCGATGACGGCGTCAAAGAACGCAAGATAGGGGTTCGCCGCGCCGGTCAGGTCGGGGTAATGCCGGGCAATCGCGTGATCGGCCAGCACCTTGACCGCCGCCGTCTCGCCCCGCGCGGCAAAGAACTGGAACGTGCCCACCCGGATATGACTGGCGGCCACCCGCGCCAGCACGGCACCGGGCAGCCAGACCTCGCGCGCGACATCTTCGCCGGTCGCAACCACCGCCAGCGACCGGGTGGTGGGCACCGCCAAAGCATGCATCGCCTCGGAGATCAGATATTCCCGCAGCATCGGCCCGATGGCAGCCTTGCCATCACCGCCACGCGAAAACGCGGTGCGGCCCGAGCCTTTCAGTTGGATATCCCAGCGCCGCCCGTCCGGCCCCCGCACCTCGCCCAGAAGATGCGCCCGCCCGTCGCCCAGTTGTGGCGAAAAGCCGCCGAACTGGTGGCCCGCGTAGGCCAGCGCCACCGGTTCCGCCCCCGGTGGCAGGGCCGCGCCGGAAAACCACCGGGCGGCATCCGCCTCGGTCAGATCAAGGCCAAGTGCTGTGGCAAGCCCCCGGTTCAGCACCAGCAGACGCGGGGCAGGGGCGACATCCGGCGCCACCCGCAGAAAGCTGCCGGGCACATCGCGGACATAGGTGTTTTCAAAGGCAGGCGTCATCACAGGCTCCGCATTCCAGCCAGATATGCGCCGCGCCCCGTGCCTTCGCAAGCCGTCGGGGCAAAAGACAAAAGTCATTGAAGACTTTTGGCAAATCTTTTTGAAAAGATTTGCGCCGCCCTTCGGCAGCCGCATCGGATACTGATCTGGAAAAGTGGTCGGGGCGGAGGGATTCGAACTCTCGACCTACGGTACCCAAAACCGTCGCGCTACCAGGCTGCGCTACGCCCCGACGAGGGTTCCTTACAGGGGAATTCCGGGCTTGAAAAGCCTCGCTTTTCGCCCCTGTCGCGCCACGGCGTGACTTTGGCCGTCAAGGGATCAAAGCCCGCCGCTTTTGCACAACGAAAAGCAGAAAAAGGCGCAATTGCCAAACCGTCAGCCCGCCCCGTCACTCCCCACAGGGCCAGGCGGCCTTGTCTGCCGGCACCGCAGGATGGCGCAACTCCGCCCCTGGACCGATGCCCAGCTTGTCGGCCAGCCCGGCGTTGATCTCCAGCACGTAAACCACCTCCGGCCCGCCGTCGATCGGCGTCAGATCGCCGGGGACGGCGTTGGAATGGACGCGCGTGACCAGCCCCGATGCATCGGCAAAGATCATGTCCAGCGGGATCAGCGTGTTCTTCATCCAGAACTGCGCCCGGCGCGGCGATTCGTAGACGAACAGCATCCCTGCGGCAGGGTCCATCGTTTCGCGGAACATCAGGCCCTGCGACCGCTCGGCCGGATCGTCGGCCAGTTCGACCGCAAAGCTTTCGCGCCCGCTGTCCCAGCGCAGATCGGCCCGGCCGGGTGCGCAGGACGCCTCGGCCAGCGCCGTGGCCCCGCTCAGCAGCAGGAACACCCCCGCCGTCAGGCCGTGCCGCGCGCCGCTGCTTCCCATGATACCACCTGTACTGCCATGCGGCCCCGTTTGCCCTCCACGATGCGAAGTGCCACCGCCTCGCCCGCCGCAAGGTCGGCAAAGCCCGAGACGCGCAGCACTTCGACATGGATGAAGACATCCTCGCCGCGACCGAACACATTTGCAAAGCCGAAGCCCTTGCCCTTGTCGAACCATTTGACGCGTGCAGGTTCCAGCGGCAATGCCAAAATATCGGCACTGGCCATCTGGCCGGCTTCGTCCCCCAAGGGAAAGACCACGCCTTCGGGCGGGTCGATCTTCACCACTTCAACCGCTTGGACACCACGCAGCGTCTTTTGCACACGAACCGTAATCCCGGCCCCGTCGGCGACGGACCCCTGGCCAAAGTTCCGCAGAACGTTGGCATGGAGCAAAATATCCGCATTGGTGTCGTCAGAAACTATGAAACCAAAACCCTTGGAAGGATCAAACCATTTCACGCGACCATGCACCAGCTGCATGACCTCATCGTCTTCCGTCATTGCAGAGCCTTCTCCCCAGAATGAGCCCCTTGGCCGTTCAAATGCGGTCAATCTTGCGCCGGGTTCAAGGGTTAATTCGCATCGACCACGGGCAAGTGTGCAACACGCCGGCCAAACTCAAGGATTCAACCGCTCGATCATCCAGTCAGCCATGGCCGACCCGCGCGACCAGCGAAACCGGTCATGCAACCGGAATGCGCCATCGGCCCAGAATTCGATTTCAGTCGGGATGATCCGGATGCCGCCCCAGAAAGGCGGGCGGTCGGGATTCGGTCCTTTGGTGACCGTCACTGCCGCAACCTTCGCCATCAGCGCCTCGCGCGACGACAGCGGTTGCGACTGGTCTGACGCCCAGGCACCCAGCCGCGATTTCAGACTGCGGCTGGCGTAATAGGCATCCGCCTGCGGCCCTTCCTCGCGCTCGGTGACACCGCGCACCCGGATCTGGCGGCGCAGCGATTTCCAGTGCAGCACGAAAGCCGCCTTGCCGGACGCCTCGATCTCGCGCCCCTTCCGGGAGCCGTAGTTGGTGTAGAAAACGAACGCCGCCGCCTCGATCTCTTTCAAGAGCACCATCCGGGCGTTGGGCATGCCGTCCGCATCAACCGTCGCCAGCGCAATGGCGTTGGGGTCGTTCGGTTCCACCGGCTCTGCCTCGGCAAGCCAGGCGCGGGCGATGACAAAGGGATCGCTGCCCGCGAATATTCCGCCTCGCTCCATCCGGAAACTCCTTACTCCGGCGCAAGGTGCCGCCCTTGAAGCGTCAGCCCTCTTCGCCTACACGTCGATGTCAAGGCAAAGGTGGGCAAGGGGCGCGGAATGTCAACCGGACTGATGCACGGCAAACGCGGGCTGATCATGGGCCTCGCGAATGACAAATCCATCGCCTGGGGCATCGCCCAGGCCGTTGCGGCACAGGGGGCGGAACTCGCCTTCTCCTATCAGGGCGAGGCGTTGAAAAAACGGGTGGAGCCGCTGGCGGCGTCCATCGGCATGACCCAGATGATCGAATGCGATGTGGCCAGCGAGGCCAGCCTTGACGCCTTGTTCGCCCATCTGAAAACCGTCTGGGGCAGCCTTGACTTCGTGGTCCATGCCATCGGCTTTTCCGACAAGAACGAATTGCGCGGCCGCTATGTCGATACCTCGCGCAGCAATTTCCTGATGTCGATGGACATTTCCGTCTACTCCTTCACCGCCGTCTGCCAGCGCGCCGCCGCGATGATGGGCCCCGGCGGCTCGCTCCTGACGCTCACCTACTACGGCGCCGAAAAGGTCATGCCGCATTACAATGTCATGGGCCTGTGCAAGGCCGCGCTCGAGGCGTCGGTCAAATACATCGCCGAAGACCTCGGCAAGGACGGCATCCGCTGCAACGCCATTTCTGCCGGCCCGATCAAGACGCTGGCGGCATCGGGCATCGGCGATTTCCGCTACATCATGAAATGGAACGAGTTGAACTCGCCGCTGCGCCGCAATGTCACGCAGGAAGAGGTCGGCAAGGCGGCGCTGTACCTGCTTTCGGACCTCGGCTCCGGCACCACCGGGGAAAACCTGCATGTCGATGCGGGCTACCACGCCGTCGGCATGAAGGCGATCGACGCGCCCGACATCGACCTTCTGGCCGCCAAGAAAGAAGCGGCGCTGTGACGCCGGCCGCCTTTCTCGCCGTCGCGGGCCTCTTGACCATGGGCGCGGTCAGCCCCGGCCCCGCGGTGATCATGTCGGCCCGCACCGGCGTCAGCGAAGGGTTGCGCACCGGCTTCTTCCTGTCGCTTGGCATCGGGGCAGGGGCGGTGTTCTGGGCGGTCCTGGCGCTCAGCGGGATGGCGGTGATCTTCCAGATCGCGCCGACGCTGCTGTGGGCGTTCAAGATCGCGGGCGGGCTGTACCTGGTCTGGATGGCCATCGGCATGTGGCGGCACGCGGCCGAACCCTTGCCCGATGTGACCGGCACGCCGCCGCGCTCGGCGTCGTCGGCGTTCCGGCTGGGCCTGTTCACCCAACTGTCGAACCCCAAGCCCGCCGTTTTGCTCAGCGCGATCTTCATCGGCACCGTGCCGCCCGGCACGCCGCTCTGGATGCTCGTGGCGCTGCTCAGCTATCTCTTCGCGGTCGAGACGGGCTGGAACACTTTCGTTGCCCGGATCTTTTCGCTCGACCGCACCCGCCGCGCCTATACCGGCCTGAAACCCCTGATCGACCGCGCATTCGGCGGTCTGCTCGGTCTGCTCGGCCTCAAGATCGCCGCCACCTGAAGGAGCCTGCCGATGTCCGCTGAACGCCTGCCGCATGAAAAGGGTTTTCACGTCAGCTGGGATCAGATCCATCGTGACGCCCGCGCCCTCGCCTGGCGGCTGGATGGCAAAGGGCCGGATGAGGGCGCATGGCGCGCCGTGGTCGGCATCACCCGGGGCGGTCTGGTGCCTGCGATGATCGTGTCGCGCGAACTCGACATCCGGGTCGTCGACACGATCAGCGTCCGCAGCTACAGCCACCAGTCGCAAACCTCGGCCAAGGTCATCAAGGCCCCGCAAGAGGCGTTGATGGGCGACGGCACCGGCATCCTGATCGTCGATGATCTGGTTGATACCGGCAAGACGCTGGAACTGGTGCGGAAACTCTACCCAAAGGCCCATTTCGCCACCGTCTATGCCAAGCCCTCGGGCAAACCGATGGTCGACAGCTATATCACCGAAGTCAGCCAGGACACCTGGATCTTCTTTCCGTGGGACATGGCGCTGCAATACGTGCAACCGATGCGGGGAACCGACTGATCCGCCCTTGACGCTTTCATTTTGGTCCAAATATCCTCCGGGGGCGCGGGGGTGGAAAACCCCCGCTCCGGCGGCACCCGAAGGAAACGCCGATGACGACCTTTCCCCTCAACCCCGCCTTCGCCCGCACCGATCCGCCGCCGGTAATGGAGGCGCGGCGCTGGCTGCAGGGCGTGACCTTCCCGCCCGGCCGCCCGCTGATCAACGTCAGCCAGGCCGCCCCGGTGGACAGCCCGCCCCTCGGCCTGCGGCAGGCCCTTGCCGATGCCGCCCTCAATGACCCCGACGCGCATCTCTACGGCCCCGTCCTCGGTCTGCCCGCCCTCCGTGCCGAAATTGCCAGCCAGTGGTCGGCGGCTTACGGCGGCAGCATCGCGCCCGCGCAGGTTGCCATCACCCAGGGCTGCAATCAGGCCTTCACTGCCGTGATGTCGACTCTCGCCGGGCCGGGGGATGCGGTGATCCTGCCGACGCCATGGTATTTCAACCATAAAATGTGGCTCGACATGGCCTCGGTCACCGCCGTGCCGCTGGATACCGGCCCGACGCTGATCCCCTCGGCCGAGGCGGCGGCGCGGCTGATCACATCCGCGACCAGGGCAATCGTGCTGGTCAGCCCCAACAACCCCGGTGGCGTCGAATATCCGGCCGAGGTTCTGACCGCGTTTCGTGACCTTGCCCGCGCCCACGGCCTTGCCCTGATCGTCGATGAAACCTACCGCGATTTCGACAGCCGCCACTCCGTTGACCTCGGGGGCCGTCCGCATGACCTGTTCACCGCTTCCGATTGGTCTGACACCTTCATCCACCTCTACAGCTTTTCCAAGGCTTACCGCCTGACCGGCCACCGCGTTGGCGCTATCGTCGCCTCCGAAGGGCGCGTGGCAGAGGTGGAGAAATTCCTTGATACCGTCGCCATCTGCCCCAGCCAGCTTGGCCAGATTGCAGCGCTCTGGGGCATGCGGAACCTTGGCGAGTGGGTGGCAGGCGAACGTGACGAAATCCTCGCCCGCCGCCGCGCGATGAGCGAAGGCTTTGCCGCGCTGCAGGGCTGGAAGCTGCTCGGCTGCGGCGCCTATTTCGCCTATGTCGAGCATCCGTTCGACATCGCCTCGGACGTCTTGTGCAAACGTCTGGTGACCGGGGCGTCGCTGCTGATGCTGCCCGGCACGATGTTTCAGCCGGCAGGGTCAGCCGCCGGAAAACGTCAGATCCGCATCGCGTTCGCCAACGTCGATGCGGCCGGCATCGCCGAGATGTTCCGCCGTCTGGCCGCCTTCCGGCTCTGAATGCGCAATCGGGATGGGCCGCAAACCTTGCCAAAAGGTTAACAAAATTCGTGATATTGTGGGTTATCAATGGTTTATGAGTTATAACACGCGTGTTATCGCGGGGGGGTGGCCTCGCTTTTCCGGCTGCGCCACATCTTGCCCCGCCGCCCCCTTCGCTCTATTCACACCCCCAGACCCAATCTCAAGGCAGAGCCATGGCCAAGACCCCGGAACCCGAGATCCGCAAACCGAAAAGCAAGGCCAAAGAGGTCGCGGGCTGGCTTTTGATGGGGATGCTGATCCTCGGCCTCGGCGGCTTCGGGGTGACGAATTTCGGTGGCGGCGTCACCTCCATCGGCAGCGTCGGCAACACCAGGATTTCGACCGACGACTACGCCCGCGCCTTCCAGGCCCAGCTTGCCACCTTCAGCCAACAGGTCGGCCAGCAGATTTCCGCGCAGGAGGCGATTGCCTTCGGTCTTGACCGGCAGGTCCTGCAAAGCATCATCACCCGCGCCGCACTCGACAACGAGGCGCAGCGGGTCGGCCTGTCGGTCGGCGACGCCACCGTGGCTGCGGAACTGACCGGCATGGACGCGTTCAAGGGCGTCTCGGGCAGCTTCGACCGCGAGGCGTACCGCTTCACCCTTGATCGCAGCAACCTCACCGAGGCGGAATACGAGGCCAACCTGCGCCGTGACATCGCGCGCACGCTTTTTCAGGGCGCGGTCGGCGGCGGCATCAAAGCCCCCGCCGCGATGACCGACACGCTCTACGCCTGGGTCGGCGAACGGCGCGGTTTTTCGATGCTGCGGCTGGGCGAGGCGGATCTGACGGAACCGCTGCCCGAACCCACCGTTGCCGAACTTCAGGCCCATTATGACGCCAACGTCGCCAGCTTCACCAAGCCAGAGGCGAAGCGGATCACCTATGCAGCACTGCTGCCCGAAACCATCGCAAAGGACCAGCCGGTCGACGAGGCGCTTTTGGCAAAGATGTATCAGGATCGGATAGACGAATTCGTTGTGCCCGAGCGGCGGCTGGTCGAACGGCTGGTTTATCCCGATCAGGCCGCCGCCGATGCAGCCGGGGCCAGGCTGGACGCCGGCGAGGCATTTGAGACGCTGGTTGCCGACCGTGGCCTGACGCTGGACGCAATCGACCTCGGCGACGTGGCAAGGGAAGACCTTGGTCAGGCCGCTGAAGCAGTGTTCGCTCTGACCAAGCCCGGGGTTGTCGGGCCGGTGCCGACCGACCTTGGGCCGGCAATCTTTCGCGTCAACGCGATCCTGACGGCAGAGGAGACAACTTTCGAACAGGCCCGCGACACGCTGGCCATCGAGATGCGGACCGAAGCCGCCCGCCGCCAGATTGCCGATCAGGTGGAGACTGTCGACGATCTTCTGGCTGGCGGCGCAAGCCTGGAAGACCTGGCAAAAGAGGTTGGAATGACTCTGGCCACGCTGGACCATGTGCCCGCCCGGCAGGGTGATGCACCGATCGAAGGCTATCCCGCCTTCCGGACCGCCGCCGACGCGGTCGCAGCCGGCGATTTCGCCGAGGCCATCGTGCTGGAAGACGGCGGCCTTGTCGCGCTGCGACTGGACGAAATCGTGCCCGCCGCCCCGATCCCATTTGACGAGGCACGCGACGCCGTGGCCGAGGCCTGGCGCAAGGACGCGGTTGCCAAGGCCTTGTCTGCGCGCGGCGTCGAGATCAAGGCCGAACTTGAGGGCGGCGCAGCCCTCGGCACATTCGGCATCGTCGACGTGACACCGGAAATCGCCCGCGACGGGGTGGTGAACGGTGCGCCGGACACCCTGTTGCCTGAGGTGTTCGAGATGCAGGAAGGTGACGTTCGGGTGATCGAAGCCGATGGTTTCGTCGCCGTAGTCAGGTTGGACCGCATCATCCCCGCCGCCCGCGACGGTGACGACGCCACGGCGATGCAGGCCGCCCTTGCGGCGCAGATCGAGCAGGCAATTTCGACCGATGCCTTCAGCGCCTTTACCGATGCGCTGACAGCCGAGGCGGGCATCACCTTGGATCAGGCGGCGATCAATGCCGTTCACGCCAGCCTGCCCTGAGATGCAGCTTTCCCCAACCTTTGCAGCATTCGAGGCGGCATGGGCTGAGGGCCGCAACCAGATCGTCTGGGCGCGGCTGGCAGCCGACCTTGATACCCCGGTCAGCCTGATGCTGAAGCTGGGCGAGGCGCGGGCCGACACGTTCATGCTCGAATCGGTAACCGGCGGCGAGGTGCGGGGCCGCTACTCCATCGTCGGTTTGAAGCCGGATCTGATCTGGCAATGCCTTGGCGGCAGCAGCCGGATCAACCGCGAGGCGCGTTTTGATCCTACGGCGTTTGCTGACCTGCAGGGCCATCCGCTGGACACGCTGCGCGCCCTGTTGTCGGAGTGCAGGATCGACATGCCCGAAGGCTTGCCGCCGGTGGCGGCGGGTCTATTCGGTTACCTCGGCTATGACATGATCCGGCTGGTCGAGCATCTGCCGGACGTGAACCCCGATCCCCTGGGCCTGCCCGATGCGGTGCTGATGCGGCCATCCGTCGTGGCGGTGCTGGACGGGGTCAAGGGTGATGTGACGGTCGTTGCGCCAGCCTGGGTCGGATCGGGCCTGACGGCGCGGGCGGCCTATGCGCAGGCGGCGGAGCGGGTGATGGACAGCTTGCGCGACCTTGATCGGTCACCGGCGGTGCCTCGCGATCTGGGCGAGGCAACCCCGGTCGGTGTGCCCCGGTCGAACTTCACGCATGACGGCTACAAGGCGGCGGTGGACAAGGCAAAGGCGTATATCCGGGCGGGCGATATCTTTCAGGTGGTGCCAAGCCAACGCTGGGCGCAGCGTTTTGACTTGCCGCCTTTCGCGCTGTACCGGTCGCTGCGGCGGACCAATCCGTCGCCTTTCATGTTCTTCTTCAATTTTGGCGGTTTTCAGGTGGTGGGCGCCAGCCCGGAAATCCTTGTCCGTCTGCGCGATGGCGAGGTAACGGTGCGCCCGATTGCGGGCACCCGCAAGCGGGGCGCCACGCCCGAAGAGGACCGCGCGCTGGAGGCTGATCTGCTGGCCGATCCGAAGGAGCGGGCGGAGCATCTGATGCTGTTGGATCTCGGCCGCAACGATGTGGGTCGAGTCGCTCGTGTAGGTTCGGTGCGGCCGACCGAGACCTTCATCATCGAACGCTACAGCCATGTGATGCACATCGTGTCGAACGTTGTGGGCCAGATTGCCGAGGGCGAGGATGCGCTGTCTGCTCTGCTGGCGGGACTGCCGGCTGGTACCGTGTCGGGTGCCCCCAAGGTGCGGGCAATGCAGATCATCGACGAGCTGGAGCCGGAAAAGCGCGGCATCTATGGCGGCGGAGTGGGCTATTTCGCGGCCAATGGCGAGATGGACTTCTGCATCGCGCTGCGCACGGCGGTCTTGAAGGACGAGACGCTTTACATCCAGGCAGGCGGCGGGGTGGTCCACGACAGCGACCCGGAAGCTGAGTATCAGGAAACCGTCAACAAATCCAACGCATTACGTCGTGCGGCGGCAGACGCTGGGCTGTTCGCCCGGCGCGGCAACCTTTAAAGGGCATACCCAAAAAGCTGCACCCTAATTCCCGCGCGGATCATGTGATCACTGGGGCAGGGTGACGATTGGTTCAGCTTTGATGTATGGAATGCTGAACCGCCTTGACAGCGTCAAACACCCTTGGCGACCCGGCAGGCTATGGCGGGGCGCTGCTTTGCACGAAACCCGCCTCTGCTGGCGCGTCAGTCGATGGCAAGGACCGCCGACAGGGGCGCAAGTGCGACCGTCGCGGCGCGGCCCTCTACCGTCCATTCGAGGAGTGCCGCAACGGTTTCGTCGGTCGTGCGGCCGACCACGGTCACCCGTCCGTCCTGCGCCGATTTGAACGCGGCGCGGTCCAGCCCACGCCGAATTGCGGTGCGGTCTTCACCGGCACCGTCGATCGGGCGGAATATGACGGCGGCAGCCAGATCCTCGCGCCGGGCGACCTGATCGGCGGCGTTCAGGCCCTGATCCCAGGTCAACAGCCCGCGCCCCTGTGCCGCCACGACCGGCACCACCAGGCTGGCGAGCGGTCGGTTGTCCTGAAACCGCATCTCTGGCAGGTCCATCACGGCGACAGCTTCGGGCAGGCCCCGGCCCATCGCCTCAAAGGCCACCTCGACGTCGGAGGCCTGCGCACCTTCGACGATGCCGGTTGCCAGCATCACCACTTCCTTGCCCGCTGCCCGGTAGATTGCGGCACGGTCCGGCGTGGCGGGATCGAGTGGATCGAGGGCAAAACTGACCGGAAAGGGCAGGCTGGCAAGGGCCACGCGATCCAGCGTTGACGCGCCGTCGTCGATTAGCACGACTGCGAAAAGCGGCTTGGCACCGGGATTGTCGAAGGCAGCGGCATGGACCACGCGGGGCCGGGTGTCCGGCGGATCGGCTGCAGCAGGATCAGCAGCGGGGGGCGGTTCACTGGCCGGAGCGTCACCGATCCTTGGCAGGCGACCGACGATCACGCCTTCGGCGCTGCCACGGAAGCCCGGGGCAGGCGGCAGTGTGGAGCCAGGCGGGTCTTGAGCGTCGGGCAGTGCGGCGATCTCGGGTTTCGGCAAGATCACAGGCGGTGTGGGGGGCTTGACCGGCGCGTCGTCCGCAGGCTGTTGCGCCGTTCTGACTTCAGGGGCAGATTCCGGCGCCAAATCGGGGGCGGTGTCGGGTTGGACGAGCACCACTTCCGGTTCCGTCTTGGGTGGCGGCATCGCCCCGGCATCAGGATTGACTTCGGGGGCGGGAACCACGGCAGCCGCGGCGGATGCTTCCGGCGCAGGATCAGCTTCGGCGATCCCGGCGGTTGCTGCTTTGGGTGGCAAGGGTGCCGGGTTCTCCATCGAGGCGATAATCGTATCCTGATCCGGAATTGGCGGTTGCGCCGGATATCTTGGCTGATCGGGCAAGGGTATTTCGGTTACGGTGGAGGCGACCAGATCGGTATCGATCGGCTCTGGCGCCAGCGGTGGTGCCGTCTTTGTCATGGGCGGCACCATTGGTGCGGCGTCGACCGGGGCCTCTTCGACCGACGTCGCAGGTTCGGAGGCGGGCGCCTGCTTTGCCGCATCAGCTGCTACAATGCCGGCTTCAGGTCCCTGCCCGGTTATTGCGCCGTCTTTGGCTGTGGCCACGGCGGTGGGGTCGTTCGCGCTTGCCTCGGCTGCGGTGGCTGCGGCTTCTGGGACGGACTCCGACGCGGCGACTGGTGCTTTTGGGTCGACAGGTACAGCGACTTTGGCCGGGGCAGCCGCAGGTTCTGGCTGAGGGTTGCTGGCGTCTGTCGCGGTGATTACTTTTTTAACGGGCTGCGCTGCAACATGTGCGGCGTCCGGCTTGCCGCGCATGACCGGGTTGATCAGTGAAGCTGCGACCAGGCCCCCTGCCACCGTGACCCCGCCAACGAACGCCCCAAACAAAAACTTGCCGATCACTACTGCCTCCGACCTAGCGCCGTGGTGTAAACATGGAACGTCACCTGGCGCGCGGCGCAAAGTCTTGTATTGTGATCCATGCGCGTTTTCGTGGTGTCCCTGAAGCTTTTACTGCCGCTTTCGCGCAGCATAGCGCGACCTTGCCGCTGCATCATCCCTTATCGTGACAAAGGCGGCAAGTCGCCGTTTGCGCCAGCCCGCACCATGCCGGAAGCTCAGCCAGTGCCCCACAGATAGTTTGGAGGCGGGTACCGGAATCGAACCGGTCTTCACGGATTTGCAATCCGCTGCGTAACCTCTCCGCCAACCCGCCGCGATGAGTGTGCGGGGGATAGCGGATCGGTGGCGGGGCTGCAAGAGGCTGGTGTTTTGGGTCAAGGTTTCGGGCCAAGGTGTTTCGGGCCAAGGTTTCGGGCCAAGGTGTTTCGGGATTGACCCTGACCCGTGGTTGGCGGTCAGATGCGGGCAATGGACCGGAGGCAAGTGGAATGCGGCAGAGGCACAGGTTCTGGGCGGATTACACGGCGCGGGAATTTGCGGCGCTGCACCGGGGCAACCTGATCGCCGTTTTGCCGGTGAGCGCGGTCGAACAGCACGGTCCGCATCTGCCCATGTCGGTGGACCGCGATATCCTGAACGGAATCATTGCGGCAGCGCTGCCGTTGATCCCTGACGATTGCCCGGCGCTGTTCCTGCCGACCTGTGCCATCGGTAAGTCGAACGAGCATTCGGCCTGGCCCGGCACGCTGACCTTGTCGGCAACGACGCTGATGGCGATGTGGACCGAAATCGGCGATTCGGTGGCCACGGCGGGGGTGCGAAAGCTGATCCTGCTGAACTCGCATGGCGGGCAGATTGCGCCAATGGACATCGTGGCACGCGATTTGCGGGTCAAGCACGGGATGCTGACGGTGGCGGCCAACTGGTTTGGGATGGGTGCGCCGGAAGGGGTGATTTCCGACGATGAAGAGCGTCTGGGCATCCATGCCGGCGATAAGGAAACGTCGATGATGCTGGCATTGCAGCCGCATCTGGTCGACATGGAACATGCCCGTGACTTTCCGGCGGGGCAGGCAAATTTCACCGGTCTGCTGGGCCTGTCACCTGCGGGCAAGCTGGGCTGGCAGATGCAGGATCTGAACGCAGCCGGAGTGTGCGGCAATGCCA
Source organism: Paracoccaceae bacterium (assembly GCA_043727195.1). Classification (GTDB taxonomy): domain Bacteria; phylum Pseudomonadota; class Alphaproteobacteria; order Rhodobacterales; family Rhodobacteraceae; genus JAUYQR01. Next base: position 30,777 of record JAYSYZ010000136.1, read on the forward strand.
CGGCGGCGTCGGCCCAAAAGGGACATGCTTGTGTTGACCATGCAGCGCGGCAACTGGTGGCGCTGCTGGGTGAGGTGCAGCGGATGCCACTGGACTGGCTGGCCAGCAAGGCGGATCCGGATGCCTATGCCTGACCGCTTGCAAACGACAGCGCGGTGATGTATTTCTTGATAAATAAAAATGCGCTACGTTTTCCATGGAAAGGATCTCATCATGGCCGCTTTGTTGCATTTGCCAGTTGACGTTCCAGCGCGCGGGCTGGTCCTGTCCAAGGCTGCGCTGGCTGCCGCTGACCGGCTGGGGCTGACCGCGCGGACCCTGGCGCGGATCATCGGGGTGTCGGAACCCACCGTTTCCCGGATGAGGCGCGGCGATCTTGGGTTGGAGGAGGGGACGAAACCTTTTGAACTGGCCGCTTTGCTGATCCGCGTCTTCCGGTCGCTGGATGCGGTGACGGGCGGCGACGAACGGGTAGCACGGGCCTGGGTACAGGCGGAAAATCTGGCGCTGGGTGGTGTGCCGGCGGCAAAGATGGTTTCGGTGCAGGGGTTGTGCGATGTCGTCACCTATCTGGACGCGAGACGCGCTCCGCTCTGAACTGCGGGCCTTTCGGGGCAAGGCCTGGCGTCTGGTCGAGGCGCAGCATCGGGTTTCGACCCTGAAGCTGGTCAACACACTTGCCGAGCAGGCGGTACTGGAGGAGTTGCTGGAGGCGACCAAGCCGCCGCTACCCGACGCATGCCGGGGCCTTGACTATCTTCTCTCGACGCCCTTCCGCTATCGCCCGTATCCGCATGGGTCGCGCTTTCGGCGCGCCGGATTTACCGCCGGTGTCTGGTATGGGGCCGAACGGGCCGAGACGGCAGTGGCCGAGATGGTGTTCTACCGGTTTCTGTTCTATGCCGAGGCGCCCGCTGTGCCGTTTCCGGATGGCGCGGCCGACTACACCGGGTTTGCGGTGCCTGTTGCTACCGGGGCGGCGCTGGACCTGACCGCGCTACCGCTGGTCAATGATGCGGCGTATTGGACGCATCCGACCGATTATGGCGCATGTCAGGCGCTGGCCGATGCGGCGCGAGAAGCAGGGGCAGGGCTGTTGCGCGCAGCGTCGGCGCGTGACCCGAAGGGCGGTGCGAACCTCGCTATACTGACCTGCGCAGCTTTTGCGGCCAAGGCCCCGACCGACCGGCAGACTTGGCGGATCAGGGTTGGTCCGAATGGCGCGCAGGCGATCCGTGAACATCCCGCGAAGGGAATCGAATTTGGTCGCAACGTCTTTGCCACTGATCCACGGCTTGTAGGGATGCGTTGGGACCGGCCACGTGTGGGTGGTTAGCTGCGCAGCCTATCGCTCTGCCGCGCAATTCTGGCCAGAGGGGGAGGGCGGCTTTTGGGCGTAGAACCGTCTGTCGTCTTGCGAAATCCTTTTTCAATCGGCCCGCGCAGAGCAGACTGAGGCGGCGGGTTATTTCCACTTGCCGCGCGCCCGGGAGCGGGTGATTTGGGTCAGGCCGGGACCGCCCGATTTGGTGCGACAGGTGTGTGGAGTCATTACGGTCTCGTGGTTTCCCTGCGTTCGTCGGTGGTGAGCATGGGATTGAAGACCTGGGATGCAGTGCAGGGCCGCAGAAAAGCGTTTCTGTCATGGGCGCGCAAAGATGACCAGCGCGCGGGTCATGCGGGCTTCATGCCCCCGTAGGCGTAGATACCGGTGTAGTCGAAAGCGGGTTCATCCCAGGCGATCATCTTGCCGGGGTTCAGCAGGCCTTTGGGATCCGCCTCGCGTTTGAACGCAAGCTGGCGGTCGTCGACGGATTGCCGCCCGCCCTCTTCGAGCGTGTAGCGGTGCGGATTGAAGATCATGCAACCCAGGTCTTCGTGAATGCGGACGATCTCGTCCAGCCGTGCTTCGGTGGTAAATTTCACGAGGGACAGGCCGGCGAACATAGTGGATCCATTTTCCTTCATCATCTCAAGGTGTTGCAGAACCTCTCCACCCAGTCTGGCCCGGATCGCCTCGATTTTATCAAGATGGTCGGGGGCCGCGTAGCGCACCTGCAGGTATGTAATCGACGGATCCACCTTGAGGGCCCGCAGGGTGGTGTGGTTCCAGCCATATTCGAACACGGGCCCCGGATCGCGCGGCCAGTCGTGGGCATCTGACCGATAAATCAACTTTGCCCCCGGGTAGCGCGCGGTGAAGGTCAGGAAGCCGTCCATTGCATGCGGGGCCACCATCAGGCCAAGGACGGCTTGCCCCGGCTGCAGGTGCGGTGACACGCGCTGGAAATAATCCTGTGCGATGGGGGCCTCGAACACCGTGATCAGCTTTTTCAGGATGCCGTCCTCGCATCCGAGGTCATGGGCGAAGCGGGCGGCTTCGGGGAATGTCTCGGTGGTCACGAACATCTCAACCCAGTCGTAGGCGGGGGCCAGCGGCATCTCCAGCTCGGTAATGATGCCGTTGGTGCCGTAAGCGTGGCTGACGCGGTGCAATTCCTCGCCGGTGAATTCGAGGATGCGCGGCTCCGCCTCCATCGTCACCACGCGCAGGCGGATGATGTTGCCAAGGTCGCGCAGCGCACCCCATGTGCAGGAGCCGACGCCGCCAGAGCCACCCGCGATGAAGCCGCCGATAGTGGCAGTTGCCCAAGTGGAGGAGAACATGCGGAGTTCCTGACGTGAGTGGGCCTTGCAGGCGGCATCCACGTCTTTCAGCAGGCAGCCTGGCTGCACGATGACCCGGCCGGGGTGAATAGCCGTGACTGCGGACAGGCGCCGCGTGTGCAGCACGATACCGCCCGCCAGCGGCATCGCCTGCCCGTAGTTGCCGGTGCCCGCGCCCCGCGTGGTGACCGGGATGTTGTGGGCGTAAGCCACCCGCAGAACCTCGATCACCTCGGCTTCGGATTTTGGCGCCACCACGAAATCGGCGGTGATATGGTCCAGACGGGCCTTCAGAACCGGCGAATACCAGAAGAAATCGCGGCTTTTGGCGCGGACGGAAACCGGGTTATCGTCAATTTCCAGATGGGCAAGGGCGGCTTTGGCGGCGGCGAGGGTCATGGATGCTCCATCAACGTGTCAAGCTCGGCATAGTCGGGCAGGGTGCGGTCGATCACTTCTCCGTTGCGGATCACGATGCGGTCAGATTGCGGCCGCGACAGCAATTCGTTCCAGTTACGGGCGTGGAATATGATGCAGTTTTGCTCATCAAATGCAGTTGTTGTGCCGATGGCGGTGGCAGGGTTGGTGGTGAACGCTTTTACCCAGTCGGTCCCTGTGTGGTCGAGATGGCCGATCCGGGTGGCCTCCCGCATCACTTCCAGCATGTCGAGGTCGCCATAGGCATAGAACGGATCGCGGGTGTTGTCGGAGGCGAAACTGAGATTGATCCCGCGCGCCTTCATTTCATGGACAAGGGTGATGCCGCGCATCCGAGGGGTGCGATGCGGCTGGCGGTCTTGCAGATACAGGTTGCACATCGGCAGGCTGACGACATGGAGGCGGGCTTTGGCAACGAGGTCGAGGGTGCGGAACGCCTCCCCCTCCGCCATCGCGGAGACGGAGCAGCAGTGGCCGACGATAACCGGGGCATTGAAGCCGGTTTGCAGAACCGCTTCGGCAATCTGGCGCAGGGTGTTGGCGGCAGGGTCAAGCGTTTCATCGACGTGGAAATCGGCGGAAAGGCCGCGCTCGGTGGCCATCATCAGAAAATCGCGGATACGGTGGGCGATGTCGGGCAGGGGATAAGTGACCATGCCGAGGATGCCGCCGTGCGCGGCGACGATGTCGGCAGTGTTGCGGAACGCACCGTCGGTGGAAAAGTCTTCCGCACCGATCAGGCAGGCGGCCTGCAAGGTGATCCGCCCCGCCCATTCCGCCCGCTTTTCCGCAAAGACCGGAAAACTGATCGCATCTTGCGGCGCGAGGGCGTCAAGGTGAGTGCGGATTGCAGCAGTGCCGTGGGCATATGCACAGCGAAGCGAGAATTCCATGCGCGCCGCCACATCCCCGGCGGTCCAGCGGGCGGTGCGGTCCGCGCCCACGGTTTTCAGCGCGCCATCGAAGCTGCCGTCAGGATTGGCGCTGCGCGGCCAGATGTGCCCCTTGTCGAGATGGGTGTGCATGTCGGTAAAACAGGGCAGGACCATCGCGCCTTTCAGGTCGATGGGTTGGCCATTGCCCAAGCTGGTGCGGATCAGATCGCCGGGTTGGCCCGTGAGGCAAGCAGGCATTGTCACATTCTCCAGCCGCAGGGGGCCGGGAGGCAGGGTCATGAAATCCATCAGGTTTCCCGCTTTATCGCACTTTCGTGCCATTTGCGCAGCAGCATGTGGGACAGGAACGACAGACCTGCAAAGATCACCACGCCGGAGGCCGCGATAAGCAGGAGGGCCGCAAACATGCGGGGAATGTTCAGGCGATACCCAGCCTCAAGGATGCGGAAGGCGAGGCCGGAGCCGATGCCGCCGGTGCCCGCGACGTATTCGGCAACGATTGCCCCGATCAGCGAAAGGCCACCGGCGATGCGCAATCCGCCGAGGAAATAGGGCAGCGCCGAGGGGAGTTGCAGGAACCGCAGTCGCTGCCAGCGGGTGGCGCCGTAGATGCGGAACAGGTCGCGCAGGTTGTGGTCGGTGGAGTTTAGGCCAAGCGTGGTGTTGGCGAGGATCGGGAAGAACGCCACGATCCAGGCGCAGAGCAGCAAGCCCACGGTGCGATTGTCAACATAGATGAAGATCAGGGGGGCGATCGAGACGACCGGCGTCACCTGCAGGATCACCGCGTAGGGGTAGAACGACATCTCGGCAAAGCGGCTCTGGTTGAACAGGATGGCAAGGCCGACACCGCCGATCACCGCGACGGCCAGCGCCATCAGCGTGATCTGCAGGGTTACCAATAGCGCGTCGAACAGGATCGCCCAGTCCTTGACCAGCGTTTCAAGCACCAGACCGGGGCCGGGCAGGATGTAATGCGGGATTTCGTTCCAGATGACGACGCGGTCCCAAGCCACGACCATGATCACGAAGACCAGCGCGGGAAGCACCCATTTCGCAACGCTTTCAGTGCGGGCGGCGCGGGCACGGCGGGCCTCTTCGGCGTCGACTTGCGCCTCGGCGCGGGTCAAGGGGGTGTCGGCGAGGGTCATGCCGTCTTACCCCTTTTCATCGTGTCTCTTGTGGTGAGAAGCTGCAGGGGCGCAGGCGATGCGGGTATGGTTGTCGATCTGGCTGCCGTTAATGGCTTGGGTGGCTGAGCCGCCCGTGTCGCCGCCCTTGTTCGACCGCTGATTACGCGATGCCCATGATGGCTTTGTAAGGCGATGCCTGCGAGACGGGGCATGCAGGTCCGGGGCAAGGGGAGGGAAGCGCCATGCCGATTTCCGTCGGGATGGATGTCGCCAGGGTTCTGCAGTGGGCCAGTGCCATGGATGAGGCGGGCCGGACATGCCTCGACCGGGTGGTCGAGAATACGCCGGAGGGGATCGCCTCCTTCATGGCCGACCTGCGCGCGCTCGCGACCGAACGCGGCGGCGAGCCGGTGATCGGGCTCGATGTCGTGGGGTCGTTCGCGCATTTCGTCGAGGCGTCCTTGCTGGCCAAAGGCTTCCGGCTCGTCGATGCGCCGGGAATCGCCGTGAACCGTGCGGGCCAGGGCTTTGCCGGGGGCGAGCGCAAGTCCGACCCCCGTGATGCCCGCACCATCGCCGATCTGCTGCGCACCCGTGATCTGCGCAGGGTCCCGCCCGACGCCGGGACGGTGGTGGCACTCAGGCTCAAAATCGGTCGCCGCCGCGATCTGACCGAGGAGCAGACACGCCGCCTCAACCGCCTGTGGGGGTTTCTGGGCGGTCTGCATCCGGGCCTGGAACGCGATCTGGACGTCACCTGCAAGGGGCCGCGCGCCCTCTTGACCCGTTATTTCACCCCGGTCGAAATCCGCCGGGCGGGCAAGCGGCGGATCATGGCGCATCTGGCCAATACCCCGCATCTGCATGGCCCCGAGGCGCTGGCCGAACGCGCCATTGCCGCCGACCGCGCCCAGACGCTGGCCGTTCCCGGCGAGGCGGCCATGGCCGAACTGGTCCGCGAGGTTGCCGCCGAGGCGCCGGACACCAGAACGAAGATCGCCCGCCTCGACCGCGACCTTGCCGCCCTTCTTGCCCTGCACCCTGACGGCGCCCTCATCCGTTCGCGGCCGGGTATCGGGGCGGTGCGCGCGGCAGAGTTCATCGCCTGCGTCAGTGACATCCGCCGGGTTCCCTCGGCCGATGCCCTTGCCTCGGCCGCAGGCCTTGCCCCCGTCATCCGCCAGTCGGGAAAACAGACAGGCTGGCGGCGGACCTTCGGCAGCGACAAGGCTCTCAAGCGCGTCTTCCATCAGGGCGCCTGCTGCGCCGTCTGCACCAGGGGTCAGCTCTCCAACGCCTTCTACGACCGCAAGCGCCGCGGTGGAAAACACCATACCGAGGCACTGATCGCCCTCGCGCGCCGCCGGGTCACCGTGCTCTGGACAATGCTGCAACACCGCGAAACCTTCGATCCCTTCAGAAAAGCCGCTTGACTTGGCCATTACACCGCCTCTCCCATTGCGGCATGCAGAGCGCGCGAGGCGACCTGGCAGTGGGCGGCGTAGTCGGCTGAGGTGCGAAACGCCTCATCGCGGGGATAGGGGGCGGTGACGAGCAATTCCTCGATCACCCGGCCCGGTCGGGCTGCCATGACGACGATGCGGTCGGAGAGGAAGACGGATTCGAACACGGAATGGGTGACGAAGATCACCGTGCAGCCGATGTTCGCCTTTAGCGCCAGAAGATCAGTGTTCAATTTGTGGCGGGTGATCTCGTCCAGTGCGGCGAAGGGTTCGTCCATCAGGATGAGACGGGGGTTGGTCACGAGCGCCCGGGCGATGGAGACGCGCATCTTCATGCCGCCGGATAGTTCACGGGGATAGGCGTCGAGGAATGGCGACAGACCGACCAGCGACAAGGCTTCTTCGACCTCGCTGCGGACCTCCGGGTAGGATTTCCCGCGTAGCCGGAACGGCAGGAACACGTTCTGTGCGACCGTCGCCCACGGCATCAGGGTAGGTTCCTGAAACACCACGCCCAGATCATCGCGGCTCTGCCCGCCTTCCCACAAGATCCGGCCAGAGGTGGGGTTCGACAGCCCGGCAATCAGGCGGAGTGCTGTGGACTTGCCACAGCCGGAAGGGCCCAGCAGCGAGATGAAATCGCCCTCGTTCACGGTCAGCGACATGTCGCGCAGCGCCGTCACATTGCCGTTGAAGACTTTGGCAACGCGCGACACCTCCAGCACTTTCGGGCGCTGGCCAAGCGGCAGGGTGGGTCGATGGAGCAGGTCTGACATGGATCTTCCACGGATGAGGAGGGCCCTGCAGCCCTCCCGTTGGTGTAGGTTGGGTTACATCTTCGGCTTCAGATCCATCCCGACACCCTTGTTGACGAAGGATGTGTTGATCGTCGATGCCCAATCGATGTCGGCGGCAACCACCCCGGCGGTGACCATCTTGTCGAAGAAATCCTTCACCTTGGTTTCGGTCATCGCGCCAATCCCCATTGTTTCTGTGTCACCCGAATCCACGATTCCCGCCGATTTCATCTTTTCGATGGCATAGGCGATGGCCTCATCCGTGATGTCGGGATTGTCGGTCTTGATCATCGTATTGGCGGCGGCATTGTCGTTGTAGAGATAGTTGTACCAGCCCTTGATCGACCCTTCGACAAAGCAGGTTACCTGCTCGGGCTTGGTGGCCACCGTGTCGGCCATCGTCTCGATCAGGGTGGAATAGGTGGAATATCCCGCATCGGCAATCAGGAAGACGTCGGGTTCAAACCCCGCTTCCTTGGCCACCATATAGGGTTCGGACGACAGATAGCCCTGCATTCCCCAGTTTTCGTTGGCGATGAACGGGGCGGGGTTGAAGGTGTAGACTTCGCGCTGTTCGTCGGTAAAACCGTAAGCGGCCTTCATCCACTGGTAAAAGCTGGCATAGCCCTGATCGCCGATCAGGATCTTGTCGAGTTTTTTCAGATCCTCGAACGTCGCGGCCTTGCCGGGATGGGCAAGAATGACCTGCGGTTCTTTCTGGAACGCGGCGGCCACGGCAACAATCGGCACACCTTCGGCAGCGGCAGAGAATGCCTCAAGCAGATTGCCACCCATGTGGTAGTCCACCTTCCCGGCAATCATCAGGGCGCGGTTGTTCACCTGCGGGCCGCCCGGCTGGATCGTCACGTCCAGCCCACAGGCGGCATATGTGCCGTCGGCAACCGACTGGTAAAAGCCACCGTGTTCCGCCTGAGCCAGCCAGTTCGTGCCGAATACGACGGCGACGTTTTGAGCCATGGCGGGGGCAGCGCCAAGGGCAGCAGTCAAAGCAGTGGCGCCAAGGGCGCGGGCGGTGATGGACATGGGCATTCCTCCTGAAGAACCTGATTGTGTGGGCAGCCTAGTCGGAGCGTGCGGAGAGGCGAGGGGCATCTCGGCCAGTGAGGGGAATTTGCGGTGGAAAAGCTTTTCCTTGGTGCATGTCCGGGATAATCCTGCCCAAAACTTACGCAGATACGGCAGCAAGGCAAGATCAACGTGTGCAACGCTGGATTGCATCGCCCGGATGCTGACTGCTCGCCACAGGAGACTGACGATGAAAATGCTTAGCCCGATCGAGATTGCGCCACCTTTCGCATCCTATGCGCATGGGGTGGAGGTGCCTGCGGGCTGTCGTCTTGTGGTCACCTCGGGCCAACTGGCGTTGACAGGTGATGGCACGGTGCCGGATGGGGCTGAGGCGCAGGCGCGGCTTTGTCTGGCCAATTGCACCGCGATCCTGCGTGAGGCGGGGATGGGGCCTGCCGATGTGATCCGGATCAACGCCTATGTCACGGCGCGCGCGCACATGGCAGGCTACATGGCGGCACGGGATGCCTGGCTGGCGGGGATCACCCGGCTTCCGGCCTCGACGCTGGTGATCGTCTCGGGGTTCACCCGTGCGGAATTTCTGGTGGAGGTGGAAGTGACCGCTGCGAAAGTCTGATGGTCAGTAGCCGGTCATTTCCAGATAGCCACGCCCGGTGTGGCTGCCGGAAATGGCAATCGGACCTTCCCAATAGGGCACCTTGGTATCCATCCATGCCTGCGGGTTCAACGCCGACAAAGTGACATCAAGACCGCGTTCAGGAAGGGTCAGCCGCCATTCCACCGGCAGATCGCGCCCGGCGACTGTTGCTGTGGACAAAGGTTCCGCCTGCAGCGCACCCGGGGCTAGCGGTGTCGGGATGCCGTCTGCAGCGATCCAGGTGCCAGAGGTGAAGCCCGACCCGCCATCGCGCAGCACAAAGCCCATCAGCCGGGATCCATCGTCAAACATCAGCGAAAACCAGTCCCAGCCGGTCTGGTCAGCGGCAAGGGGCTGGGACGACCATTCCCGGTCAAGCCAGGCCTGCCCGATGACGGCAACCGGCCCTGTCGGCAGGTTCAGCCGACCGGTAACGGTATAGAACGGCTGCGAGTAATAGTGGCTGGCCTGACCTTCGGCCGATTTCACCGAATAGCCCTGTTCGCCTTGTGCAACGAGCGGCCCTTTTGCAGAGAGATCAAGGGTGTAGGAAAACACCTCGCCACGCGCCGATAAGGTCAGTGCTGACAATGGGTCACTGTCTTTCACCGCGCGGCTGACCATCTGCCAGTTGTCGATCCAGGCGGTAAACGGTGCGTCCAGCGACACGCCTGCCTGCCCGACGCCGCCGCGCGCCAGCCGTTCAGCGACATGATGGGCGTCTGGCGTGGTGACGGCTGCATGACCCATCCAAAGCTGCGGGCTTTGCCAACCCGGTACCTCGCGCAACGGTTCATCGGGGGCGGTTGCGGTGCGGAACAGGGTCCACTGCGCGCCGTAATCCTTTCCGTCTGCGCCGGTAAGAGTGGCCGTCACATACCACCATTCGATGCGGAAATCGGGGTGGGCACCGTGATCGGCGGGAAATTCCAGCCTGTAGTCTGGATCGGGCAGGGCGAAGCCTGTCGCCGGGGCGCCCATGTCGGCAAAGCCTTGCGCCAGTGCTGGCGACGTCAACCACGTGAAGATCAGCGCTTTAACGTTCATTGGCGAACACCCGCAAAAGATCGGTCGGCGCACGGCGGGCCAGTTGCACCGAAGGGATCAGGGCTGCAACACCGGCAGCGGCAAGAGCGGCGGCGAACAGGCGCAGCCAGTCGGCCGGGAAAATCTGCATTGGCAGCCGCCAGCCAAACGCCTCAACATTCACCACGGCCAGAAGCACCCATGCAAGTGCCAGACCCAACGGCAAGGCGGCCGCTGCGGTCAGGACGGCGAGAAGCAGTGTGCGCAGGAAATCGAGCCCGGCGAGGCGGCGCTGTGTCAGGCCCATCGCCCAGACCGGGGCCAATTGCGGCAGACGGATGCCCGCAAGGGTCATCAGGCTGGCAAACATCGCCAACCCCGCGACCCCGAGCGTGAGCGCGTTCAGCGCCGCCGTCACCGTGAAGGTGCGGTCGAAGACCTGCAGCGAAAAGGCCTTAATGCCAGCCTGATCGACAAGCGCGCCCTCGGGCAGGGCAAAGCGGGCTTGCAGGGCATCGGCCAGCGGTGCGACTTCGGATGGCGGCAGGCGCAGGGCGAAGCGCAGTGCGGTCACATCAGGAAAGCGCGTCGTGAAGGTGCCAAGTCCGATGATGGCCTGCGGCGAGGGGTTGCCATAATCGGAATAGACCCCCGCGATGGGAAGCGCCCCGCCGGGCAGGGAAACGGGATCGCCCAGGCCAAGGTCTGTACGTCGGGCCAGTTGTTCGTTGATCAGCACCGCTTTGCCGCTGGCGATGCTGTCCCATACGCCGGGGGCGGCGGCCAGCAGTGGCCAGTTGTCACGATAGGTGGCGTGGTCCGCTACGCCGTAGATGTTGCCGGGTTGGTCGATAAGGGTGGCTTCGGTCGTGACGATGGGCAGAACCGCGTCGACCCTTGGTTGCAACCAGGCGGTGATCGTTTCGGCCTCGGACGCGGAGCGGGTGGTCAGGTAAAGCTCCGATGCGAGGCGCTGGTCTAACCAGCCGGTGAAGGTGCTACGAAAACTGGCGACCATGGTGCCGACGCCCACATTGGCGGCCAGCGCCAGCAGTAAGGCCATCAGGGCAAGCGACAATCCGGGCAGTTGCTGGCGGGTGTCGGCCCAGAACCACTGCGCCAAGACCCCGTGACTGTGGCGGCTGGCAAGGCCGGTCAGCGCGCTAAGGATCGCGGGCAGCACCAGCGCGGCGCCAAGCAGCAGCCCAGCCAGCACCGCGAATCCGGCCCAGAGGCCTGAGCCAAAGCCAAGAATGAAAGCCGCTGTGGCTAGCAGGGTGGCGCCCGCCGCCAGTTGCCAGCGCCCGGTTCGTGCCGAAGCCAGCGCCCAGGCACGTGGCCGGGCCGGGGCCAGGACCGGCAGATGCCAGATCCGCCACAGGCTCTGCGACGCCGCCGCAAGCGTGCCGATCACAGCAATCGCCAATCCCGCCCCCCACCATCCGGGGCGGAACGACAGGCTGCCCGGAACCGGCGCGCCATAGAGCCCGCCGAGAGTGGCCGCGACGTCAGGCAACAAGGCTGCCGCGACCCCGTATCCCATGGCCACCCCGATGGTGCCTGCGACCAGCGACAGGATCAGGAGTTCGGCCAGCAGAAGCAGCGTCAGCGCCCGCGCCGAGAGGCCAAGCGCCCTGAGGGTTGCAAAGACCGGGCGGCGCTGCTCGAACGCCAGGCCGATGGCCGAATGCACGATGAAGACACCGACCGCAAAAGCCAGAAAGCCGAAGGCGCTCAGGTTAAGATGGAAGCTGTCGGTCAACCGCGCCAAACCGTCGTCTGCGTCAGGGGCACGCAGCGTCAGGGTGGCGGGCATCGGGCCGGGCAGGCGTTGATCGGGGCCAAGCAGCAGGGCCGTCAGCCGCCCCTCCAGCCGCAGAAGGCGCTGGGCAGTGCCGATGTCGCCCAATACCGTCATCGGTGGCAGATCATCGGCCGGGGCCAGACGCAGCCTTGGCAACAAGCCCGCAAGATCCGGCCGGGCCAGTGTGTCGGGATGAGCGAGGACCAACTTGCCCGCCAAAAAGGCCGCAAGGTCACCGGACCCGAGGCCGGGCGCGCCGGGCAGGGCAGCATCGCGTGGCAGGGTCAGCGGCTCGATCCCCAGAACCCGCAGCCGCGACGCGGGCATTGTGCCGTCGATGACGGGCGAGACAGGCCAACCCTGCCGCCGAAGCGCGATATAGAGCGCTTGGTCGAGGGTATCGCCGGTGGCCGGGACGAGCCGGGCCAGCCGATCTTGCCCCAATGTGCCTGCGGCGCTGGCATAGGCGGCCCGCGCTTCGGTATTGATCGCCTGCACCCCGGACCAGAGCGCGGTTGCCAGAGCCAGCCCCAGAAGCAGCATCGCCAGCTGCAAAGGATGCCGCCGCCAGTGCGACAGCAGTGCGGCAAGACCAGCCCGCATCATGCTTCGATCCGCCCGGCGCGCAAATGCGCGGTCCGGTCCAGCCGCGCGGCAAGCCGGGTGGAATGCGTCACCAGCAACAGCGCGGCCCCGGACTGGGCGACAAGGCCCAGCATCAGCTCCAGCACGGCATCACCGGTGGCTTCGTCCAGATTGCCGGTCGGTTCATCCGCCAGCACCAGACGCGGCTTGGCCGCCAGTGTGCGTCCGATGGCGACACGCTGCTGTTGCCCGCCAGAAAGCTGTTCGGGGTAGCGCGACAAAAGGGCGCCCAGCCCCAGCGCCTCGGCCAACCGGGCTGTCCAGGCCGCATCCGGACGCCCGATCAGCCGTGCCTGAAACGCAAGGTTTGCGGCCACGTTCAGCGAGGGGATCAGGTTGAACTGTTGAAAGATCAGCCCAACCGTGCCCCGCCGCAGGGTCGCGCGTCCCGCATCATCCATCCCCGCAACGGCTTGTCCAGCCAGCATGATCTGTCCGCCAAAGTCGGGGTCCAACCCCGCCACCACATGCAGGAGCGTGCTCTTGCCGCTGCCGGATTCGCCGGTCAGCGCCAGGCTTTGCCCGGCATCGAGACTAAGGCTGACCCCCGCCAGAACTGGGATCAAACCTTCGCTGCTTTCGTAAGACTTGACGAGGTCGGTGATGGTCAGAAGCATCGTTGGCAGGGTGTCCCGAAAATGACTGGCGTGTGCAACATCTTTCGCGAGTGGATCGAGGGTACAAGGTCCGCAGCTTGACATACTCCTACAGCGCGCGGATTGTCCGCCACGAACGGCGTGGACAGGAAAGCGTGCGTGCGCAACGTCTTTATCACAGGCTCGGCTGGGTTCATCGGCTTTCACCTTGCGCGCCACCTGTTGCAGGCAGGCTTTCGCGTTCATGGCTACGACGGGATGACCGCGTATTACGATGTGGCAATGAAGCGCAAGCGCCATGCCATTCTGTTGCAGACGCCCGGCTTTTCGGCCACCGAAGCGATGCTGGAGGATATGCCGACGTTGGACCGCGTGATGGACGATTTCGCCCCCGAAATCATCATCCATCTCGCAGCACAGGCCGGGGTTCGGTACAGTCTGGAAAACCCGCGATCCTACGTCGAAAGCAACGTCGTGGGCAGTTTCAATGTGCTGGAGGCGGCAAAGCGGCTGCGGGTTGCGCATCTGCTGATCGCCTCCACTTCTTCGGTCTACGGCGCCAGTCCGGCGATGCCGTTCCTTGAGACGGATCGCACCGATGCGCCGCTGACCGTCTATGCGGCCACCAAAAAGGCCACCGAGGCGCTGGCGCATTCTTACGCGCATCTGTGGCATTTGCCGGTAACGTTGTTCCGGTTTTTCACCGTCTACGGCACCTGGGGGCGGCCCGATCTGGCTTATTTCAAGTTCGTCGAGGCGATCCTGCAAGGCAGGCCGATCGACGTCTATAACCGGGGTGAGATGTGGCGCGATTTTACCGCCGTGGATGATCTGGTCGAGGCAGTGCGGCGGCTGATCGACGTGGTGCCGCCACGGCCTGAGGCAGGGGCGGCCCCGGTGGAGGGAGATTCGCTCAGCGCGGTCGCGCCGTTCCGGATCGTCAATATCGGCAACTCCGACAAAGTACACCTGATGGAATTCATCGGCATCATCGAGGCGTTGGTGGGCCGCAAGGCGATCTGCAATCTTTTGCCGATGCAGCCCGGTGATGCGCCTGCCACCTGGGCTGACGCCTCGCTGTTGCGCCGCTTGACCGACTTTCAGCCCAACACCCCCCTGCGCGACGGCCTGAAGCGGTTCGTGGATTGGTACCGCGTAGAATATTCGTGCTAGTCTGGCCTTACGGCAAAAGCCGCACTGGCCCTAAGGTGCAATTGCTGTTTCTTGGATGCTAAGACGTGAAACCCGGATGCGAAAGGTTATTGCCATGGAAGGCTTCAGCGGAGTGAATGATATCGGCGCGGTGATCGAGGCCGACCGGGCGCATGTCTGGCACCATCTGAGCCAGCACAAGCAATACGAGACGGTTGATCCGCGGGTGATCGTCGAAGGCAAGGGTATGCGGGTCTGGGATGCCAAGGGAAAAGAGCATCTCGATGCGGTGTCTGGCGGTGTCTGGACGGTTAACGTGGGTTACGGGCGGGAAAGCATCGCCGACGCGGTGCGCGACCAACTGATCAAGATGAACTACTTTGCTGGTGCAGCAGGATCGATCCCCGGGTCGATCTTTGCCAAGCGGCTGATCGAAAAGATGCCTGGCCTGTCGCGGGTTTACTACTCCAACTCAGGGTCGGAGGCGAACGAGAAGGTCTACAAGATGGTGCGGCAAATGTCGCACCGTCACCACGGCGGCAAGAAGTGGAAGATCCTGTACCGGGAACGCGACTATCACGGCACCACAATTGCAGCGCTGGCATCCGGCGGGCAGGCGCAGCGGAATGCGCAGTACGGCCCGTTCCCGGAGGGGTTCGTGATGGTTCCCCACTGTCTTGAGTATCGCAAGCAGTGGGAAGTGGAAAATTACGGCGAACGGGCAGCGGACGCGATCGAAGAGGTGATCCTGCGCGAAGGTCCCGACACGATCGGCTGTCTGGTGCTGGAGCCGGTGACGGCGGGGGGCGGGGTCATCGTGCCGCCTGCGGGGTATTGGGAGCGCGTGCAGGAAATCTGCCGCAAGTACGATATCCTGCTGCATCTCGACGAAGTCGTCTGCGGGGTCGGGCGCACGGGTGTGTGGTTCGGCTATCAGCATTACGGGATCAAGCCCGACTTTGTGACCATGGCAAAGGGGGTGGCGTCCGGTTATGCCGCGATTTCCTGCACGGTCACGACCGAGGCGGTGTTCGAGATGTTCAAGGACGATGCATCCGACCCGATGAGTTACTTCCGGGATATCTCCACTTTCGGCGGTTGCACGGCGGGGCCGGCGGCGGCGCTGGAGAACATGCGGATCATCGAGGATGAGGGGCTGCTGGACAACACTCTGGCGATGGGGGACCGGCTGATGGGGAACCTGTCGGCCCTGATGGACAAGCACCGGGTGATCGGCGAGGTGCGGGGCAAGGGGCTGTTCTGCGGGGCCGAACTGGTCGCCGACCGGGCCACACGCGAGCCGGCGGACGAGAAGAAGGTGCAGGCGGTGGTGGCCGATTGCATGCAGCAGGGGGTGATCATCGGGGCCACCAACCGGTCGGTGCCGGGGTTCAACAATACCCTGTGCCTCAGCCCGGCGCTGATCGCTTCGGCTGATGATATTGATGAGATCACCGCGGCAATTGACGGAGCCTTGGGGCGAGTGTTTTAGTGATTTCCACGCGCAGGCAGGACCATGCAACCTGGTAAGTTTTGCGCACGACCCTAGCCGCCGAAAGGCATCAAGGGCTACTAGACTTGTCTACTTCGAATCATTGCACTTTTTGGGGGTCTATTGGCCCGCCCAGGGGCGGGCGTTCTTTGCGGAAATCGTTCACTGGACGATTTCTGATCGTTCACCTCCCCCGGTCTGACGGGCGCTTTGGGGCGTCTGCGGCAGAACTTCGGTAAGAGGAGATTGAGGCATAAAATGCCTGAACTCGGTGGTTTGCCCGCTCTGCGGTCTGGCGTTACCTTTTAGTGTCGTGAGTTTTCGGGTTTGCCCGCGCTTGACTTTGCCGCTCACCATGACCCCTTTTCTGTACTAATCGCGCTCTGCCGTCTGATCTGAAGGCCCCCATGCAAATTCCGCCGGAAGCGTTCCATCTCACTTCCGCCACCTCGGGCACGTTGCAGCAGCGCATCCGGGGGATGGTCACGCAAGGCATTCTTGCAGGGCGGTTCCGGGCGGGGCAGAAGATGCCGTCGTCGCGAGCTTTGGCGGCGCATCTGGGGATCGCACGGATTACGGTGACGCTTGCCTACGGCGATCTGGTGGCGTCGGATTACCTGACGGCGCGGGGGCGGTCGGGATATTACGTTTCGGATAACGCACCGCGGGCGGCGAAGTTTCCGGACGCGCCACCGCGCCATGACGCGGTGGATTTCGCGGGGCTGACGGGGGCGCGTTTCTCGACGCTGGCAAGGGTGGAGCGGCCGCAGGATTGGGAGGCTTATCCCTATCCGTTCATCTACGGGCAGGCAGACCCTACGCTGTTTGATCATCAGAACTGGCGACAATGTGCGTTGCGCGCACTCGGCAAGCGGGATTTCGCGGCGCTGACGTCCGACTACTATGAGCGCGACGATCCGTTGCTGATCGAGCAGATCCTGCGCACCATTTTGCCTCGGCGCGGGATTGCGGCGCGGGAGGACGAGGTGCTGCTGACGCTGGGGGCGCAGAATGCGCTGTGGATGGCGGCGACGGTGTTGCTGGGGCCGGGGCGCCGGGCGGTGGTGGAAAATCCGGGCTATCCGGGGTGGCGGGGGAT
This sequence comes from Paracoccaceae bacterium, assembly GCA_043727195.1. Taxonomy (GTDB): domain Bacteria; phylum Pseudomonadota; class Alphaproteobacteria; order Rhodobacterales; family Rhodobacteraceae; genus JAUYQR01. The sequence goes on from JAYSYZ010000136.1 coordinate 47,672, forward strand.
CCTGGCCACGACGGGGGCCACGGTGGTGCCAGTCGACGTGGATGATGGCGGGCTGCCGCCGGACCGGTTGCCAATGGCGGATGTGGTATTCACCACGGCCAGTCACCAGTGCCCGACGAACGCGACGATGCCGGTGGAGCGGAGGGTTGCGCTGCTGTCTGCGGCTGCGCGGGAGGGGTTCGTGATCGTGGAGGATGATTATGAGTTCGAGATGAGTTTCCTGAAACCTGTCGCTCCGGCGCTGAAGTCTTTGGATCAGGGCGGGCGGGTGATCTATGCGGGGTCGTTTTCCAAATCGATGTTTCCGGGGTTACGGCTGGGCTATCTGGTGGGGCCCGCGGCCTTCATCGCCGAGGCCCGGGGGCTGCGCGCAACGGTGCTGCGCCATCCGCCCGGGCATGTACAGCGGACGGTCGCCTATTTTCTGGCAATGGGGCATTACGATGCCCTGATCAACCGGATGCGGAGTGCCTTCCGGCGGCGGCGGCAGGTGATGGCAGAGGCAATTGATGCCGCTGGGCTGGCGGTCGCGGGGCAGGGCGGGTTTGGTGGATCATCGTTCTGGATGCGGGCGCCCGTGGCGGTGGATACCGAAGACCTGGCGCTGCGGTTGCGGCGCGAGGGGGTGCTGATCGAGCCTGGGCGGGCGTTCTTTGCGAACGATGGGCCGCGGAACTGCTATCGTCTGGCCTATTCGTCGATCAGCCCGCAGCGGATACCGGAGGGTGTGGCACGCATTGCGACGGCATTGCTGTGATCTGGACTTAGCTTGGCGTGGGTTCTGGCCCTAAGGGGTCGGCGACGGCCCCGATAAATTGCTTAGAAACTGACTTTTTGGATTGGGAGACGCGCCATGAGGATGACTACCGAGGAAGCTTTTGTGAAAGTGCTGCAGATGCACGGGATCAACCAAGCGTTCGGGATCATCGGATCGGCCTTCATGCCGATTTCCGACCTGTTTCCGAAGGCGGGGATCAGCTTTTGGGACTGCGCGCATGAAGGGTCGGGCGGGATGATGGCGGATGGCTATACCCGCGCGACCGGTCGGATGAGCATGATGATCGCGCAGAACGGGCCAGGGATCACGAATTTCGTGACGCCGGTCAAGACGGCCTACTGGAACCATACGCCGCTGCTGCTGGTAACACCGCAGGCGGCGAACAAGACCATCGGGATGGGCGGCTTTCAGGAAGTGGAACAGATGGCGCTGTTCGCCGACATGGTGGCCTATCAGGAGGAGGTGCGCGATCCTTCCCGCATGGCCGAGGTACTGAACCGGGTGATCCTGAATGCCAAGCGGATGAGCGCGCCTGCCCAGATCAACGTGCCCCGCGATTACTGGACGCAGGTGATCGACATCGATCTGCCAGAAGTCGTGGCGTTCGAACGGCCCTGCGGGGGGGACACTGCCATTCAGGCAGCGGCCGAATTGCTGAGCCAGGCAAAATTTCCCGTGATATTGAACGGTGCGGGCGTGGTGATCGGCGGTGCGATCCCGGCGTCGATGCGGCTGGCAGAGCGGCTGGATGCGCCGGTCTGTGTCGGATATCAGCACAATGACGCGTTCCCGGGCAGCCATCCGTTGTTCGCGGGGCCTTTGGGATACAATGGATCAAAAGCCGCAATGGAGTTGATTTCGGGGGCGGATGTGGTATTATGTCTGGGTACCCGACTGAACCCGTTTTCAACGCTTCCGGGCTACGCGCTGGACTACTGGCCAAGAGAGGCCAAGATCATCCAAGTCGACATCAACCCGGATCGGATCGGGCTGACCAAAAAGGTTACTGTTGGCATTGTCGGCGACTCCAAAAAGGTCGCCGAGGCGGTTTTGGCGCGGCTGGCCTCTACCGCCGGTGACCATGCGCGAGCCGAGCGCAAGGCAAAAATCGCTCAGGTGAAATCCGCATGGGCTCAGGCCTTGTCGTCGATGGACCATGAGGAAGATGATCCGGGCACGACGTGGAATCAGCGCGCCCGCGCTGACAAGCCGGACTGGATGAGCCCGCGCATGGCGTGGCGGGCAATCCAGTCGGCCTTGCCGCGTGAGGCGATCATTTCCAGCGATATCGGCAACAACTGCGCGATCGGCAACGCCTATCCGACGTTCGAGGCGGGGCGGAAGTATCTGGCGCCGGGGCTGTTCGGACCGTGCGGCTATGGTCTGCCTTCGATCATCGGGGCCAAGATCGGCTGCCCGGATGTGCCGGTGGTGGGCTTTGCAGGCGATGGGGCGTTCGGGATTGCGGTGACGGAGCTGACGGCGATCGGCCGCCCGGAATGGCCCGCGATCACCATGGTCGTCTTCCGCAACTACCAGTGGGGCGCGGAAAAGCGCAATTCAACGCTTTGGTATGACGACAATTTCGTCGGCACCGAACTGGATGAGGGTGTGAGTTACGCCGCGATTGCCAAGGCCTGCGGTCTGCAAGGGGTGCAGGCGCGGACGATGGATGAATTGCGCGATGCGCTGGCCAAGGCTGTGGTTGACCAGATGGAGCACGGCAAGACGACGCTGATCGAGGCGATGATCAATCAAGAACTGGGAGAGCCGTTCCGCCGCGATGCGATGAAGAAACCGGTCGAGGTGGCGGGGATATCGATGGCGGATATGCGGCTGCAGGTCGTCGGGTGAGGCGCGGGCGAATTTTCGTGGAAAATTCGGGGAGGAGGCGGAGTGCCGTTTGACCTCGGGGCGGTCGCGCTTGTCTGGATGGCGGTGGCGATCTTTGTCGCGGCGTTCGTCCGCGGGTATTCCGGCTTTGGCTATTCCGCGATGGTCATTGCGGCGTCCTCGCTGGTGACCAATCCGCTGAATTTCGTCGCGGTTGTGGTTATCCTGGAGACAGCGATGTCGCTGCAAGCGGCAAAGGGAGCCGGGCCGGATGTGGACTGGCGCCGGGTCTGGCTGCTGCTGGCCGGCGCAGCGGTTGGTTTGCCGCTGGGCCTGTGGGTGCTGACCGGGGTCGGAGAGGATACCGCACGGGCGGTCATTTCCGGCTATGTCCTTCTGATGTGCCTGGTCCTGCTGGCCGGGTGGCGGCTGGCGGGTGAGGTCGGGGGGGCGGGGAACGTTGTCGCGGGACTTGTGTCCGGTCTGGCCAACGCGCCCGGCATGGGGGGTCTGCCCGTGGCGGCGTTCTTTGCCGCGCAGCCGATGCGGGGGGCGGTGTTCCGAGCGACGCTGATCGCGTATTTCCCGCTGCTCGACCTTTACTCTGCGCCCTTGTATTTCTGGGCGGGGCTTGTCACTTGGGATACGCTCTGGGCCTCGCTGATCGCGCTGCCGCTGACGTTCTTTGGCAACTGGCTGGGGGGGCGGCATTTCTTTTCCACGGACCCGCAGGAGTTTCGCCGTTTTGCGATACTGCTGCTGGCCGGGCTTGCGGGTCTTGGGCTGGTGAAGGCGCTGGTCTGATGTGGCTGGTGGTCAATTCCGGTTCGTCTTCGGTGAAGCTGGCGGCGTTTGATGACGGGCTGGCCGAGGTTGCGCGGGCGCAGGTTTCGGAGATCGCTGCGGGGGGCCATGCCGAGGCGCTGGCTGCGGGGTTGGCGCGGGCCGGGGTTGCGGTTGGCGATCTGACCGCGGCGGCGCATCGGGTGGTGCATGGCGGGGCGGGGCTGGTCAGCACTTGCCGGGTGACCGAGGCAGTGCTGGCGGCGATCGAGGCTTGCGTGCCCCTGGCACCGCTGCACAACCCGGCGAATGTAATGGGCATACGGGCGGTGGCGGCGCTGGCCCCTGACCTGCCGCAGTATGCAAGCTTTGACACCGCGTTTCACGCGACCAACCCCGAGGTGGCGGTGACCTATGCCCTGCCACTGGCGGAACGGGAGCGGGGCCTCCGGCGCTATGGGTTTCACGGGATCAGTTATGCGGCGCTCGTGCGGGTCCTGGCCGCGCGGGGGCATCTGCCGCGCCGCTTGCTGGCCTGCCATCTGGGAAACGGGGCGTCGCTGTGCGCGATCCGCGAGGGGCGATCGGAGGCGACGACGATGGGATATTCACCGCTGGACGGGTTGACGATGGGCACGCGGGCGGGGGCGATCGACGGCAATGCCGTCTTGCGGCTGGCCGAGGTGCATGGGGTAGCGGGGGCGTCGCGCATCCTGAACCGCGAAAGCGGCTTGCTGGCGCTTGGCGGGTCGAACGACATGCGGCGTCTGGGGGCCGATAGCTTTGCCGTGGCGCATTTTACCTATTGGGCGGTGCGGCACGCGGGCAGCATGGCGGCGGCGATGGGGGGCCTTGATGCGGTGGCCTTTACCGGTGGCATGGGCGAGAATGACGCAAGGGTGCGGGCGGGCATGATTGCGGGGCTTGGCTACCTTGGCGCGGTTGTGGATGGGGCTGCAAATGCGCAGAATGCCGGGATGATCCATGCCGCGTCATCTTCTGTCGCGATCTGGACAGTTGCGGCAGAGGAAGAGCGCCAGATTGCATCTGAGGCGCAGGCCGTCAGGGCCGGGGAGGGCGCGTGAACGACCAGCCAAGGATTGATCTGTCACCCCCGGTGTCGGACGAGGTGCGCCGCACCACCTGCTACATGTGCGCCTGCCGCTGCGGGATCAACGTGCATCTGAAAAGCGGCAAGGTGAGTTATATCGAGGGCAACCGGGATCATCCGATCAACAAGGGTGTTCTTTGCGCCAAGGGGGCGGCGGGGATCATGCAGATCACTGCGCCCTCGCGACTGCGCAAGCCGCTCAGGCGGGTGGGGCCGCGCGGATCGGGGGCTTTCGAGGAAATCTCGTGGGACGAGGCTTTGGCGACGGCGGTGTCCTGGATGAAGCCGCTGAGGGAGACGGCGCCGGAAAAGCTGGCATTCTTCACCGGGCGGGATCAGTCGCAGTCCTTGACCGGCTGGTGGGCGCAGGCATTCGGTACACCGAACTATGCGGCGCACGGCGGGTTCTGCAGCGTGAACATGGCTGCGGCCGGCATCTACACCATCGGCGGGGCGTTCTGGGAGTTCGGTCAGCCCGATTGGGATCATACCAAGCTGTTCGTGATGTTCGGCGTGGCGGAGGACCATGACAGCAATCCGATCAAGATCGGTTTGGGTCGGCTGAAGGAGCGGGGGGCGCGGGTGATTTCGGTGAACCCGATCCGCACCGGCTATTCCGCCGTGGCGGACGACTGGATCGGGATCACTCCGGGGACGGATGGGTTGCTGATCCTGAGCCTGATCCACTGCCTGCTGGAGGCGGGGAAGGTCGATCTGCACTACCTTGCGCAGTTCACCAATGCGGGGCTTTTGGTGAACGCGGCGGAGGGGGCAGAGAAGGGGCTGTTCGCGCGCAATGCCGAAAGCCAGCCTTTCGTGATCGACAAGACCACGCAGCACCCGGCGGCATGGGATGGCAAAGGGGTGGAGCCTGATCTGGGCGCGGTCTGGCAGGGCAACCGGACGGTGTTCCAGCATATGGCCGAGATGTATCTGGCACCGGACTATGCTCCCGAAGCGGTGGCTGCGCGGTGTGGGGTCAGCGCTTTGCGCATTCGTCAGTTGGCGGCGGAACTGGCCTCGGTGGCGTTTGATCAGGCGATCGTGCTGGACCAGCCTTGGACGGATTTCCGGGGGAACGCGCATCCCAACATGCCGGGGCGGCCGGTCAGTTTTCACGCGATGCGGGGGATTTCGGCGCATTCCAACGGGTTTCAGACGGCGCGGGCGCTGCATCTGTTGCAGATCGTGCTGGGCACGGTGGAGGTGCCGGGCGGCTACCGGCTTAAGCCGCCGTATCCGAAGCCAGTCGAGGCGCATCCGACGCCGAACTTTGTGACCACGCCGGGCAAACCGCTGTCGGGCCCGCATCTGGGCTATGTCCGGGGGCCGGAAAACTTGTGCTTGCTGCCCGATGGCAGCCCTGCGCGGATCGACAAGGCGTTCTCGTGGGAGAACCCGATGTCTGCGCATGGGATGATGCATATGGTGATCCCCAACGCGCATGCGGGCGACCCGTACCGGATCGACACGCTGTTTATGTATATGGCGAACATGTCGTGGAATTCGTCGATGAACACGGCGTCGGTGATGGAGATGCTGACCGCAAAGGATGGCGACGACTACGTCATCCCGCGCATCATCTACTCCGATGCCTATGCGTCGGAAATGGTGGCCTACGCCGATCTGATCCTGCCCGATACCACATATCTGGAGCGGCATGACTGCATCAGCCTTCTCGACCGCCCGATCAGCGAACCCGATGCGGCGGGCGACAGCATCCGCTGGCCGGTGGTGGAGCCGGACCGCGATGTGCGGGGGTTCCAGTCGGTGCTTCTGGACCTTGGCGCGCGGCTGGGCTTGCCGGGGATGGTGCATGAGGATGGGACGGCGAAGTTCAGGGACTATGCCGACTATATCGTCAGCCACCAGCGCCGACCGGGCGTAGGGCCGCTGATCGGGTTTCGTGGCAATGGCCAGGATATAGGGCGCGGCGCGCCGAACCCGGGCCAGATGGACCGCTACATCGAAAACGGCGGGTTCTTTCAGGCGCATGTGCCGGAAGAGGCGCGGTATTACAAACCATGGAATGCGGCTTACCAGGACTGGGCTGTCGCCACGAGCTTCTATGAGGCGCCGCAGCCCTACCTTTTCAACATCTGGTCAGAGCCGATGCGCAAATTCCAGCTAGCCGCCGAGGGGCACGGGCCCATCCAGCCGCCGGATCATCTGCGCGAGCGGTTGAAGCGCGCGATGCATCCCTTGCCGGTCTGGTATCCGCCGTTCGGCGATGACGAGGCGGCGGGCTGGGGCTATCCGCTGCACGCGCTGACGCAGCGACCAATGGACATGTATCATTCCTGGGGGTCGCAAAATGCCTGGCTGCGGCAGATCAGGGGGAAGAATTTCCTGTATCTGCCAACGAAAATCTGGGAGGCGGAGGGCTTTCAGCCGGGCGACTACGCGCGGGTGATCTCGCCCAATGGCGGGATCACAGTGCCGGTCGCACATATGGCGGCGCTGAACGAAAATACCGTGTGGACGTGGAATGCAATCGGCAAACGCAAGGGGGCCTGGGCACTGGACGAGGCAGCACCGGAGGCGGTGGAGGGGTTCTTGCTGAACCATCTGATATCTGAATTGTTGCCCGCCAAGGGGGACGGGCACCGCTATTCGAATTCCGATCCGGTGACCGGGCAGGCGGCGTGGTTCGATCTGAGGGTCCGGATCGAGAGGGTGGGGCCGCGCGACCATTCCGATCCTGCGTTTCCGCCGATCAGCCGGGTGGTGCCGGAGGGGGGTCGCCGATGACGATGCTGCCTGCGGCGACAGTGAAAAAACTGGGTCTGGTAATCGACCTTGATACCTGTGTCGGGTGCCATGCCTGCGTGACTGCCTGCAAGGGGTGGAACGATCAGGGCTACGGGGTGCCACTGTCGGACCAAAATCCCTATGGGGCGGCGCCGTCGGGCACGTTCCTGAACCGTGTTCATAGCTATCAGGTGCAACCTGCTGATCAGGCGCCACAAATCGTCAACTTCCCTCGATCCTGCCTGCATTGCGATGATGCACCTTGCGTCACCGTCTGCCCGACCGGGGCCAGCTACAAGCGGGCCGAAGACGGGATCGTGCTGGTCAACGAGGATGCCTGCATAGGTTGCGGCCTGTGCGCCTGGGCCTGCCCATACGGCGCGCGCGAGATGGATGGCGATGCCGGGGTAATGAAGAAATGCACGTTGTGTGTCGACCGCATTTACAACGACAACCTGCCCGAAGTTGACCGCGAACCTGCCTGCGTCCGCACCTGCCCGACCGGCGCGCGGCATTTCGGCAATCTTGGCGATCCCGACAGCGATGTCAGCCGGCTGGTCGCGGCGCGCGGCGGCTATGACCTGATGCCCGAGATGGGGACGCGGCCCGTGAACAAATATCTGCCGCCGCGCGCCAAGGACCGGCCGGATCAGGCAAGCCTGCTGGCCCCGCTTCTCGACATCAGGGTCACCGGGTTTGCCGGGTGGCTGGACAAGATGCTGGGGAAAATCTGAATGCATCCGGCACCATCGGTCATCGTGTTTTCGGTGCTGTCGGGGATCGGGTTCGGGTACCTGGCGTTTTTGGGTCTTGGGGTGGTGCTGCCGTCGGGCTGGACGGCGTTTTTCCTGTGGGGGTTGGGCTACGCCTTGGCGGTGGCTGGCCTGATGGCCGCGACGTTCCACCTTGGCAACCCGCAACGGGCGCTGAAGGCGTTCAGCCAATGGCGGACAAGCTGGTTGAGCCGTGAGGCCTGGGCTTCGGTCGCGGCATTGGTGACGCTCGCGCCAACGGCGCTTTCGGATTGGCTGGGTTTGGGCTGGCCGCGCGGGATCGGCTTGGTGGGGGCGGTGCTGGCGCTGGGCACGGTATTCGCCACCGCGATGATCTATGCGCAAATCAGGGCGGTGCCGCGCTGGCATCACTGGATCACGCCGGTGATGTTTCTGGGTTTCGCGGTGACCGGGGCCGCGATTCTGGCAGGGCAAGCGTGGGCCGTGCCACTGTCGCTTGTGCTGGCAGGGGTGCTGCTGGCGGTTTGGCGCATCGGCGACGGGCAGTTTGCGCGGGCGGGCGCGACGCTGGGCACGGCGACGGGACTGGGGCGGATCGGTACGCCCGAGGTGTTCGAACTGCCGCATACCGGCGGAAACTACCTCATGCGCGAGATGATTTTCGTCGTCGGTCGCAAGCATGCGGCAAAGCTGCGGGGCATTGCGCTGATCTTCGTGACAGTGCTGCCAGCGGCACTGCTTTTCGCGCTGCCCGGTGTTTGGGCAATCGGATCGGCGGCGGGGTGCCACCTGATCGGGGCATTCGCCGCACGCTGGCTGTTCTTTGCCGAAGCCGAGCATGTTGTGGGGCTTTACTACGGGGCACGCGGATGAACCTGACGGCGTTCAAGGCCTATGATGTGCGCGGACGGCTGGGGGTGGACATTGACGCCGGGATCGTGCGGCGTATCGCTTGGGCTTTCGCGGTAGAGACGGGTGCAGCCAGCGTCGTGCTGGCGCGCGACTGCCGGATAAGCTCGCCCGAACTGGCCGAGGCGGTGGCGGCGGGGCTGGCGGCGGCGGGGGCCGAGGTGCTGGACCTTGGCCTTGCCGGGACGGAGGAGATGTATTTCGCGGTGGCGCATCTGGGCGCGGGCGGCGGGATCATGGTCACAGCCTCGCATAACCCGATGGATTACAATGGGTTGAAATTGGTCGGACCGGGATCGGTGCCGCTGGCGGATACGGTTTTTGGCGCAGTCAGGGCGCGGGCCGAGGACGAATCTGGTCCGGCATATGGGCCTGGGGGCGCACGCCGTGACGTAGCGCAGGTGCGGGCGGATTATATTGCGCGGGTGCTGGGCTTTGTGGAACCGGCGCAGTTCCGCCCGTTGCATGTGTTGATCAATACGGGCAATGGCGCGGCAGGTCCGACCTTTGACCGGCTGGCCGAAGGACTGGCGGCGCGGGGCATACCGCTGCGCTTTACCCGGATGTTTCACGACCCGGACGGGCGTTTTCCTAACGGCATTCCGAATCCGTTGTTACCGGAAAATCAACCGGTGACGGCCGCAGCGGTGCGCGCGGCGGACGCTGATCTGGGCGTGGCGTTTGATGGCGATTTTGACCGCTGTTTCCTGTTTGACGCCGATGGTGGCTTTGTTGCCGGAGAATATGTCGTGGCGCTGCTGGCGGCGGCTTTCCTGGCCAAGGAGCCGGGGGCGACGATCGTGCAGGACCCCCGGGTGATCTGGGCGACGGCGGATGTGGTGGCGCGGGGTGGGGGGCGCGCGGTGCTGGCGCGGACCGGGCATGTCTACCTGAAGGCGGCGCTGCGGCGCGAAGGTGCGGTCTACGGTGGCGAGATGTCGGCGCATCATTATTTCCGCGATTTCATGTGCTGCGACAGCGGGATGATCCCTTGGCTGCTGGTGGCCGAACTGATGGGGCGGACGGGGCAAGGGCTGGCTGATCTGGTGGCATCGCTGCGCACGGACTTTCCGTCGTCGGGTGAGATCAATTTCCGGGTGGGCGATGCGGCGGCGGCGGTGGCACGCGTCGAGCGGGCACTGGGGCCGCTGGCGCGGGCGCGGGATGAAACCGATGGGCTGAGCCTCGATTTCGAAAGTTGGCGGTTGAATTTGCGCAGCTCAAACACCGAACCCCTGCTGCGCCTGAATGTCGAGGCACGGGACGATGCGGCGCTGGTCAAGCAGGCCGTGGCGCGGGTGACGGCTCTGATCACCGGATGACGTTAAAACCTCGCCTATAAACTTCGCAAGTTGCGTAAGAAATCAGCAAATCGCGCGCGGTCAACCGGACCCAAGGGGGCGCGTGGAAGGTCAGGATTGTCACATCGTCCTTGCCGCCGGGAAGGTGGCTGGGGGAGCGTTATGACCGTCATGCAGCCAATACCGCCAATGCAACGCGCTAAGGGAGACGCCTTGGTTGAGCTTGCCTGCCGGGACGGTGCGGCATTGTTGCGGCGTCTGCGGCAGGAAGGGTCGGCCAAGGCCATTCTGCCCGTTGCGGGACCGGTGCCCGAGGTAGTGTTTCTGAACACGTCTGGCGGGCTTACGGCGGGGGATCGGCTGCGCTTTGGGCTGATGCTGGATGGCGGGCGGGCGGTGGCCACCACCCAGACCGCGGAACGCGCATACCGGGCCGAAGGCGGGGTGGCGCGGATGGAGGTGCAGCTGTCAGTCGGTCAGGGGGGCTGGCTGGACTGGCTGCCGCAGGAAACGATCCTTTTCGAAGGATCAAAACTGGAACGCCGGACGGTCATTGACCTAGCCGAGGCCGCAGGCTGCCTTGCGCTGGAGGCGGTTGTGCTGGGCCGCGCGGCGATGGGCGAGACTGTGAGGCGGGTTCATTTCCGCGACCGGCGGGACATCTTGCGCGCGGGGGTGCCCCTGTCGGTGGAGCCTCTGGCCCTGACCGATGCGGCGCTGCGGGCAGGACCGGCGGGTCTGGGCGGCGCACGGGCCTTTGCAACGGTGGTGATGGTGGCAGATCGGTTGGCCGACATTCTTGCGCCCTTGCGGGGCGTGCTGGACGAGCCGGGTGTCGATGCGGCGGCATCGGCCTTCGACGGCAAGCTGGTGGTGCGGATGCTGGCGGTGGACGGTTGGCCCTTGCGGCGGCAGATCGTGCGGGTGCTTGCGGTGATGCGGGCGGGGCGTCCGCTGCCGCGCGTCTGGCAGATGTGAGGGTGCAATGAATCTGACGCCACGTGAAAAGGATAAACTTCTGGTCAGCCTTGCGGCGATGGTTGCGCGCGGCCGGCTGGCGCGCGGCGTAAAGCTGAACCACCCCGAAGCGATTGCTCTGATCAGCGATTTCGTCGTCGAGGGCGCGCGGGATGGGCGCAGCGTTGCCGATCTGATGGAAGCCGGGGCGCATGTGATCACCGCCGAACAGTGCATGGACGGCATCGCGTCAATGATCCATTCCGTGCAGGTAGAGGCGACATTTCCCGATGGCACAAAGCTGGTTACCGTTCACCACCCGATCCGCGAGGGGTGGTCATGATACCGGGAGAGATCTTTCCGATGGCCGGCGATATCGTGCTGAACGAAGGCGCCGATGTGACGGTGCTGATGGTGGCCAATACCGGCGACCGCCCGGTGCAGGTGGGCAGCCACTACCATTTCGCCGAAACCAACCCGGGGCTGGAGTTCGACCGCGTGGCGGCGCGGGGCAAGAGGCTTGATATCGCTGCAGGCACGGCGGTACGGTTCGAACCTGGGCAGCGCCGCGAAGTGCGCCTTGTGCCCTATGCCGGGGACCGCAAGGTTTACGGCTTTAACCGACAGATCATGGGTCCGTTGTGACCCCGCCATCAGGGAGACTACCATGTGCCACGCCTGTGTGATTGAAAACGTGAAGCTCGGGATGCTCAGCCGCCGCGATCTGTTCCGGTCGGCTGCGGCGGTGGGGATCGCGTCGGGGGCCGCCGGATTGATGAGCGCTCGCCCCGCGATGGCGCAGGCATCCAGAGTGGTCGATCTGACGCATAGCTATGACGGGGCATTTCCGACCTTTGACGGCAATCCGGGGATCATTTACGAGCCTGCGGTGAAGTTTGAGGGTAACGGCTATCAGCTGTGGAAGCTGACGATATTCGAGCACACCGGCACCCATATCGACGCGCCGCTGCATTTCACTGCGGATGGCACGTCGGTAGATGAATTGCCGGTTGAACGTCTGGTCTGCCCTCTTTGCATCGTGGATATCAAGGCGAAGGCCATGGAAGACGCCAATGCGATGGTGGAGCCTGCCGATATTGAAGCCTGGGTTTCGGCGAATGGCGCAATTCCGGCTGGGGCTTGTGTGGCGATGAATTCGGGCTGGGCGGCGAAGGTGGGCGATCCCCTGTACCGCAACACCCCGGACGGCAAATTCGCTTTCCCCGGATTTTCCAAGGCGGCGACAGAGATGCTTGCCGGAATGGATGTGGCCTGCATTGGGGTGGACACCCTGTCGCTGGACCCCGGAAATTCGGCGGATTTCGCGGTGCATTTCAGTTGGCTTCCTGGTGGGCGCTACGGGATCGAGAATATGGCCAACCTTGACGGTCTGCCAGCAACCGGGGCGACCGTGATGGTGGGCGCGCCGACACACAAGGGCGGCACCGGCGGCCCGGCGCGTGTGCTGGCGCTGGTCTGATGGCAACTGTTCCCTTGATCAGCGACGCAGCGGCGGGGGCAGAGGCCCTTGCCGTGTTCGATGATATCCGGGCCAAGCGGCAGACCGACTATGTCAACAATTTCTGGCGCGCCCTCGCGGCAGACCCGGCGCTGCTGCGCGCGACGTGGGAAAGATTGCAGGTCGTGATGGCCCCCGGCGCGTTGGAACCGTTGGTCAAGGAGTTGGTTTATCTCGCGGTGTCGACCGCGAATGGCTGCACGTATTGCATCCATTCCCACACAGCGGCGGCGAAATCAAAGGGCATGACCGAGGCGCAGCATGGCGAACTTCTGGCCGTCATCGCGATGGCGAGCCAGACGAATGCACTTGTGACGGCGTTGGGCGTGACCGTGGACGAAAGGTTCATGGCGTGAGACAGTTTTTGATGACACCGGCGCAAGTGATCGCGTTGAGCCTGCGCAATTCGCAGATGATGTCAGAGGCCGGGATGATCGTCGGCATGCGGATGCTGGGGATGGCCGGGATGTGGCGGGTCAGCCCGGCCGAGAATGCGCGAATGGTCGAAGAGAAAGTTGCAGCAGTGACGGAAGGGGCCATGGCAGCTTCGCGGGCGATGCTCCGCGGGGCCGAACCTGTCGCGGTGGCGGATGCGGCCTTGCGGCCGGTGCGCAGAACCACGGCCGCCAATGTAAAGCGTCTGGCCAAGCTTGGCCCGGGCAAACCAACCTGACCGGAGTTTTCGATGCCCACACTGATTTCGCGCCAGACCTATGCCGACATGTACGGCCCGACGACCGGGGATCGGCTGCGTCTGGGCGACACCGATCTGATCATCGAGGTTGAGAAAGACTTTACAACCTACGGAGAAGAAGTGAAATTTGGCGGCGGCAAGGTGATCCGCGACGGGATGGGGCAAAGTCAGGTCACTCGGGCGGCTGGCGCGATGGACACGGTGATCATCAACGCGCTGATTGTCGACTGGACTGGCATCTACAAGGCCGATGTCGGCCTGCGCGACGAGCGGATTGCCGGAATTGGCAAGGCCGGGAATCCTGATACGCAATCCGGCGTGACCGTGATCATCGGCCCGGGGACCGAGATCATCGCAGGGGAGGGGCGTATCCTGACGGCCGGGGGGATGGACGCGCATATCCATTTCATCGCGCCGCAGCAGATCGACGATGCGCTGCATTCCGGCGTCACCACGATGCTGGGCGGCGGCACCGGCCCGGCGCATGGCACGCTGGCCACCACCTGCACGCCGGGACCGTGGCATCTGGCGCGGATGATGCAGGCGGCAGACGCGTTTCCGATGAACCTGGCCTTTGCGGGCAAGGGCAATGCGTCGCTTCCGGCCGCGCTGGAGGAGCAGGTGCGGGCCGGGGCCTGTTGCCTGAAGCTGCATGAGGATTGGGGCACGACCCCGGCGGCCATCGACTGCTGCCTAACGGTGGCGGACGCAATGGATGTGCAGGTGATGATCCACACCGACACACTGAATGAGTCCGGGTTCGTCGAGAATACGCTGGCGGCGGTCCGGGGCCGCACGATCCACGCGTTTCATACCGAAGGCGCGGGCGGCGGCCATGCGCCGGATATCATCAAGGTGGTAGGGTCGCAGAACATCATTCCGTCTTCGACCAACCCGACGATGCCCTACACGGTCAACACCATCGAAGAGCATCTGGACATGCTGATGGTCTGCCACCACCTTGACCGCCGCGTGCCCGAGGATGTGGCCTTTGCCGAAAGCCGCATCCGGCGCGAGACGATCGCGGCCGAAGATATCCTGCACGATCTGGGGGCATTTTCGGTGATCAGTTCCGACAGTCAGGCGATGGGCCGGGTGGGCGAAGTGATCACCCGTACCTGGCAGACCGCGCACAAGATGCGCCAGCAGCGCGGGCGGTTGGAGGGCGAGACGGGCGACAATGACAACTGCCGCGTCAAGCGCTACATCGCGAAATATACCATCAACCCGGCAATCGCGCATGGCATCAGCCGCCACATTGGCAGTGTCGAGGTGGGCAAGCGGGCCGATCTGGTGCTGTGGTCGCCCGCCTTTTTTGGGGCCAAGCCCGAGATGGTGTTGCTGGGCGGCTGCATCGTGGTGGCGCAGATGGGTGATCCCAATGCATCCATCCCGACGCCGCAGCCGGTGCATACCCGGCCGATGTTCGGGGCATACGGTCGGTCAGTGGAACGCAACGCGGTGGTCTTTGTATCCGGTGCGGCGCAGCAGGATGACATTGCGGCGCGGCTGGGGCTGGCCAAGGAAACCGTTGCGGTGGAAGGATGCCGGGGCATCGGCAAATCCGACATGAAACTGAACGCGGCGACCCCGGTCATCGAGGTGGACCCGGAATCCTATGAAGTGCGCGCGGACGGCGTCTTGCTGACCTGCAAGCCCGCGCGGGAGTTGCCGCTTGCGCAGCGCTATTTTCTGTATTGACGGGCGTCAGGCGCGGGCAGCGTCGGCCTGGCCGCGACGTGGCACCGGCCAGCCGCGGCGGAACACCGGAAAGACCGGAAAGTCATGCGCCATCGAAGTAAGGGTCACTTCGCGCCGCTGCAGGCGGGCAATCTCGGTCCGGATGTCGGCGAGTTCGTCGGCGAGGGAGAGTCTGGTCATGATGTCTGGGGTCCTTCTTTGTTCTACACCTTCACCATCGACTCAAATCGTAAAAACTTCGCAAAGGTGATCAGATGTCTTTGCCGCTTACCCAAACCTTGCATCGGGCCGGCCAATGGCCGCGCCTGGCCATCGCGCGGGTGGTGTTGGGCTATGACGAGCGCTTTTTGCGTCGCAAACGGTTGGTGACGGCGTCGGGCGAGGCATTCATGGTCGATCTGGCCGAGACCACCAACGTTCTCGCGGGCGAT
Organism: Paracoccaceae bacterium; assembly: GCA_043727195.1. Classification (GTDB taxonomy): domain Bacteria; phylum Pseudomonadota; class Alphaproteobacteria; order Rhodobacterales; family Rhodobacteraceae; genus JAUYQR01. Next base: position 63,174 of record JAYSYZ010000136.1, read on the forward strand.
GCATTCGAGTTGTCGGACGGTCGGCTGATCGAGGTCGCGGCGGCGAAGGAGGCGGTTCTTGTGGTGACCGGCGATCTGACCCGGCTGGCGTGGCACATCGGCAACCGGCATACGCCATGCCAGATCGAGGCAGATCGGCTGGTGATCCGCGCCGATCATGTGCTGGCCGGGATGCTGCGCGGTCTGGGCGCAACGGTGGTGGCAGCGGACGCACCCTTCATGCCAGAAGGGGGCGCTTATGGGATCGGGCGCACGATGGGGCATGCGCACTGATCTTTTGGCCCTCGTTCAGTGGCTATCGCCTGCTTTTCCCACGGGCAGCTTTGCCTATTCCCATGGGTTGGAATCGGTGATCGCCGGTGGGTTGAGGTCAGCCGAGGGGGTGCAGGACTGGATCGCGGATGTGCTGCGGTTCGGCGCAGGGCAGGCGGATGCGGTGCTGTTGGCTCAGGCGTTGCGGGTAGGCACTGATCACGCGGCGCTGGATGCTTTTGCGCGGGCGATGGCCGGCTCGCGGGAGCGGTTGATCGAGACGGTTGATCAGGGAACCGCATTTGCGCGCACGGTGGCGGCGATGACCGGACGGGCGCTGCCGCCACGCGCCCTGCCGGTGGCGGTGGGCGAGGCGGCGGCAGCGCTGGCACTTGCGCCAGAGGATGTGGTGGGGATGTATCTGCACGGCTTTGCGGGAAATCTGGTGGCAGTGGCGACGCGGTTCGTGCCCTTGGGCCAGACCGCGGGGCAGGCGGTTTTGGTGGCGTTGCATCCGGTGATCGGTGAGATGGCGGAGTGGGCGGTGACGGCGACGCTGGAAAATATCGGAACCGCGGCAATTCGGGGCGATCTGGCCGCGATGCAACATGAAGATATGGATGTGAGGATATTCCGGACATGAAGAACGGGCCATTGAAGGTCGGGATCGGCGGGCCTGTCGGTGTAGGCAAGACCTCACTGACCGAAGCGCTGTGCCGGGCGCTGGCGGGGCGCTGTTCGATGGCCGTGATCACCAATGATATCTACACGCGCGAAGATGCGGAGTATCTGTTGCGGGCGCAGGTGTTGCCTGCGGACCGCATCCGGGGGGTGGAGACGGGGGGGTGCCCGCACACCGCGATCCGGGAGGATGCCAGCATCAATCTGGCGGCAGTGGCGGAGTTGCGCGGGGCGTTCCCCGATCTGGACCTGATCCTTATCGAAAGCGGCGGGGACAATCTGGCAGCGACATTCAGCCCTGAACTTGCAGACCTTTCGATATATGTGATCGATACAGCGGCGGGGCAGGATATTCCCCGCAAACGCGGGCCGGGGGTGACGCGATCGGACCTGCTGGTCGTCAACAAGACCGACCTTGCCCCGCATGTCGGGGTCGATCTGCAACTGCTGGAGGCGGATACCAAACGAGCGCGGGGCGGGCGGCCCTATGTGATGGCGCGGGTCCGGCACGGTGTGGGGGTCACCGAGGTTGTGGCTTTTCTGGAGAGCGAGGGCGGGCTGAGCTTGCGGTGATGCGCAAGTGTGGAGCGTTGACAGGGGTAGCGCGGGGAAACTAGCCTTGCGGCACGGTAACCTGGCCTGGAGGAATTGATGGCGGGACGGTATCTCGGCGCCCTTGCGGTGGCTGTTTTGGCGTTGGGTGTGGCCGACAAACTGGCGCTGGCGGGGCCGCCGGCCTGTACCTGTCAGAATCTGGAAAGCCTGCAGCAGGAGTACCAGAACGCAGTCTTTCTCGAGGGTTACATGCAGCGTCTGGCAGCCCTCCTCAAGGCGGAGGAGAAGCGGCTCAAGGGATTAAAGCTTAGCACCAATACCGACCCGGATCAGAATTTGAACATCGTGGCGACTGTGGCACAAGTGCGGACCGCCTATGAGAAGGCAAATCTGCATCTGCCCTTCCCGGCCACCAAGGGCTACACCGGCCCGGAGAGGGTACCGATGTCGCCCGGTACCTGCGAGCAGGCGCAGGCCGATCTTGACGCTATGGAGCAGGGATCGCCCTGCGAAGCTATCGCCGACATGGCACTGGCGCACGAACTCGGCCATCGGGATATTTGCGACCGGCTGGGCGCACCGGCTTACTGGGGCCGGATGCTCAGCGAAATCGCTTTGGAAGAGGCCGGGATGTACAAGATTCAGGCTGGCAACCTGAAGGGCGAACTGCGGCGGGTGCTGGATGCGTCGGAAATCACGCTGAAAGGCGAATGGCGCCACGTCATTTCGGGCGACGGCGTGGAGCTTACCTATTTCTACCAATTCCAGAGCGGCGATATCGGCGGCGCATCCAAGGGCGACACCTGGACCATGGCGGGCAAGGGCGAGACGCAGAATTCCATTGAAAGCATGAAAATCCCCGGCGTCAGTTGCACGTCATCGGGTGCGGTGCGAAACGATTTCGAGGTGGCGGTCACGACTGACGGCCTGACCTTCGGTCTGGATTATGCCGACCGGAACACGGGCGGTGACCTCAAGCTGATCTGCGATGGCGGCATGTCGATGGTGGTGCCGACGGGTGAGGCGTCGTCGGGGAAACTGGCGTCCGGCCAACCACTTGTTGCGGGGGATAACCCGGTTCCAAACGCATGGGCCGATGCGATGATGGCGCTGGCCGCAAGCGAAGGGATGTCTATCTCGGGCGAGCCGAAAACGGTGCTGAGCGTAACTTGCAAGTCGCCGTAGCCTGCCGCCGACGATTGCTGAGAAATAAAAAGACCCCCGGCACCCTCAGGGCCGGGGGTCTTGTAGCGGGTGGTTTTATTCGGTCGCCGGTGCGGCTTCGACGGCGGGCGACAGTGAGGCGATGTAGGCCCAGACGTTGGCGGCATCTTCCGGCTTTTTGAGTTTATAGGCCATTTTTGACTTGGCCTTGTCGTCGCCAAGCTTTGCCTTCAGATATTTCGCGGGGTCCTGCACATATTCGACGAAGTTCGCTTCGTCCCAGACCTGACCGGTCGCCCCGACCGCGACGATGGATTCGCCGTACTTGAAGCCTTCAAGGCTGCCCACCACGCGGCCCGGCAGACCGTAGAGGTTCGGACCGGTCTTGGCATTTTTACCTGCAAGCACCTCGCCTGCTTCGTTCTGCACGACGTGACAGGTCTGGCACTGGTTGAAAGTCTTGGCCCCGGCTTCGATATCCTGTGCTGCGGCTGGAACGGCAAGGCTGGCGAAGGCGAGGGCGGTCAGGGTCAGTTTCATGGAGATCCTCCGGTTTTTACTTTATTTGTATACTGTGGCGCGCAAGGCGTTTGGCAAGGCCCAATGCGCGCAAATTCACGCGACTGCGTGGGAAATCGCGCACCTCTTCCAGAGCGAGGTCAGCGCGGTGATCAGTTTGTCGATGTCGGCGTCGGAATGGTTCGGGCCGGGGGTGATGCGCAAGCGTTCAGTGCCCTTGGGTACCGTCGGGTAGTTGATCGGCTGCACGTAGATGCCCCAGTCGGTCATTAGAATATCCGAGATCATCCGGCATTTCACCGGATCGCCGATCATTACCGGGATGATGTGGCTGTCGTTGGCCATATGGGGGATGCCCGCGCGGTCAAGCAGGCGGCGGACCTTGGCGACATTGGCCTTTTGGGCGCGGCGTTCGACATCGGACGTCTTGAGGTGGCGGATCGAGGCGGTGGCTGCCGCCGCGATGGCGGGCGGCAGAGCGGTCGTAAAGATGAACCCCGACGAAAAGCTGCGGATGAAGTCGCACAAAGCCTCGGACCCGGTAATATAGCCGCCGACGACGCCGTAGGCCTTGCCGAGGGTGCCCTCGATCAGGGTGACGCGGTGCGCCAGGCCACGCTCTTCGGTGACGCCACCGCCGCGCGGGCCGTACATGCCGACGGCGTGCACCTCGTCGATGTAGGACAGCGCACCGTGCGCCTCGCAAACCTCGACGATTTCGCGGATCGGCGCGACGTCACCGTCCATCGAATAAACCGACTCGAACGCCACGATCTTCGGCCGGTCGCCGGTGGCCTTCAGCTTGCGGTCGAGATCACGCCAGTCGTTGTGCCGCCACAGTGCCTTGTCTGCGCGGGAATGGCGGATGCCTTCGATCATGCTGGCATGGTTGCCTTCGTCCGAAAGGATCACGGCATTCGGGATGCGCGCGCCAAGGGTCCCAAGCGCAGCCCAGTTCGAAACGTAACCGGAAGTGAACAGAAGCGCGCGTTCCTTGCCGTGCAGGTCGGCCAATTCGCGTTCCAGTTCAAGGTGGTGCACGGTGTTGCCGCCGATGTTGCGGGTGCCGCCCGCGCCGGTGCCGCAGGCCTGAACCGTATCGACCATCGCCTGCACCACATCGGGGTGCTGACCCATGGTCAGGTAGTCGTTCGAACACCAGACGGTGACGTCCTCCACTGTGCCATCCTTGTGCCGGGCGGCCTGCGGGAAGGCGCCGCGTTTGCGTTCCAGATCGGCGAAGATGCGGTAGTTGCCTTCGGCTTTCAACGCATCGATCTGGCTTTTGAAGTGGCTGTCGAAGTCCATGGGAATCACTTTCTTGCAGTCAGTGTGGTGTCGGAAGCAGGCGTCGCCGCAGGCAGCATCCAGCGCCAGAGCTTTTCGTCGGGAAGTGGCAGCACCATGAACCAGTGTTCAAGGAGCGCCAACAGCGTCAGCGCGGTTAGCAGGATATGGCCGATCATGGCACCATCGGACGGTGCAGCCAAGGCCCGCTCCATCCAGCAGGCGGCGGCGAAGGTGAGTGCCGTGACCGAGATGGGGAACACCCAGTTCATCGGCGCGTGGTGGAAGTGGCTGGCCAGATGTGCCAAAGGTTTCGGCAAGAACTCGGTATGGATGCGCGGGACACCGAAGAACAGGTTCAACTTGGCCGAGATACGGGCAAAGAACAGGACGGCAAAGGTCCACAGGCCGATGGTGTTTGCTGCCCCCCGCGACGCGTGGGCGATCAGCATCAGTGCGGCAATCAGCAGGATTTCATGCCAGGCAATAGTGCCGATGGCGCGCAGAAAGCGGTCGCCTTGCGACGCCGAGGCCGGGCAAGGGGCGGTGTTCGGGCCGGTGATGACGCCGGACAGAAAGGCAAGTTCGATCCAGCCCCAGATCGCAAGCGCCGACAGGAAAGCCAGATAGACGCCGGTGACGCTGGGATGTTGCAGGGTGCTGGCCAGGCCCCAGACACCGAGCACCAGCAGCGGCAGACCAAGGACGACCGACCAGAGATGGGCGTTCGGCCCGCCCTGATCCGCCCGCTTGACGCGCCAGAGGATCGCGCCGGTGGAGAACCACCAGACGAACAGCGCTGCGACTGCGGCAATCCATGGATTTGTCATGTGCGGCACCCCTGGACAGGGATGCCGCACAGGTGTTCGGGACGCGCCCGTCCCGCACACCAACCCGCTGCCGGAACAGCGGTATAGGGTTCGCCGGTCAATACGTCGGCTCCAGCCGCACCGATGCGGGTAGCGCGTGACGTTTGACCGGGATCGTGTAGAGCGCTGCAAAGGTGAACGCAGCTTTCGCGCCCGCCGCCCAGCCGTTCATTTTTCCCGCAACGCCGCCCTGACGCTTGGCCGCGTCCATGGCGATGAACGCGCGGTTCATGCGGTTCAGGCGCGGCAGCCAGCGCGGGTGGTCGATATCAAGCTCGATCGGAAAGATCTGGCGAGCGATGGTGGAAGTCTTGCGGAACACCTCCTGGTCATACCAGCCGATATCGACGCCGAGGGCCTTGTGAAACTCTGGCCGCTGATGATCGCGCACCCACATGGTGAAGTAGACGGCGGTCAGGAAGAACTTGATCCACAGCTTGTTGGTGAAGCTTTCCGTCAGTTTCGGATCGGTCTTCATGATCAGGGCGAAGGCCTCGCCATGGCTGAACTCATCGTTGCACCATTCCCGGAACCACTTGAAGATCGGGTGGAACCGCTGATCCGGGTGCGCCTCGAGGTGGCGAAAGATCGTAATGTAACGCGCGTAACCGATCTTTTCGCTTAGATAGGTGGCGTAGTAGATGAACTTGGGCCGGAAATAGGTGTACTTCTTGGCCTTGGTCAAAAAGCCGAGGTTTACTGCCACCCCCGCTTCACGCAGCGCATCGTTGATGAAACCGGCATGGCGCGCCTCGTCGCGCGACATGTAGCTGAACAATTCGCAGATGTCGGGGTTCGAACCGCGCCGCTTCATTTCCTTGTATAGCACGCAGCCGGAGAATTCTGCGGTGCAGGAGGAAACCAGGAAATCGATGAATTCGCGTTTCAGCGCCGGTTCCATCCCGGCCCAGTCGGCATCCCATTCGGCGTTTTTCTTGAAATGCGCCTTGTTGGGATCGGATTTCATCTGGGCTATCAGCTTGTCCCATTCCGCGCGTACCGGCGTCACGTCGATCTTGTCCATCTCGTCAAAATCTGTGGTGTAGAACCGCGGGTTTAACAGTGTGGTTTCCGTCGCCATCGCTGTAGTGTCGGTCACCGGAGTGGAGGTGTCGATGTCGTGGGGAAACAGGTCTTGCGGATTGGCGTTCATAGCCGGACCTCCTCGGAGAAGGAAAATTCGCACAATTCCATGAAGTCGAAATCGCCGGTCAGCCGGGTCCACTGACGTTCCAGCCAGGTGGCGCGGGTGATGGTGGCGGTGCGGTCTTCGACGATCACCTCGCCATAGGCTGCAAGGACGGGCGCGCCGTGGACCAGCACTTCGTCACCCGGATGGACCACGGCACCATTATTGAAACGGACGTGCGCATGCAGCGCCTCGAACCGGTGGCTGACTTCGACGGTGCAGGGCACCCGTTCGACGTTGCGTGTGAAAAGTCCCATGATGCTGGTTCCCTATTTCTGGTCGAGCAGCCGTTCGAACGCGGCTCTGTTGTCGGCCCCGAAGGCGTAAAGTTCCGCACTCCACCCGGTTTCGGGGTCTTCGGCCACAAGACGGCCATTGGCATATTCCACGATGCGCACCGGCTTGGTCTGATCGACCCCGCGTTTGCGTCGCTCGGTAAAGATGCCCGACTGAATCACGGTGATAAAGCCCCCATGTGGCAAGTCCATCAGAACAGACCCGTCAATGTTGCGGACGATGACTGCTTGCGCGTCTAGGCCTTGCATCACGATCCACTTGTCGCGCAGAACGGGGGCGGCTTGCGGCTGGGCGGCGGGTTCGCGCCCTGTCAGTGCCGCAAAGCTGGTGAGGGCAAGGGCGGCGAATGCAAGTGCCACCATGCCCAGCAGCAGTGCCCGCGGCACAGTTTCCGGGTTGCGGCTGTGAAAACCCGGTTCGTGGATGAGGGGGGATTGATCCGACATGTTGCCCCCTACTCCGCCGCGACAGCAGCAAGCGGTGCCACGCGCGAGATTTTCGGCATCGACACCCGCGCTTCGGCCGCCTCGGCCAGCAATCCGGCGACGCGTTGAGCATCGGGGATCGAGCGGAGTGCCGGTTCCGTCTTGGCCATCCGCCAGGGGCGCACATGCGGCCAGGCGATGAGGTACGAGATTCGGGTGTCGCCCAGGGTGTTCAGGGCGATCGTCCCGGTGCCGTCCCGCCGAAGATCAAGGTTGGCAGCACCGACTTGCACGAATGGCAGGTTAAAGGTGACCGGCAGCGCCGCACCGATGCGCATCACAACGCGCGCAGATGTCAGCGTGTAGATGGTGGTGCGGGCCTGCGTCCAGGCCAGGCCATAGATCACCGCGAGGCCGAGACAGCCAAGCATCAGGTAAGGCAGCCCCATCGCAAAGGCCATGGCGATACCGCCATCGGCAAATCCGGTCGCGGCGCGCCACAGGATGATCAGGGCAAAGTATCCGGCAATCCAGTGCAGTGCATAGGCATCGCGCGCCAGCGCATGGGCCGCAGGTTTGCCCTGCCACAGGATGCTTTCACCCAGCGGGGGCCGTTCCGGCAGCCCGGGCAGAGCGTCGAAGGCAAAGTCGTCGTGGCCTGACATCGCAGACCCTCCATCTTGAGGTGAAAAGCGCGGCCCGGGCGCGGGCAGCACCTGTCGTTATTCAGAAGCCGCGCTTGCGTTTGGCGGCGTCATACATCCAGCCTCCGGCGATGTAGCCCGAGATCTTGTCTTCCTCAAGCTTGGTCACTTCGGTGGCCGACCGGGTCGCGGGGATGCCCGCGAAACTGTCGGACGCGATGGCGTTGATGCGGACCCGGTCGGGCCAGATCTTTGCCATCGTCATCGGCACAAGACGTTTTCCGCCGGTATTCAGGTCAACCTCCAGATAGCGGACCAGTTGTTCCGGGGCATCGACCCACATGTCGGAGATGCGGCCCACAACCTCCAGATCAGCGGCCTGAACCGGCAGGCCGCGCGGATCACGCCCGGCGGAGACCACGAAACCATCGGCCTCGGCCATCGGCACGATCTTGTTGTGGCCATGACCATCCCGTTCCGGCTCGTCGCGGCGCGGTGCCCAAGCGGCGGGGCCGACGCCGTCTGCCATGGCATTGCCGGTTGGGGCATGCGGAAACCCTTCGGACACTGCGGTGCGGGCAAGTGCTAGGCCTGTGCGGCGATGGTCTGCCTCGTTCGCGGTCGAGGGCATGTTTACATCGCCACGGCCATGCGGCAGGCGGAAGGTCTTGGGTTTCGGCACCGCAAAGGGGCCCTGATTGGGGGCGGGCAGGCCGTCTTCGGTTTCCAGGGGGTAGCCTTCGCGCATGTTTTCCGTCTGCAGATAGTAGACCAGCAGCGCGAAAAAGCCCCAAAAGAGCCAGATCGCGAGCGAGGCGAGATCGAAGTTGCCAAAGAAAGTGGTCCCGAGCATTGCGGTATCCTCCGGGTTCAGGTTGGGAATTCGACGATCCGCAGGCGGTCGTCGGGTTTCTGGGTTGTGGTCAGCACGGTGACACGCACCAGCGGCCCGAGGGCGATGAGCGTGACAAACAGCATTGCGATTTCAAGGTGATAGACGAAAGTGTATCCCAGTGAGGGGTCAGCCAGCACCGGGCCAAGTGCACCAGAGGCGGCAAGATGGCCGACAATGTCGCGGATCGACCCGCCGAGAAAGATCGACAGCCCCGCCGCCGTGGCTTGCGCGGCCCCCCAGGCACCGAGGGCAAGGCCCGCGCCCGCGCCGCGCGTCTGCATGGTCATTGCGGCGGTCAAGGTAGAGACGGCGAAAAGGCCGGCACCGAAGCCGATCATTCCCGCCCCGGCGAAGAACAGGGCGGCGCTTTGCAGGGGTGCGGCGAAGATGATGGCCGAGAAGGCGGCGATCCCGGCAAGAAGGCCACGTGCCGCCATGCGCATCGGATCGAGCCCGCGTTGCAGCCAGCGCCCGGCCACGAGGAACCCCGCAAGCGCCCCTGCGGCGTAGAGGGCGGTCAGGAGCGTCGTTTTCGAGACGGAAAGGTCGAGAATTTCGCCGCCGTAAGGCTCCAGCAGCACGTCCTGCATGTTGAAGGCCAGGGTGCCGAGGACGACCACTGCAAGCAGCCGCCCGGCGGTGCCGCCTGCCATCAGGTCGCGCCACGCGTCGCGAAAGGCGGGGCGGGGTTCGGCCCGCTCTGCCTCGGTCATCGGTTTGACCTTTTCCTGCTTCCACAGCGCGATGAGGTTCAGAACCATCGTGGCCACGCCGCAACCCTGCACGACACGAACAAGCAGGATGTCGCTGAAGTCGCGCAACAGCCAGCCAACGATGACCGCCGACACGCCCATCCCGAGAAGGAACATCACATAAAGCAGCGCCACGACGCGAGGGCGGGCCTCATCGCTGGCGCGGTCTGAGGCGAGGGCAAGGCCCGCGGTCTGCGTCATGTGCAGGCCCAGCCCAGTCATCAGAAACGCCAGCGCCGCAAGCACCTCACCAGCCCAGGTCGGCCCGAGGGTCTGGTCGCCGCCAAGCACGATCAGGGCGAATGGCATGATGGCAAGACCGCCCATCTGCCAGAGCGAGCCGAACCAGAGATAGGGAATACGCTTCCAGCCGATGGCAGATCGGTGGGTATCGGACCTGTGGCCCAAAAGCGCGCGGAACGGGGCCACCAGCACCGGGATCGCGATCATTGCCGCAACGATCATGGCGGGGACGCTCAGTTCGACGATCATCACCCGGTTGAGGGTGCCGAGAAGGAGGACGGTCGCCATCCCGACCGACACCTGGAACAACGAAAGGCGCAGAAGCTGCCCCATCGGCAGGCCGTCCGACGCTGCGTCCATGAAGGGCAGCCAAGCGGCAGACAATCCCTTGATGTGCTTCTGGCGCAGTATCATGGCCGCATCTCCAGACATTCGGAGATGTAGAAACCGCTGGTCACACGCTCGATCTTCGCAAGGCCGGAAATGGCGCGTGCCAATGCAGTGTAGGCCTGCGGGATCATGACCGGAGAACGGTCGGAGCGGGGAAAAAGCTTGCCGATGCCAAAAAACGTCATCAGGAAAGGGGTGCGCGGCGCGACGGTAAAGACGATGCTTTGCGCGGTGCGGCTGGCGAACTTGTGCAAGGCGGCGGCGATGTCGGGCGTGGCGTAATATATGAGGCTGTCCATCGCCATTACATAGTCAAACTGGCCATGCGCGGGGTGGGTCATGTCGCCCGCGGCAAAGGTGACGCGGGAGCGGAGGCCCCCGGCCAGGCGCGCTTCGGCGATGGCGATAAGCTGCGGCGAGATGTCGACGGCCATCACATCGGCCCCGCGCGCCGCCAGTTCGGCCGTCATCAGGCCGGTACCGCAGCCCGCATCCAGCACCCGCGCGCCGCGCAGGTCGGCGGGCAGGCGGGCCAGCATGATTGCGCGCATCCGGTCGCGCCCCTGCCGCACGGTTTCGCGGATGCGGCTGACAGGGGCGTCCGAGGTCAGCCGTTCCCACACCGTGGTGGCGGTGCGATCAAAATAGTGTTCAACCCGGTCGCGTGTGGCCGCGTAGTCGGCTGTGGCGGGTTGGGGCATCAGTCGAACCCCAGAAGTTCAAATATTTCGCGGTCCGGCAGCGGTTCGGGGAACATTTCCGGTTCCGATACCGACCGCCACAGCGCTTCGGCCAACCGGATGTATTCGGCGCGGGCCATCACGATGTCCTGATCGTCGTCCATGGCGAAGAGTGTCTTCTTCTTCAGACGGCTCCGCCGGATCGCGTCAATGTCGGGCATGTGGGCCAGGCGGTTGAAGCCGACCTTCTTGCAGTAGCGGTCGATCTCGTCAGTCTCGCGGCTGCGGTTGGCCACGCATCCGGCGAGACGTACCTTGTAGTTCGAGGATTTGGCCTGCACCGCTGCGATGATGCGGTTCATCGCGTAGATGCTGTCAAAATCGTTGGCGGTGACGATCACCGCGCGGTCGGCGTGCTGCAGGGGGGCGGCGAAGCCACCACAGACCACATCGCCAAGGACGTCGAAGATCACCACATCGGTATCTTCCAAAAGATGGTGCTGTTTCAGCAGCTTCACCGTTTGCCCCACCACATAGCCGCCGCAGCCGGTGCCTGCAGGCGGCCCCCCGGCCTCCACGCACATCACGCCGTTAAAGCCGACGGTGACGAAATCTTCGGGGCGCAATTCTTCGGCGTGAAAATCGACCTCTTTCAGGATATCAATCACCGTGGGCTGCAGCTTGCCGGTCAAGGTGAAGGTGCTGTCATGTTTCGGATCGCAACCGATCTGCAGCACCCGTTTGCCCAGAATGGAAAACGCGGCAGAGAGGTTGGAAGAGGTGGTCGATTTGCCGATCCCGCCCTTGCCATAGACGGAAAACACCTTGGCGCCGCCAATCTTCAGGCCGTCGTCCTGATGGACCTGCACCGATCCGTCGCCATCGAGGCCCCGAAGGTTCGGAATTTCGTCACGTGGGCTCATGGGTTGCCCCTTTCATCTGTCCACAAATATCCCGGGGGTGCGGGGGTTGGCCCCCGCTGCCGGGCTTGAAGCTGGCGCATCGCTGGATCATTCCGCCGCGATCCCTTCCAGCCGGTCTTCCAATTCATCCGCCGCGCGTTGCAGGGCGGCCAGTGTATCGGCATCGGGCTGCCAGTATTGGCGGTCCGACGCCTCAAGCAGCCGCCCGGCCATGCGGCTGGACGCTTCGGGGTTCAACTCCGCCAGACGACGACGCATCGCCTCGTCCAGCACAAAAGTGTCCGACAGGCGCTGGTAAACCCATGGGTCGACATGGCCTGTGGTGGCCGACCAGCCCATGGTGTTGGTCACATGTGCCTCGATCTGACGCACGCCTTCGGCTCCGTGGCGCAGCAGACCCTCATAGAACTTTGGGTTCAGGCTGCGCGCGCGTGTTTCCAGCGCGATCTGGTCTTTCAACGTCCGCACTTGCCCGCCGCCGCGCGTCTGGTCACCGATGTAGACGGGCGTATCCTGACCGCCACGGGCGCGTTTCACCGCGCGGGCGATGCCGCCAAGCGTGTCGAAGTAATGATCGACCGACGTGACGCCCAGTTCGACGGATTCGAGGTTCTGGTAGGCCAGATCCACATCCTTCAGCGCCTTTTGCAACAGCGCCGCGTTCTTCACAGATTTGCCGGTACGCCCGTAGGCAAACGATTTGCGCGCCTCATATGCGTCGGCCAGCTCATCCTCAGCCCCGAAGGCCGAGGAGCCAACCAGGGTGTTGACGTTGGACCCATAGGCCCCTTCGGCGTTCGAGAAGACGCGAAGGGCGGCGGTTTCCATATCGACACCCATTTCCTCGGCGTAGGCCAGCGAATGGGCGCGGATGAAGTTCTGCGACAGGGGTTCGTCTGCTGTTGCAGCCTTCCACGCGGCTTCGGCCAGCATCCGGGTCTGCAACGGCAGCAGGTCGCGAAATATGCCCGACAGGGTCATCACTACGTCAATGCGGGGGCGGCCCAGATCCGGGAGGGGGATCAGGTCCGCCCCCGACAGGCGACCGTAATGATCAAAGCGCGGACGCGCACCGATCAATGCCAGCGCCTGAGCGATGGGACCACCGTCCGACTTGATGTTGTCGCTGCCCCACAGAACCAGCGCCACGGTGCGCGGCAGACGGTCGTGCGTGTCAAGCAAGCGCTGCGCCTGCAGCGCGCCGTCCTGCATGGCAAAGGCGGTCGGCATGCGAAAGGGATCAAAGGCGTGAATATTGCGGCCAGTGGGCAGAATCTCGGGCGCGCGGATGAGGTCGCCGCCGGGAACCGGGGCAATGAAGCGTCCCGACAGGGCCCGCAGGATGGCGGCAAGTTCGGTTTCTTCCTGCAGCTGCAGGTTGGCCTTGGCCCGTGCCGCTGCGTCGTCCGGCATCAGCGCGATCATTGCGGCGCGCTGCGCGTCACTCATCTTGTGGCCGACGACATGCAGGCCGTCGGTGATCAGCGCCCCTTCAGTTTCCAGCAGCTTGACCCAAAGCTGATCGGGTTTCAGCCCGCCCAGATCGACCGCCTTGGCCTGTTCGGCCATCAGCACCGCAAGATCGTCGCGTTGCGGTGCATCGGGGGGAGCGGCACGCCACCGGGCAAGCGTGTCCTTCAGATCGGCCAGGCCTTTGTAAAGCCCCGATTGGGCCAGCGGCGGGGTCAGATGGGTGACCGTTACCGCGTTTGACCGGCGCTTTGCCAGGGTCGCCTCGGAGGGATTGTTGGCGGCATAAAGATATACGTTGGGCAGGTTGCCGATCAGCCGGTCAGGCCAGCAGCCCTCGCCCACACCGGCCTGCTTGCCGGGCATGAATTCCAGCGCGCCATGCATTCCAAAGTGCAGCAGCACATCGGCGGCGAAATCCTCGCGCAGCCAGCGGTAGAAAGTGGTGAAAGCGTGGGTCGGCGCAAAGCCCGTCTCGAACAACAGGCGCATCGGATCGCCCTCGTATCCAAACACCGGCTGCAGGCCGACAAAGACGTTGCCAAACTGGTGGCCAAGGACAAAGACCCCGCGCCCGTCGGTCTGGTGGCGGCCGGGGGCAGGGCCCCAGGCGGTCTCGATCTCGGCCAGCCAGGGGGTCTTGGCGACGATGTCACTGGCAGGAACTGTGGCGTGAACATTGGCGGGTTGGCCGTAGCGGGCAGCGTTGCCTTTGAGGACCATTTCGCGCAATGCCGCCACACTATCGGGCGGGGTCAGGTTGTAACCCTCAGCAGCCATCGCGTTCAAGGTATTGTAAAGGCTTTCGAACACGCCAAGATAAGCGGCGGTTCCGGCGGCACCGGCGTTCGGTGGAAAACCGTAAAGCACGATGCCAACCTTACGGTCAGTCACCTGCGAGCGGCGCAGGGTGGCAAGGCGCAGGGCCTTGTCAGCCAGTGCCTCGATCCGTTCGGGGCAGGGTGCCATGGCGCGGGTTTCCAGCGATTGCGCGGTGGCGGCCCTGCACCGGTGATGGCACCCTTGGCAGCCATCGACGCCGTGCCTGCCAGCATAAACCGTCGGATTTGTGGCCCCGTCAATTTCGGGCAGCGCGATCAGCATGGTGGTTTCCACCGGGCCCAGCCCGCCGCCCGAGGCGCCCCATTGGCCGAGTGTCTGAAATTCCAGCGGGTGGGCCGCAATATACGGCACGTCGAGTGCCTTGAGCGCATCGACCGCTGCCGGGCTGTCGTTGTAAGCCGGCCCACCGACAAGCGAAAACCCGGTCAGCGAAACCATCGCGTCGATGCGGCCCCTGAAATAGGCATCGATAGCGGGGCGGCCATCCAGTCCGCCGGCAAAGGCAGGCAGGACGGCGACGCCGCGCGCTTCGAACGCTGCGATCACCGAATCATAATGGGCGGTGTCGGCAGCCAAGATGTAGCTGCGCAGCATCAGCAGGCCCACGGTGGCGCGGGCGTCTTTCGGACGTGGAATGTCGGCGATATCGGTGCTGATCCGGGCCTTCAGGCGGGGGTGATAGAGGCCGACATCTGGGTATTCGATAGGGGCGACGGCCTTGACCGCCTGCCACTTGCGGTCAGCAGAATACCGGCTGACCAGAAAGCGGATCATCGCCTCCAGGTTATCATCTGATCCGCCCAGCCAATACTGCATCGCCAGGAACCAGGCCCGGAGATCCTGCGCCTTGCCGGGGATCCAGCGCAGAATCTTCGGCAACCGCCGCAGCATCGCCATCTGGCTTTGACCGGTGCTGGATTTTTCCCGCGACGGTTTCAGTTTCTTCAACAGCGCCATTGCGCCCGAGGCGGGCCGCGACATGTCAAGATCGCCCATTTTCGTCATCTTGACGATCTGCGGATCGGCGATCACCCCGACGAAGGCGTCAAGGCCGTCGCGGACGCGGGCAAGGTCTGGCAGGATGGCGGTGATATGTTCTTCGATGAACAGAAGGTTTGCCACGATGATGTCGGCGTCCGCCACCGCCGCTTTGGCGCGGGCAAGAGCGGCGGGGTTTTCCGCCCATTCGGCGGCGGCGTGCACCGACACTTGCAGCCCCGGGAAATCTTTTTCCAGACGCGGCGCAATGCGTGCGGCGGGCCCTGCGGCATGGGCGTCCAGCGTGATGACGACAAAGCTGTAGCCCGTCTTGGGCCGCACTTCTGCCGTATGGAACCGGTCATCGCGCATAATGGGCCTTTGCCTCATACAAGGTGTCGACGCTGATCGCCGCCACGCCGCGTTCTGCGGCGAATTTTTCGGTGTTGCGCTTGGCCTTGCCGCGCACGAAGAAGGGTATTTTCTTCAACTCTCGTTCGGCCTCCGCCATCCAGATGACCTCCCCGCCTTCCGGCCGTCTCTGTTCTGCAGTATCCCCGCCGGACGCTTCCAAAGCTTCAACCGGCGCTTCGGCCCGCGTGGTGGCCTTGCCGCCGTGATGGCTGGCGCCCGCCTCGTCATGAAACTCAAAATCCTCGCGGAACATGGTCAGAAGGTGCTCCTCGAGGCCCATCACCAAAGGGTGGATCCAGGTGTCGAAGATCACGTTCGCGCCTTCGAACCCCATCTGGGGCGAGTAGCGGGCGGGAAAGTCCTGCACATGGACCGGGGCGCTGATGACGGCGCAGGGGATGCCCAGACGCTTGCCGATGTGACGTTCCATCTGCGTGCCGAGGATCAGTTCGGGCTGCAGGCGGGCGATGTCGGCCTCGACCTCCAGATAGTCATCGGTGATCAGCGCCTCCAGCCCGTAGGCCTTTGCGGCGGTCCGCATGGGCCGGGCGTATTCGCGGTTGTAGCAGCCGATGCCGACAACCTCGAAGCCGATCTCGGTGGCGGCGATGCGGGCGGCGGCGATGACGTGGGTGGCATCGCCGAAGATGTAGACGCGCTTGCCGGTCAGGTAGGTGCTGTCAACCGAGGCCGACCACCAGGGCAGGCGCAAACCGGATTCATCCACTTTCGCAGATGTTCCCGTCAAGCTGCTGACCTCATGCAGAAAATCGCGCGTTGCGCCGACACCTATGGGAACGGATTTGGTGAAGGGTTGACCGCAGGTCTTTTCCAGCCAACGGGCGGCAGCCTCGCCGGTTTCGGGGTAGAGGAGCACGTTGAAATGTGCCGCCCCCATGCGGGTGATATCGTTCGGGGTGGCCCCAAGAGGCGCGCAGACATTGACGGCGATGCCCATCAGCTCCAGCAGTTTCGTCACCTCGGCCACGTCGTCGCGGTGACGAAAGCCAAGGCCGGTAGCCCCCAGAAGGTTGCAGGTGATAACCTCAGTCCGCGACATGGGCTTGGCCAGCGCGCGGACGATCTGCAGGAACGTCTCGTCTGCGCCGAAGTTTTCCTTGCGGCTGTACGATGGCAGGTCAAGCGGGATCACCGGGCAGGGCAGCCCCAGCGCGCCAGCCAAGCCGCCGGGATCGTCCTGAATCAATTCGGCGGTGCAGGAAGCCCCGACGATCATCGCCTGTGGCTTGAACCGGGCATAGGCGTCGCGGGCGGCAGATTTGAACAGGTTCGCGGTATCGGCGCCAAGATCGCGGGCCTGAAACGTGGTGTAGGTGACCGGCGGACGATGGTTGCGCCGCTCGATCATGGTAAAGAGGAGGTCGGCATAGGTGTCGCCCTGCGGCGCGTGTAGAACGTAGTGCAATCCCTTCATGCCCGTGGCAACTCGCATCGCGCCGACATGAGTGGGGCCTTCGTAGGTCCAGAGCGTCAGCTTCATGCTGCGGCCCCTTGCGCAAGAATGCCCCGGCGGCGCAGGGGCCTGGCGAACAGGGCGGCAAGGTCTCCGGCCTGTTCGTAGAAATGAACAGGGGTGAACACGAGCTCGATCGCCCATTTGGTGGAAAGGCCCTCCGCCTCCAGCGGGTTGGCAAGCCCGAGGCCGCAGACGGTGAGGTCTGGACGCGCGGCACGGACGCGGTCCAGTTGCAGATCGACATCCTGGCCTTCGGAAATTGTCGGCCCGACGGGCAGCAAGTCCAGATCGGGGCCGACGATGCCGGTTTGCAGGTAGGGGGTGCCGACCTCGATCGCGGTCATGCCGCATTCACGGACCAGAAATCGGGCGAGGGGGATTTCAAGCTGGCTATCCGGGAAGAAGAAGACCGACTTGCCGGACAGGGTCTGCGCCGCAGCGGCGACGGCCTTCCGAGCGCGGGCACGGGGGGCGGCGGTGACGGCTTCGAAATGGTCGCGCGCGATGCCGAACTCATCGGCCACAGCACGGAGCCACAAAGTGGTGCCCTCTTCGCCAAAGGGGAATGGAGCAGGGATGTGGCGCGCACCGCGGCGGGTGAGGGCGGCGTGCGTGTCGCCGAGAAACGGCTGCACCAGCGCGAACACCGTGTCCGGCCCGACAGCGGGCAAATCGGCAGAGCGGTGCGCCGGCAGGGTGCGGGTGACCGGGATGCCAAGCGCGTTTAACAGGCCAAGCGCCTGATCTTCCACCACATCGGGTAGCGCGCCGACTATCAGCAATTCGCGCCGGTTGGTTGCGGGCAGAGACGGAACCATCGCGGCAAGGCAGGCATCCTCGCCTTGGGTAAAGGTGGTCTCGATGCCAGAGCCGGAATAGTTGTAGAAGCGGACATGTGGCGCGTGGCGTTCGTTCATCCGTTCCGCCGCGCGGGCAAGATCAAGCTTGATCACCTCGGACGGGCAGGAGCCGACCAGGAACAGTTGGCGGATGTCTGGGCGACGGGCGAGCAGGCGGGCAACCTCGCGGTCAAGCTCGACATTGGCGTCGGCGAGCCCTGCCAGATCCTTCTCTTCGAGAATCGCCGTGCCAAAGCGCGGTTCGGCAAAGATCATCACGCCGGCAGCCGATTGCAGCAGATGCGCGCAGGTGCGGCTGCCGACGACAAGAAAGAAGGCGTCCTGCATCTTGCGGTGCAGCCAGATGATGCCGGTCAGGCCGCAGAACACCTCGCGCTGGCCGCGCTGCTTAAGGACGGGGGTTTCGCGGCACCCGGTCGCGGGCAGATCAAGGCTCATGCCGCGGCCCCCGCATCCAGCCGCGCCAGCCGCAGCTTCCAGATGAACTGCCCCGCGTTGATCACGTAGGCGGTGTAAGCCGCAAGGGCCACGAACATCAGTTGATGCGGGGTCATGGACCCGGTCCACAACGCCCAAAGGTATAAGGAGTGCAAAGCGATGACGGCGAAACTGAACACGTCTTCCCAGAAGAAGGCGGGGGCGAAAAGATATTGACCGAACACCTCTTTTTCCCAGATGGCACCCGTAATCATGATCACGTAAAGAAACCCCGTCTTGATCAGGATCGAAACGGTCGCCGCCCCGTAGCCGTCGCCCGTCAAAAGAAACCGAAGGACCAGCACGATTGAGACCGCAAAGGCCAGAAACTGCGCGGGTGCCAGCAGACCCTGCACCGTCGTCCAGCGAGATGCATCGCGGCGGGCACGCTGTTCGGCGGTGTAAAGCCGCGGTTTCGGGTTGCTGGCGCGCCTGGTCTGCATCGATGGAAAGCCTCTCCCCGTGGGCCGGTATAGGGTCAAAGGTACCCGGGCGGCGCAGAGTGTCAACTAAAACTTACATATTTGTGCTGACATCTTTTGCCGCAGAGTCGAGCCGCTTCGCGTCAAATATGGGCAAAGCAGCCATTTTTCGGGTTCGGCAGGGCGGAAATGCCGGTGAGGCCGTGTCAAATGCGGTGAAGTGTCAATTTGCTTTGACAATGGTGACGGCTTGGAAGAAATTAGAAAAGAATGGCAATCGCTGAAATTTTGGTGATCTGAAATTTTAGTGATGTTATGACTGTCGGGGCAGAGTGGAAAAGAGCCGCCGCGGCAGAACCGGCGGAGTGATAAGATGCGTGACAGCCAATACATCGGGCGGATGGATCGCGATGAAATCGGGGTCTCGTTTCTGGCGAAAACCGTCATGGAACGGCTCGCTGCGCGCGACGCCGTCGGCGAATGCCAGCTGGCGCAAAGCATCTTGACCGTGCTGACCGAGGCGATGACCAATCCCAACCCGGCGGCTTTCGATGCGCTGAAACCGCTGCTGAAGAAGGCGCGTGTGACCGCGACTGATCTGGCAGATCACTATTTTCCCGAGATTGCCCGGCGGCTCGGATGCGACTGGGCGGAGGATCGCAAGTCCTTTGCCGATGTCAGCATCGGGGTGGCGCGGATGCAATCCGTGCTGCGCGACGTCGGGGCCGATTGGGCCAGCGAAGATTCCGAGCGGCCGCGAATCGGTACAGTGCTCTTGATCCTGCCGGAAGGCGAACAGCACAGTTTCGGAGCCATGGTGCTGGCCGGTCAGTTGCGCAGGCGCGGTGTTTCGGTACGGCTCCTGCTTGGACCCAGTCCGGCAGATTTGCGCGATCTCCTGGCGGAGCGCGGATTCGACGGTGCCATGCTGTCGATCGGCTGTATCGCAAAGCTGGAGCCGTGCCGCAAGCTGGTGAAAGCGCTGCGCGACGGAACCGGTGGTGCCCTGCGCGTGTTGGTAGGGGGCGCCGTTTTGGCCGAGTATGTTGACGCGCGGGCGGTTACCGGTGCGGATTTCGCGACCAATGATCTGACTGAGGCGCTGTTGGCGCTTGGTCTGGCAGGCAAAGGCGCACTAGTCGGGTGATGAATTTCAATCTGCTGGCCGGTAGAGCGGCCGCGAATGATCGGTTGGTAGAGACGTGACGACGGATGGACGACATCTGCTAAGCGCAGGCAAGCTGCCAGTGATCGCACCAGACCTCATGACCGAGATTCTGGCGACAGCATCGGATATTGCGCTTTTGGTGGCGCCGTCACGCCGGGTTGTGACGGTTCTGGTGAATCCGCATCATCGGTCTTTCGGGCAACTGACCGATTGGGAAGGGATGCAGCTTGGCGAGTTGTTGACCGAAGAAAGTCAGCGCAAGCTGGAACTGCGGCTTGCCGACCTTGCCGCCATGGGCCGCGGTTCGGTAGTCGCGGAACTGAACCACAGAAGCCAGCAAAGCTGGGAATTCCCGGTGCGTTATTCGATGCACCGGATCGGTCCGGACGGATCGATCCTGATGCTGGGGCGCGATCTGCGGCCGATTGCCGAAGTCCAACAGCAACTGGTGGCCGCACAACTGGCGCTGGAGCGGGATTACGAGGTCCAGCGCGAAATGGACACGCGCTACCGGGTTCTTATGGAGGTGGCCCGCGACCCCATCTTGCTGGTGTCGATGTCGAGCGGGCGGATCAGTGACCTAAACCCAGCTGCGGCGGCTATTCTAGGGGGTACGCGCGCCGAACTGGTTGGCGCGGCAGTCGCCCAGGAGTTCGGCGGACGGCGGCGCGGCGAATTTCTGGACAACCTCGCCAGCATGGCTGCGTCGGACGCAGCGGTGCCGATGGAACTGACAGCGCGGCGGTCGCAGCGTCGGGTGATGGTGACGCCCACGCTGTTCCGGGCGACGGGTGAGCGGTTCCTGCTCTGTCAGATGACCCCGGCGGAAAAGATGGCGGTAGCGGCCGATGATCTGGCCGATAACCTGGCGCGGCTTTACCATGAGGGGGTGGACGGGATCGTCTTTGCCGATGCCGAGGGGGTGATCCGGGCGGCGAATGAAGCGTTTCTGAACCTGACCGATGCCACAAGCATTGCGGCGGTCCGGGGCCGGTCGATTGCCGACTATCTGGTGCGCGGGGCGGTCGATCTGCGCGTGCTTCTGGACAACGTCAAGCGCACGGGACAGCTGCGGATGTATGCAACCCGGCTGACCACGGATTTCTCGGGTCAGATCGCGGTCGAATTGTCGGCCAGTTGGCTGAATGACCGGCCCAATCCGGTGCTGGTGCTGGTCGTGCGCGACGCGAGCCGCGCCGAGACGCTGCGCCGGTCCGGAGCTGCCGGAGATGATGGCTCGCGGTCGGTGATGGAACTGGTGGGATCGTCGACGCTGAAGGATATCGTGGCGGAAACCACTGATGTCATCGAAAAGATGTGCATCGAAACGGCGCTGGAACTGACGCGCAACAACCGCGTTGCAGCGGCCGACATGTTAAGTCTGTCGCGCCAGTCGCTGTATGTGAAGCTGCGCAAATACGGGCTTATCAACAAGGACGGCGAATAGCTCGGTGGCGGCGGAGAAACTGCGCGTCGTGATGCCGCAACCCATGTGTAAATGCTTGCCTGACTCCAAGTTGTAATGTTTAATTGACACATGAGTGTCAGTAAATCCCTACACCCTCGCCAATATCCTGAACCGCACGCCATGCTGCGGCTGATCAAGCCGATCACCTGGTTCCCACCGGTCTGGGCCTATCTTTGCGGGTCGGTGTCCGCCGGGGTGCCAATGACTGGGCAATGGCCATCGGTCATCCTGGGCATGGTGCTGGCGGGGCCGGTCGTCTGCGGCATGTCGCAGGCGGCGAATGACTGGTGCGACCGTCACGTCGATGCAGTGAACGAACCGGACCGGCCGATCCCGTCAGGACGCATCCCGGGGCGCTGGGGGCTATGGATTGCCCTTGCCATGACAGTGCTGTCGCTGGCCCTGGGTTGGTTGCTGGGGCCTTGGGGGTTTGGTGCAACGGTCGTCGGCGTGATCGCCGCCTGGGCCTATTCGGCGGAGCCGGTGCGGCTAAAACGGTCGGGATGGTGGGGTCCGGGGCTGGTCGGGCTAAGCTATGAGGGGCTGCCGTGGTTCACCGGCGCGGCTGTGCTGTTGGCCGGGCCGCCGCGGTTCGAGATCGTGGTCATCGCACTCCTTTATGCATTGGGTGCGCATGGCATCATGACATTGAACGATTTCAAGGCGTTGGAGGGGGACAGGCAGCATGGCGTGCGGTCCTTGCCGGTGGTGCTGGGGCCAGAGGTTGCCGCGAGAATCGCCTGCACGGTGATGGCCATGGCGCAGACGCTGGTCGTGGTGCTGCTGATGATCTTTGGCAAGCCGTGGCACGGGTTGGCGGTGCTTGCGCTGCTGCTGGTGCAGTTCGCGGCGATGCGGGTGCTTTTGCGCGACCCCAAGGGCAAGGCGCCGTGGTATAACGGCACGGGCGTGGTGCTGTACGTCACCGGCATGATGATATCTGCCTTTGCGCTGCGGGGGCTGGGATGACGCTGAGTTGGATTCAGATCATCCGTCTTGGGCTGGTGCAGCTGTGCATCGGGGCGGTGGTGGTGCTGACCACATCGACTTTGAACCGGCTGATGGTCGTGGAACTGGCGCTGCCCGCGATGCTGTCGGGGGCGCTGGTGGCGCTGCATTCCGCGGTGCAGATCACCCGGCCAAGCTGGGGTTTCTGGTCGGATGCGCGCGGCAACCGGACCCGGTTCATCATTGGTGGGATGGTGCTCTGTGCGCTGGGCGCATTTCTGGCTGCGGTTTCGGTCGCGTTTGGGATTGCCGGGCAGGGGGCAGGACTGGCGCTGTCGGTGCTGGCCTATGCGCTGATCGGTCTGGGCGCAGGGGCCTGTGGCACGTCGCTGCTGGCTCTGCTGGCAACGGCGACCGAGCCACGCCGCCGCGCGGCGGCGGCGACCATCACCTGGCTGCTGATGATTTTTGGGATTGCGGTCACTTCGGGCGTGATCGGTGCGCTGCTGGACCCCTACTCGCCAACGCGGCTCATGGGCATCGTTGCGGTGGTGACGGTCGGCGCGGTGGTCGTGACGGTGCTGGCCATTCACGGCATCGAACGCCGGGTACTGGCCGAGCGCGCTCCGGATGCAACGCCGCTGATGCAGGGTCTGGCCGAGGTTTGGGCGGAACCAAAGTCGCGCGTTTTCACCATCTTCATCTTTCTGTCGATGTCGGCGTTTTTTCTCCAGGAGCTGATTCTGGAGCCCTATGCCGGGTTGGTCTTCGGCTTTACCCCCGGCCAGTCCACCGGGCTTTCGGGTGCTCAGCATGGCGGCATGTTCGTGGGCATGCTGGCGGTGGGCTTGGCGGTCACCGGCCTGCGTCTGGGCACGCTGAAGCTATGGGTGACGGCAGGCTGTCTGGGTTCGGCAGTTTGCCTCGCCGCGATAGCGGCACTAGGGCAGTTGTGGCTGGGGATGCTGGTTCCGGCGGTAACGCTGTTGGGCGTGTTCAACGGCATGTTCGCCATCGCTTCGATCGGCGCGATGATGCAACTGGCCGGCGAGGGGCGGCAAGGGCGCGAGGGCACGCGAATGGGTGTCTGGGGCGCGTCGCAGGCCATTGCGCAGGGCTTGGGCGGTTTTGCCGGGGCAGCATTTGTCGATGTGCTGCGACTGCGGGCCGATGCACCGGTGGCCTTCGGGGTGGTTTTCGTAATTGAGGCGGCGCTGTTTCTGGCGGCGGCCGTGATGGCTTGGCGGATCATTGACGGCGGCACATTGCGCCGCGTCACCACGCAACTGGTTCCGGGAGAATGACATGATGTACGACGTGTTCGTGGTGGGTGGCGGGCCTTCCGGGGCGACCGCGGCCGAGGATCTGGCGCGGGCCGGCGCCCGGGTGGCGATGCTGGACCGGGCTGGGCGGATCAAGCCGTGCGGTGGGGCGATCCCGCCGCGTGCGATTGCCGATTTCGCGATTCCCGAGGATCAGATCGTCGCCAAGATCGAAACGGCGCGGATGATCTCGCCCACGGGGCGGGCGGTAGATATCCACATTGAAAACGGCTTCGTCGGCATGGTGGACCGCGAGCATTTCGACGAATTTCTGCGGGTCCGGGCCACGCGCGCGGGGGCAGATCGTTTGACTGGCACATACCTCAGGATCGAACGGGATGCAGAGGGCGTGCATGTCGTCTGGCGCGAGAAGGCCAGCGGGCAGGAAATCCGCAGCCGCACGAAGCTGATCATCGGCGCTGATGGGGCGCGGTCGGATGTGGCCCGCGACGAGGTGCCGGGGGGCGACGCGATCCCTTACGTCATCGCATATCACGAAATCATCAAGGCCCCGAAACGGGCCGAGGCGGCGAGTGCGGATTACGATCCGAAGCGCTGCGATGTGATTTATGACGGACGGATTTCGCCTGACTTTTACGGCTGGGTGTTTCCGCATGGCGAGCATGCCAGTATCGGGATGGGTACGGGGGTGGACGGGGTGAACCTGAAACAGGCGACGGCGGCGCTGCGCGAATCTTCGGGCCTGACGGGCTGCGAGACGATCCGCAAGGAAGGCGCGCCGATCCCGCTGCGCCCTTTGGACAAGTGGGACAATGGCCGCGATGTTGTGCTCGCGGGGGATGCCGCCGGGGTGGTTGCGCCAAGTTCGGGTGAGGGAATTTATTATGCGATGCTGGGCGGCCGGGTGGCGGCGACGGCGGCGCAGGCTTGCCTGGCGTCCGGTCGGGCGAAGGATCTGAAGCTGGCGCGAAAGCTGTTCATGAAGGACAACAAGACCGTGTTCAAGGTCTTGCGGTCAATGCAGGACGCCTACTACAAATCTGACGAGCGGCGGGAGCGGTTCGTGTCCCTGTGCCACGACAAGGACGTGCAGACGCTGACCTTTGAGGCCTATATGAACAAGAAACTGGTGGCGGCGCGGCCCTTGGCGCATCTCAAGATCGGCATCAAGAACGTGGCGCATTTGTTGGGCCTGGTGAAGCCGGGCTGGACATGACGATGACCGTCGATCTTGAAGAGATGATTCCGGCCTGGGTTGACGGGCGGCTCATGCCGGTCGGCAAGCTGGCCGTCCACCAGCGCGGGCTGCGGCACAAGGCGGTGTCGGTATTCGTGACCGAAGGGCCGCGGGTGCTGATCCAGCGGCGGGCGCTTTCGAAGTATCACACGCCGGGGCTTTGGGCGAATACCTGCTGCACGCATCCGCGGTGGGAGGAGGACCCGGCGGGTTGTGCGGTGCGGCGGCTGCGCGAGGAGTTGGGGGTTGCCGGGCTGTTCCCGACCTTTGCCGACCGGATCGAATATCGGGCCGACGTGGGGGGCGGGTTGATCGAGCATGAGCTGGTCGATGTTTTCGTCGCCGTGGCGCAGGCCGGGCTGAAGGTGGATCCGAACCCTGACGAGGTGATGGAGGTGCGCTGGGTGGACCTTTACGATCTGGCGGCAGAAGTGCAGCGCAATCCGGATCGATACACCCCATGGGTGAGGATCTACATGACGGAGCATATCGACCGGATTTTCGGCGCAAGGATGCTGGCGCTGCGATAACACGCGTGTTATCCGACTTTACATATTGATATTAAACAAATACCCAATTTTTGTTAACTTTTCGTCAAGGATATTCAGACCGGTGTAGCCTCGGTCTTGGGCCCGGTGGGCAGCCAATCCCTGATCACCGCCGCAATCTTTGCTGCCGCCTCTTCATGCGCCAGATGGCCAAGTTTCGGCAGTTCGACACAGGTCGCGCTGGGCAACAACGCCGCGGCGTCGCGGGAAACGCGGGGGGGGACGACCTTGTCGCCCGCGGTGGCGATGAGGAGGGTGGCGGTGGTGAGGCGGGCGGCGTCGGCCATCAACGCGTCAAGGTTCCACTGCGCCATCATGCCAAGCGTGCCGTCGACATGGGCCACATCCTGCACAAGGGTGATATATTGCGCCAGCCCGGCGTCGTCGGGTTTTGATCCGGTGGACGCCAGCAGGCGGCGCACAGTGGGGGCGTTGCCCCAGAGGCGGCTGACAAAGCGCGGCACGAAAGGGGTGACCGACAGGACGCGGGCGAGGAGGGGGAAGAGAACCCCCGCTGCGCCCTCGAAACTGCCAAGGGCGGCATTGATGCCGATGATGCCTTGCAGCGGGATCAGGGTGGACAGGCGCAGGGCAAGTGCGGCCCCGGCGGAATGACCGATCACCAGCCTTGGTTGCCAGCCTTCGTGAGCGATCAGCTGGGCGAGGTCTTCGGCCATCGGATCAATGCCGAGGCGGCCCTTGTTGCCGGCCCGGGTAAATCCCTGGCCCGGCAGGTCGGGAATCAGGCAACGGTATCCCGAAAGCTCCGGGATCAGCCGGCGGAAGCTGTGGGCCGATCCGCCTGCGCCGTGCAGCAGCAGGATGTCGGGGCCGGTTCCGACTTCATACACGCACCAGTCATGGGGGCGGACGCGTGTCATTCGGGCGTGGGCGCGGTTCGGCCAGTCGGCTGGCATGCGGTCGAAGTCCATTCCTTAGTCCCCCAGAGCCGTTTGGAGGACAGAGGACAGGCGGTGCGCATCGGCGCGCGGCAGGGCGAGGTAAGGCGCATCCATCTGTCTGGCTAGCAATTGCAGGCCGGGTTGCGGGCGGTTGGCGGTGTCGATCACCAGCGCGGGGGTGGCGGTGGCGCGGATGAGGCGGGCAAATTGCAGCGCATCCGCCTCGGCCTGATCACGGTTGGCGGTGCCGTCGAGGGCGATGTTGCCGCGCCCGTCGGTCAGGATGGCGATTGTGGGGGTCAGGCCGCGCGCGCGGGCCTGTTGTGCGGTGGCCATCGCCAGTTTCAGGCCCAAGGCGAGGGGCGTGCCGCCGCCGCCGGGCAGGCCCGCGAGGCGGCGTTTGGTTTGCACGAGGCTGCGGGTGGGGGGCAGGATCAGTTCCGCCACGGTG
>JAYSYZ010000137.1:0-10736 GCA_043727195.1 Paracoccaceae bacterium
AAACACGTGGTTCATCCCCTCGGGCGCCACCTCGGCAATCTTGGCGGCAAGAGCGATGGCCGGCACGTGACTGGTCTGAAAGAAGGTGTTGTAATAGGCCAGCTCCTCCATCTGCCGCGCCGCGACCTCAGCCAGTTCGCGACGCCCGTAGCCGATGTTCACGCACCACAGGCCCGCCATCCCGTCGATGATCCGGTGCCCCTCGGTATCGGTCAGCCAGACCCCCTTGGCCGATTTCATGATCCGCACACCCTTTTTCGCCAGCGCGGCATTTTCGGAAAACGGGTGCATGTGATGCGCCGCGTCGAGCGCCTGCAATTCGGCGGTCGGCATGTGGTTGGTGATCTTGTTCATCGGGCACCCTCGCGGTTGAGGCGGGGCATCGGGCCCCGGCTGTACCCCAAGGATATGATCAAAACACGACGGGTTCAAGAAATTTGATCAAATTATCCGCCGCCCGGCCCGGACCCTAGATTTCGCCCTGCGCAATCGCCAGCCGAACCTGATCCACGCCTTGCGCGATATCGCGCTCGACGGCTGCCGCCAGCGCCCCGGCATCCCCCGCCCGCATCGCAGCCAGCGCCTCTGAATGCCGGTCGGGCAATCCGGCCTTGCCATGGCGGGCGCAGACGACCCGCAGCGACGGCCCAAAGCGCAGCCACAGCGACTGCGCGATATCGACCAGCACCGCCGCACCCGACGCCTCGTACAGCGCAAAGTGGAACGCATGGTTCGCCGCAAGGTAGGCCGGAATGTCGCCATCACGGATCGCGCGGTCGACCGTGTTGTCCAGCGCCTGCAACCGTTCGATCAACGGCCCGGTCAGGTGGCGCGCCGCCTGCTCGGCCAGCTTCGGCTCGATCGTCAGGCGCGCGAAGGCGACCTGATCCAGCAGACCAAGCGTCAGATGCGGCACCGCCACTCGCCTGTTGCCCTGCGGCAACAGCGCGCCCTCCGCCGTCAGCCGCCGGATCGCCTCGCGCACCGGGGTCATGCCGGCGCCCAGATCGCCGATCAGGCCCTGAATGGTCACCGGCGCGCCGGGGGCAAGATGACCGTACAGGATCATGTCGCGCAGCCGTGCGTAGGTCACCTGGTGGCTTGGAATCTTGCGGGTGTCGGCGTCCATCGGGGCTCCCTTCGCTTGCCCTCTTTATGACCTCATCGCCCCCGCAATCAAGATGTGATCAAATTCGGCTCGCGCACAGGCGACCGCAACCCTGCGCCGGCAAAGCCCCTTTGCAGACCGGTGTCCGCGTCATCCGGCTGCCACCGGCGTCAGATCAGCAGCGCCCGCGCCTCGTCGGGGCCAAGGGCGGCAGGCCGGGTACAGGTCGTCGTCAGCGTCACGAACTGCCCCGTTTCGCCCGATGTCAGGCAGGCCGTCATCACCTCCACCCCGTGCAGCGTCCGCTCCAGCGAACAGCGCGGGTCGCGTCCGCCCTGAAGCGCCGCGACCATGTCGGCAAGCCCGGCGGTGCGGTAATTCGCAAGGTCGCGTCCGTTATGGTTCTGGTTGGTCTTGCCGAACGGATGATCCCACGGTTCCAGCGCCGTCAGCACGCCGTCGCGCCCCGCAACCTCCACCGTGCCGCCAAAGAAGTTCGGATCGGGCACATAAAGCGTGCCTTCGGTCCCATAGAATTCAAAGTGGTTGCGCTTGTGGTGCCAGACGTCCCAGCTGGTCGACAGGTTGATGGTGGCCCCGCTGTGAAACTCCAGCAGCGCATGGATGTTGGTGGGCGTCTTGACCGGCACCGTCTCGCCGTCGCGCGGGCCGCTGGAGATGACCCGCACGGCCTGCGCCGATGAAGTCAGCGCGCCAACCCTTTTGACCGGACCAAGGAAGTTGATCAGATCGGCCACATAATATGGCCCAAGGTCCAGCATCGGCCCGGCACCCGGCAGGAAAAAGAAGTCCGGGTTCGGATGCCAATGCTCCATCCCGTGGTTCAGAACCGCCGCGCAGCCTGCGGTGACCGTGCCGATCCGCCCCTCATCCAGCACGGCACGCGCCTGTTGATGCGACCCGCCAAGAAAAGTATCGGGCGCGCAGCCGACTGCCAGCCCCCGGGCCTTGGCCAGATCGCGCAAGGTGACGCCCTGTTCCAGCGTCAGAACCAGCGGCTTTTCCGAATAGGCGTGCTTGCCCGCCTCCAGAATGCGCTTGGTCACGCCGTAATGCGCATCCGGGATGGTCAGGTTGATCACCACATCCACGGCGGGGTTCGCCAGCAGGTCATCCACCGACTGCGCCTGCGTGTTGAACTCCGCCGCGCGCGCCTGTGCCGCATCCATGTTCACATCCGCCACGGCGCGCACTTCCAGGCCTTTGAACAAAGGCGCCAGCCGCAGGTACGAGGTCGAGATATTGCCGCATCCGATGATGCCGATTCCAAGGTTTGTCATCATGTCCCTCATATCATCCCAAGCGCCAGGATCGACCACTTGGCAAAGCGGGCGTGGTCTGACGGGTTGTCATGTTCCATCACGAAATGCTTGCACCCGACTGCCCGCAGGGCGGCCATCAGGCCGGCCCAGTCCACTGTGCCGTGGCCCACATCGGCCCAGCCATCTTCATCCGTATTCTGGCCTGCCGGGGCGATGTCCTTGACATGCGCTGCCGTGATACGCGGGCCATAGCGGCGGATCCATTGCAGCGGATCGGCGCCGCCCCGGATCACCCAGGCCACATCCATCTCCCATTCCAGCGACGGCCCGCCCGCCAGAATCTCGGCCTGCGGGATCGCGCCGTCCGGGGTCGCGACAAATTCGAAATCATGGTTGTGCCAGCCAAAACCGATCCCCACCGTCGTGAAGGGCCGCCCCGCCGCCTCCAGCCGCGCGCCAAAGGCCCGCCAGCCCGGGCCGTCAGTGGGTCGCTGATCGGGCATCAGGTGCGGGCAGTAGATCCGCTCGATCCCCAGCGTCCGCGCGATGTGCAGCGCCCGCGCCGGATCGCCCTCCAGCAGGTCGATCCCGAAATGTGCCGTGGGCATCTTCAGCCCCGTCGCCTGCAGCCCCGCCGCCATGTCCGCCAGCGTCGTGTCATCGACGTAAAGCCCGCCGTAACCTTCGACCTCCCCGTAGCCAAGCCCCGCCAGCATGGTCAGCGTATCTGCCAGCGGCGGGAATTTGCGCGAGGAATAGAGTTGATAGGATGGCATGATCTGTCCTTTCATGTCTGACCATAGGTCGCGGCGTAAAGATGCCGAAGGGTGAATTGCGCGGTGCCCGGCGCATCGGGCACGAACCGGATGGTGCGCGGGCGGCCCGGAAGCAGCGGAAAGGCGTTGTCGGAAAACCGCCCCGCCACATCCGCCTCCAACGCCACAAAGGCGGCAAATGCCTGCGCCGTCAGAACGATCTCATCTCCCGCGACCACCATCTTCACCTGCGGGTCGATCAGGTCAAACGTTTTCCACGGCTGTGTCGCGTGAATATCCTCGCCCGATGCGTCGCCCGTCCAGGTCCAGTGCAGCACTTCATCCGCCCGCAAGTCCACCCGCGCCACGGCGGCCACCCTCTGGGCTGCCTCCGGGCCGATTGTCGCCTCTACCGTCGTCAGGGGCCGCACCGCACCCGCCATCGACAGCGCCGAGATGGCAATCGTCAGACCCGCCCCCCCCCGCCCGTCATTCACCGCCCGCAGCGTGATCGCGGCGCCCTCCGGCACCGCCACCACAGACACCGGCGCATAGAAATCCCGCGCCATGTGGTGCAACAGTTTCCAGTTGCCCCCGTGATCGAGGCCGGACCAGCTACACACCGGCCAGGTGTCGTTCAACTGCCAGTACAGGGTCCCCATGCAATGCGGCTTCAGGCTACGCCACTGCGTCACCGCCGTCTTGATCGCCACGCCCTGCTGGACCTGCGACAGGTAGACGAAATTCGGGAAATCCACCGGAAAGCGGAAATACCGGAACATCGTCTCGGCAATCCGGGCATTGCCGCCGGCGTTCTTCTGGTGGCTCTCCATCACCGGGCTGGCGATATTCCAGTCCACAGGGTCGGCAAAGCTGCGGATCGCCGCCATGGAGGGATAGGACTGAAAGCCGAATTCCGAACAAAAACGCGGCTTTACATCGCGGTAGTGATCAAAATCCCGCCCCTCGTGCCACACGCTCCAGAAATGCATGTCGCCCGAGCTGTCGTCATGCCAGGCATCGCCAAACGCCATCGGCCCGGGGCTGGGCGAGGATGGCCACCAGTTTGCCCCCGGCAGCACCGAATGCAGCGCCGCCTCGACGGTGCGGTTCAGCCGGTCGTAGTTGACCAGATAGCGGTCCCGGTCGTTGCGCGATTCCGGAAACCAGGTCAGCGCCCCGATCAACTCGTTGTCGCCGCACCAGACCGCCAGACAGGCGTGATGATTGATCCGCGCCACCACATCGCGCACTTCGGCATCCACCTCGGCCAGAAACTCGGGGGTGGAGGGATACAGATGGCAGGCGAACATGAAATCCTGCCAGACCATCAACCCCATCTCGTCGCACAGGTCATAAAACCAGTCCGGCTCATACCGCCCGCCGCCCCAGACGCGGATCATGTTCATGTTGGCGTCGACCGCCGATTGCAGCAGGCCACGCACGCCTTCCACGGTGATCCGCCCGTTCAGCGCATCGGCCGGTATCCAGTTCGCCCCCCGCGCAAACACCGGCACGCCGTTCACCGCCACCCCGAAGGACCGCCCCGCCGCGTCCGGCTCCGACACCAGCGCCAGCGCGCGCAAACCGATCCGCCGGGTTGCCACCGCTCCGCCGCCGGTAACCGTCAGGTCCTGCAACACCTGCGCACCAAGGCCTGCAGGCCACCACAATTCCGGCTCGACAATCGTCAGCACCATCCGGGCCACACCGCCGCGCACCGCCGCCGTCTGCGTCACGCCGCACAGCGTGGCCGTCACTTCGGTCACCCCCTCGGCATGGATGGCCAGCGCCACCTCTGCCTCCCCATCCCGATGGATCTGCGTCACCACCACATCAGCAATCCGCGGCACGTCCGGTTCCAGAGCGATCCGGCCCGACACCCCGAACTGGCCCAGCGCGATGTTCCAGTCCCAGCCGAAATCGCATTGCGGCTTGCGCAGCATGTTGGCAAACGGGATCGGGCCGTTCACCTCCTGATACGGAATGTAGAACGGCATCTGCGCCTGCCGCTGCGCCGCAACGCGCACCGGACTGCGGAAGGTGATCTCGATCTCGTTCTGGCCGCGCCGCAGATGCCCCGTCACCACCACCCGCCAGCGCCGGAACGCATTCGCTGCCGTCAGCACCAGGGCCCCGTTCAGCCGCACCTCGGCCACCGTATCCAGCCCCTCGATCGCCAGAACCGCCGCCCCGCCGTCATGCGCAAAGGCCCGCCGCGCCACCCAGTCACGCTCGCTGATCCAGCGCACCGCATATTCGTTGCGGCCCCAATAGGGGTCGGGGATCACCCCGGCACGGTGCAGCGCGGTGATCCCGTCGCCGGGCAGCGCAAATGGCAACAGATGTTCGCCGCGTTCGTCCGACAGCGTCCAGTCGCCCGCCAGATCGAGCATCTTTCAGATCCTCTGTTCCGACTTTGCGTCAAACAGCGACGCCTTGGCGATATCCAGCCCCAGATGCACCTTGGTTCCCGCCGCCAGACGTCCCTCCACCGGAATGCGCACGCACATGTTCTTCTCGCCGGCCTTCAGCCACAACAGGCTGTCGGCCCCCAGATTTTCATCGATCTCCACCACCGCGGGAATTGACCGGCCCGGCACCGCCTCGTGCAGGATGGTGATGTGTTCGGGTCGCACCCCCAGGATCGCCTGATCCCGCTCCAGCACCGCGCCGCCGTCATAGCCCGCAAGGGCGATCCGCGTATCGCCGAACTGAAACGTCTTGCCGCCGTCCAGCGTTTGCCCCGACAGAAAGTTCATCGAGGGCGATCCGATAAAACCCGCCACAAACAGGTTCGAGGGCCGGTTGTAAATCGTCTGCGGGTCGTCCAGCTGCTGGATCACCCCGCCCTTCATCACCGCAATCCGGTCGGCCAGGGTCAGCGCCTCGATCTGGTCATGGGTCACATAGACCATCGTGTTGTTCAGCCGCGTGTGCAGGCGCTTGATCTCGACCCTAAGCTCGCTGCGCAGCTTTGCATCGAGGTTCGACAACGGTTCGTCGAACAGGAACACATCCACATCCCGCACCAGCGCCCGCCCGATGGCCACCCGCTGGCGCTGCCCGCCTGACAGTGCACCGGGCTTGCGGTCCAAAAGCGGCTCGATCTGCAGGATTTCCGCCGCCCTCGCCACACGTTTGGCGATCTCGACTGCCGGCATCTTGGCATTCTTCAGCCCGAAGGACAGGTTCCCCCGCACCGTCATCTGCGGGTACAGCGCATAAGACTGGAACACCATGCCGATGCCCCGCTCGCTTGGTTCCGACCAGGTGACGTTCTTGCCCTTGATCCAGACCTGCCCGTCCGAAATGTCCAGCAACCCCGCCAGACAGTTCAGCAGCGTCGATTTCCCGCAGCCCGACGGGCCCAGCAGCACGACGAACTCGCCCTCCGCGACATCGAGGTTCAGGTCCTTGAGGACTGAGACCGCCCCGAAGTTCAACGTCAGGTTCTTCACCGAAACAGAATGCATGTGATCAGCCCTTGATCGCGCCGGCGGCGATGCCGCGGACGAAGTACTTGCCAGACAGGAAATAGATGGTCAGCGGCACCAGACCAGTCAGAATGGTCGCCGCCATCTCGACGTTGTATTCCTTGACCCCCTGCAACGAGTTGACGATGTTGTTCAACTGCACCGTCATCGGATAGTTCGTCGGCCCGGCGTAGATCACCCCGAACAGAAAGTCGTTCCAGATTCCGGTGACCTGCAGGATGACCGCCACCGTGAAGATCGGCAGCGACATCGGCGCCAGCACCCGAAAGAAAATGCGCCAATACCCCGCCCCGTCCACCCGCGCCGCCTTGAACAACTCTTCCGGCAGCGAGGCAAAGTAGTTGCGGAACAGCAGCGTCAGGATCGGCAACCCGAACACCGTATGCACGAAGATCACCGCGTAAAGCGTTGAATAGATCCCCATCTCGCGCGTGATGATGACCAGCGGATACAAGAACACCTGATAGGGAATGAACGACCCGACCAACAGGATGGTAAAGCACCACTCGGCCAGCTTGAACGGCCACATCGCCAGCGAATATCCCGAGATTGACGCCACCGCGATCGACACGATCACCGATGGTATGGTGATGAACACCGAATTCCAGAATCCGGGTGCCAGCCCCGTGCAGTTCAACCCGGTACAGGCCTGCGACCAGGCTTTCACCCAGGCATCAAACGATGGCTGCAGTGTCGGGATAAAGATGTTGCCCTCGCGGATCTGGTCCAGATCTTTCAGCGAGGTGATGATCATCACATAAAGCGGGATCAGATAGTAGATCGAGGTGACGATCAGCAAGGTGTAGATCAGCACCCGCCCCGGCGCGAAAAACGGCTTTGGCTTGGCCCCCGATGGATTGATGGCAGTGACAGAAGACATGGCCATGATACGCTTACCCTCTGCTTTTCTTGCCGAATTCGACGATGATCCACGGGATCAGGATAATGGCGGTGGCCAGCAGCAGCACCGAAGACGCCGCAGTGCCCTGCGCCAGCGCACCGACGAACAGCTTTTCGTAGATGTACATCGACGGCACCTGCGACGAATTGCCCGGCCCCCCCTGCGTCAGCGCCAGCACCAGATCATAGACCCGCACCGACCCTGAGGCGACGATGACAAAGATCGTGATCATCACCGGGCGCATCATCGGCACCACGATCTGCAGATAGGTCCGCCATTTCGGTATCCCGTCAACCCGCGCTGCGCGCCAGATTTCGTCGTCGATACTGCGCAGGCCCGCCAGCATCAGCGCCATCACCAGACCGGTGCCCTGCCACAGCCCGGCGATCACCACCGTGTAGATCGACATGTCGCGGTTGGTCAGCCAGTCGAAGGAAAAGCTGGCCCAACCCAGATCGCGCACGGTCTTTTCCAGCCCGAAAGCCGGGTTCAGGATCCAGGCCCAGACCTTGCCGGTCACGATGAAAGACAGCGCAAAGGGATAAAGATAGATCGTGCGAAACACCCCTTCGGCACGGATCTTCTGATCCATCAGCACGGCCAGCAGAAAGCCGATGATAAAGGCGAAGCCCGAATACAAGATGCCGTAGATCGCCAGATTGGTGATCGAGGTGATCCACCGCGGCGTATTCCACAGCCGCTCATACTGCGCCAAGCCGACGAAGGCGTCATAAAACTCGCGCGGCGTGAAGATCGGCAGCGTCTTGATGTTGGTAAAGGACGATGCCACCGTCCACATCGTGCTGCCGATAAACACCACCAGCACGATGAAGATCATCGGCGATGCGGCCAGCTTTGACGTCAGGTTCCGCAACAGGGGATTTGGCCGCTTCATCTCAAAAGTTCCTCATTCGCCCCGCACCGGCCAAACGCGGCCCGGCATTTCTGCCGGGCCGGTCATCAGTTTACCGTTGATCCGAAGATCACTTGGGGGCTGCCTCAATGATGGCTGCGAACTGCTCTTGCGCCGCTTCCGGCGTGATCGTCAGGTCCGAGAAGAACTCTTTCATCACGTCATTGATCTGGTTGAGCGAGTCGCGGTCCAGCATCTGCGAGTTGTTGGGGAACACTTTCGTGCCCTTGTCCAGAATCTCGAGGCCCTTCTTCATGCAGTCGTTGGCCGCCGACAGATCGACATCGGCGCGCAT
The DNA here is from genome assembly GCA_043727195.1 of Paracoccaceae bacterium. Lineage (GTDB taxonomy): Bacteria > Pseudomonadota > Alphaproteobacteria > Rhodobacterales > Rhodobacteraceae > JAUYQR01. The sequence goes on from JAYSYZ010000137.1 coordinate 8,753, forward strand.
CGGCAGCGAGCCTTTCTTCAGGTTGAAGGCGACCTGCACTTCCTTGGTCACCATCATCGACGCCATGGCCAACTGGGCCTTGGTCACTTCAGGATCTTCGCTTTTCGGAAAGTAGAACACGTCCCCCCCGGTGCCCAGCACGGGTTCCACACCCAGACCCGGCAGGCAGTCAAAGTCTTTGCCCGCAACCATGCCCGCCACGGCAAACTCACCGCCGGCCCAGTCACCCATCACATTGGCCGCAGCCTTGCCCTGAATCACCAGCGCCACGGCGTCGTTCCACTGGGGAACCACGGTCTTGGGGTCGATGATCTGGCGCGCAGCGTCGATCGCCTGGAACACGGCGGCAAATTCCGGGCCGCGGGCCATCTCCATGTTGCGGTCCTGATAGACGGCGACATAGTTGTCGACGCCTGCAAAGGCCACGATCAGATCCTCGGTCAACAGCCCCACCGGCCAGCCTTCGGCCAGGGACAGCGGGATGATGCCTTTTTCCTTCAGCGCGGGGGCTGCCGCGATCATCTCGTTCCAGTTCTGCGGTGGAGCGATCCCGGCATCTTCATAGACCTTGCGGTTGGTCCACATCCACTGCCCCGAATGCAGGTTTACCGGCACGCAATAGATCTTGCCGTCCAGGGTGCAGCTGTCCATCTGCGATTTCGGGCGCAGGATGGTGGCCCAGTCTTCCGCAGTCGCAAGTTCGGTCAGGTCCTGCATCAGGCCTGCCGCGATCAGGTCGTCGGCATCCTTGCCGGGGTTCAGCTGCGTCGCACCCATCGGGTTGCCGCCCAGAATCCGGCTGATGATGATCGGGCGGGCCACGTCGCCGGAACCGGCAATCGCACCATCGACCCACTTGTTGCCGGTCGCATCGAACGCCTTGGCAAACTCGGCCACCGCAGCGGCTTCACCGCCTGACGTCCACCAGTGGGTCACTTCCAGTTCGGTCGCCTGTGCCGTCATTGGCAAGGCCACCGACGCGCACAGCGCAAACGCCAGTTTGGTAAGTTTCATCCATTCCTCCCGGTTTCTAAATCGTTATAGACAATTTCTATAACGTTATAGATTTTCCGATCAAGGAATCTTTTCGCTTGTGAACCGCCCTGTCGGAAGAGTTGTATGGGCGGTGAATCCTGCAAAAATCCGCAAGATCGGGGGGAAGCGAACCGAAATGCTGCGCTGCCGAAACACCGTCGAACTGCTTGGCGCGCAGGCTGTTAGGGGCCGTTTCCCCAGCGCTCCCTTGGCGCTTGCAGCATCGGTTTGGCAGGGCGAATCAGGTCCCACCTCTGTCGATGCACCGCGTCATGCCGCCGGTCAAAAAGGTACGGACGCATGACCCTGACCAAAGACCCCGCCGCAAATGATTCGGAACAGGAGCGTCCGACACTCAAGACCATCGCCGCCGCCACCGGCCTCGCGGTGGCCACCGTCAGCCGCGCCTTGAAGGATGCCCCCGACATCGGCGAGGAAACCAAGCGCCGGGTCCGCGAAACCGCAGCGCTGCTTGGCTACCGCCCGAACCGCGCCGGCGTCCGCCTGCGCACCGGAAAGACCAATGTCATCGCCCTCGTCCTGTCGACCGAGGCGGACGTGATGAACCACACCGCCCGGATGATCTATTCCATCGCTGCGGCGCTGCGTGGAACCGCCTATCATCTGGTCGTCATGCCCTATTTCGGCGACCAGGATCCGATGACCCCGATCCGCTACATCGTCGAGACGGGGTCTGCCGATGGAGTCGTGCTGAACCAGATCATGCCCGACGATCCTCGCATCCGCTACATGTCCGAACGCGGCTTTCCGTTCACGGCGCATGGCCGCTCCAACATGGGAATTGACCACCCCTACTTTGACTTCGACAACGAAGTGTTCGCCCGTCTCGGCGTCCGCGCCCTTGTTGAACGCAAGCGGCGCCGCCTGTTCCTCGTCGCCCCCCCGCGCGAACACAGCTATGCCGGCCACATGATCACCGGCTTTGCCG
>JAYSYZ010000138.1:0-4018 GCA_043727195.1 Paracoccaceae bacterium
CGTCGTGGCCAAGGCCATCGGTTCGTCGAACCCCTACAACATGGTTCGCGCCACCATCGACGGCCTGAAAAAGGAAACCAGCCCCCGTCAGGTCGCGGCACGCCGTGGCAAGAAGGTGGCCGAGATCCTGCGCAAGCCCGAAGCCGAAGTGGTGGAGGCCTGATCATGGTGGAAAAGAAAGCCAAGGCCGACAAGGCCGCGACCGGCAAGACCATCGTGGTCAAGCAGGTCAAATCCGCCGCCCGCCGCCCGGCCAAACAGACCGCCACGCTGAAAGGCCTGGGGCTGAACAAGATGAACCGCACCCGCGAGTTGGAAGATACGCCGTCCGTGCGGGGGATGGTCAACAAGATCAGTCACCTCGTGCAGATCGTCGAAGAGCGCGGGTAGACGGATGGTGGGTGCATAGCACCACCTGCGGCCGACACCATGCAATCGCCCCGCCGCAAGGTGGGGCGTTTTGCATTTCGGCATTCTCGTGCTAGCCTTGTCGGATCGCGCTCCGGGGAGTGGGCGCGAATGGGAGGAAACCATGGCCGCAAAATACGCCGGAGGCTGCGCGCACGTGCATGTTACCGCAAGCGCCGAGCCCATCGACAACCACGAATGCCACTGCAACGTCTGCAAATCCGTCACCAAGCAACAGCACACGCATGTGGCGTTTTTCAACCACGGCGACATCGCTGTCGACCACCCCGAAAAGATGAAGCGGGTGCCATTCAACGCACAGAACCCGGATGGCCCGCTGGAAATCTGCCTCTGCACCGATTGCGGGGCGGTGCTGATGCTGGACGACAAACAACACCGAATCCGCGTCGCCGTGCCGAACGTGATGGGCTATGACGATGCGAAGTTTCCGAAAGCGACCTATCACGCGTTCTGGGACGAGACGAAGGGCTATGAAAAGCCGCATGACGGGCGGCCGGTGTATGAGGGATTGCAGCCGAGTTTCGTGTGGCCGGCCGCACATTGAACCCCCGGTAGGATGGGCAATATTGCCCATCCGACTTGTCACCTGTGGCGACAGCCCCTATACGCCCCCGGTGGCACCCTATCGCCACAAGAATCAACAAGCGCCGCGTTGTCCCTGCCCGTCGCAGGCGGGGGCTTTCCGGCATAGGAGAATGCGACATGAAACTGAATGAACTCGCCGACAACCCCGGTGCGGCGAAAAAGCAAAAGCGTGTGGCCCGTGGTCCCGGTTCGGGCAAGGGCAAGACCGCTGGCCGTGGTATCAAGGGTCAGAAATCCCGTTCGGGCGTGGCCATCGGCGGCTATGAAGGCGGCCAGATGCCGCTGTATCGCCGGTTGCCGAAGCGCGGCTTCAACAAGCCGAATGCCAAGGAATACGCGGTCATCAACCTGGGCCTGATCGAAAAATTCATCGGTCTGGGCAAGCTGGATGCCAAGGCCGAGATCACTGAGGACGTGCTGGTCGCGGCGGGGCTGACCTCGAACAAGCGCGACGGCATCCGCATCCTGAACAAAGGTGCGATCACCACCAAGGTGACACTGGTGGTGACCGGTGCCTCGGCGACGGCGGTCGAGGCGGTGGCAGCCGCCGGCGGCAGGCTGACGGTGGCCCCGGTGCTGGAGCCGCATGGAAAGTCGAAGCGCAAAGCTTGATACGGCCAAAACGCAATAGGGGATTGTGAGCGGTCTTAAGGTCGCTTACATCCGTTGCAGGTTTTCCCGCGCCGCCGACCGGAAGACGGTCTGGCGGCGCTGCGCATGAAAGAGACTTCGTCTCGGAAAGAGTCTGGACATGGCATCAGCCGCAGAACAGATGGCCGCAAACCTCAGCTGGGGCGCGCTTGGCAAGGCGAGCGACCTGCGCCAGCGCATCGTTTTCACCATCGGCTTGCTGATCGTTTATCGGCTGGGCACCTATATTCCGGTGCCGGGCATCGACGGCACGGCATTGCGCGAATTCATGGCGCAGGCGGGGCAGGGCCTTGGCGGCATGCTGAACCTGTTCACCGGCGGGGCGATCAGCCGGATGGGGATCTTTGCGCTGGGGATCATGCCCTATATCTCGGCCTCGATCATCGTGCAGTTGCTCGGGACGATGTATGGCCCGTGGATGCAGCTGCGCAAGGAAGGCGAACAGGGGCGCAAGAAGCTGAACCAATACACCCGCTATGGCACGGTGGCGCTGGCACTGTTTCAGGGCTATGGCATCGCCATGTCGATCCAGGGCGGCGGGTTGGCGCATACGCCGGGCCTGTTTTTTGTCGCATCTTGTGTGATCACGCTGGTCGGCGGCACGATGTTCCTGATGTGGCTGGGCGAACAGATCACCGCGCGCGGCATCGGCAATGGCATTTCGCTGATCATCTTTGTCGGCATCGTGGCGGAAATTCCGGCGGCACTGGCGCAGTTTTTTGCGCAGGGCCGGTCGGGCGCGCTGACTGCACCGGTGATGATCGGCGTGTTGCTGATGGTGGTCGTGGTCATCACCTTCGTGGTGTTCATGGAACGGGCGCTGCGCAAGATCAACATCCTGTACCCCCGCCGTCAGGTTGGCATGAAGGTGATGGAGGGCGGATCGTCGCATCTGCCGATCAAGGTGAACCCGGCAGGCGTGATTCCGGCAATCTTTGCCTCGTCGGTGTTGTTGCTGCCGACGACGATCAGCACGTTTTCGGGCGGATCGACAAATCCAGTGCTGTCATGGCTTGCGGCCAATCTGGGGTACGGTCAGCCGCTGCATCTGGTGTTTCTGGCGGCGATGATCGTGTTCTTCAGCTATTTCTACACCACGAACGTATCGTTCAAGGTGGATGACGTGGCTGAAAACCTGAAGAATCAAGGTGCGTCGGTGCCCGGGGTTCGGCCCGGCAAGAAGACCGAGGACTATCTGCTGTATGTGGTGAACCGCATCCTCGTGCTGGGATCGGCCTACCTGACCGTGGTGTGTCTGTTGCCTGAAGTGCTGATATCGCGCGTTGGCATCCCGTTTTACTTTGGCGGCACGTCTGTGTTGATCGTGGTGTCGGTGACGATGGATACGATCCAGCAGATCCAGTCGCATCTTCTGGCACATCAATATGAAGGCCTGATCGAGAAATCGCAGCTGCGCGGGCGCAAGCGCCCAGGGACCGCCAAAACCGGCGTGCCCAAAGCCCCCGCCCGTCGATAACCCGGATGGCGAATGTTATCCTTTTGGGCCCGCCGGGGGCCGGCAAAGGCACGCAAGCCAAGCGGCTGGAAGAAACGCGCGGCATGGTGCAGCTGTCGACCGGTGACATGCTGCGCGAGGCCAAGACCTCGGGCACCGAGATGGGCCGGCGGGTGGCCGAGGTGATGGCGCGCGGGCAACTGGTGACCGACGACATCGTAATCGGCCTGATCGCGGAAAAGCTGGCGAAGGGCGCGCCGGGCGGTTTTATCTTTGACGGCTTTCCCCGCACCCTGCCGCAGGCCGATGCGCTGGCGGCACTGCTGACCGCGCAGGGGCAACGGCTGGATGCGGTGATCGAGATGCAGGTCGACGACGCAGCGCTGGTCGCCCGCATCACCGGGCGGTACACCTGCGGCAATTGCGGTGCGGTCTATCACGACGCCACGCATCCGGTGCGGCAGGCCGGTATCTGCGATGTTTGTGGCGGCCACGACCTGCGCCGGCGGGCCGATGATACCGAAGATGCGCTGAAGACGCGCCTGATGGAATACTACAAGAAGACCTCGCCTTTGATCGGCTATTACTACGCCAAGGGTCAGCTGTCTGCCATCGATGGGCTTGCCGAGGTTGACGCCGTTTCTGGGGCGATCGCAAAGGTTCTTGACAAAGCCTGAGATACTGGGCCCAGCGCCCTTGACGCCCCCGGCAAAAGCCCCTAATGCACGGCGTCCCGCGGTGGAATCACCATGCGGGCCTTCCTTGTTGGAAGTTCGGATCGTCGGGGTCAGACCCCTGGCGGAGTTGTGAAAAAAGGTTCTGGCACTACGGAACCGCAACCTAGAAGGACGACACGTTTGGCACGTATTGCTGGCGTCAACATTCCGACCGCGAAAC
>JAYSYZ010000139.1:0-10699 GCA_043727195.1 Paracoccaceae bacterium
TGGCACTTCACCGAAATGGTCTCTGCCGCAGGTTGGCTCAGCCGGGATGAAATCATCATCGCCTCGGAAACAGCACTTTTTCGCTTTCATCTTGAAACCGGCGTGCAGACCCACATCATCGCACTCGAATCCGACAACCCTGACACCCGATCCAATGATGGCCGCGCCGATCTGCAGGGCGGTTTCTGGATCGGCACGATGAGCAAGACCGAGGCTGTCGGCGCAGGTGCGATCTATCGCTATTACAAGGGCGATCTGCGCCGCCTTTTTCCCCGGATCTCCATCCCGAACGCGATCTGTTTCACCCCGGACGGTCGCACCGCACATTTCACCGACACAGCCACAGGCTTGGTGATGCAAGTCGCCCTTGACGCCGAGGGCTGGCCGAAAGGTGAGCCGGAAATCTTCCTCGACCTTCGCGCCGAGGGCCTCAATCCCGACGGCGCGGTGATCGATGCCACCTGCATCATGTGGCTTGCGCAGTGGGGTGGCGCCCGCGTCGCCGCCTACAGCCCACAAGGCCAGTTCCTGCGCGCCATCGCTTTCGATGCCCCCCACACCTCCTGCCCGGCGTTGGGCGGCGCTACGCTTTACTGCACCACCGCCCTGCAAGGCATGGACGCCGCCAGCCGCGCGATCCACCCTGACGCGGGCAAGACCTTCATGGCCCCGGGCGTTGCACAGGGGCAATCCGAACATCAGGTGATCCTTTGAAACGCACCCTTGGCGTCTGCTATTACCCCGAACACTGGGACGAGCCGAAATGGACCGAAGACGCCGCCCGCATGGCCGCACTCGGCCTGACCTGGGTCCGCATCGGCGAGTTTGCATGGAGCCGGATGGAACCCGTCCCCGGAACCTATGACTGGGGCTGGCTTGACCGCGCCATCGCCACGCTTGGGGCGCATGGCCTGCGGGTCGTCCTCGGCACCCCCACCGCGACCCCGCCGCGCTGGATGCTGGACCGCCACCCCGACATGCTGGCCTTGGACAAGGACGGCATGCCGCGCGGCTTTGGCTCGCGCCGCCACTATTGTTTTTCGCACCAGGGCTACCGGACCGACTGTGCCAGAATCGTTACCGCGATGGCGGAACGGTACGGGAAGAACCCCCATGTTGCCGCCTGGCAGACGGACAATGAATATGCCTGCCATGCCACCACGCTCAGCTATTCCGACGCCGCGCTCAGCGCCTTCCGCGATTGGCTGGCGCAGAAATACCAATCGCCGGATGCGCTGAACCGCGCTTGGGGCAATGTGTTCTGGTCGATGGAATATCGCGATTTCAATGACATCAACCTGCCAAACCTGACGGTTACCGAACCGAACCCGTCCCACGTGATGGATTTCCGCCGCTTTGCCAGCGATCAGGTCGTCAGCTTCAACCGCCTGCAGACCGAGATCATCCGCCGCCACTCCCCCTATCCGATCGCCCACAACTACATGGGCGCGGTCACCGAGTTCGACCATTTCGCCACCGGTGCCGATCTCGATATCGCGTCGTGGGACAGCTACCCCCTCGGGTTCCTGTCGGACCGCATCCCCGCGACAACCGAACACAAGCGCCGCTTCGTCCGCCAGGGCGACCCGGATTTTCAGGCCTTCCACCACGACCTTTACCGCGCCGTGGGACGGGGCAGGTGGTGGATCATGGAACAACAACCCGGCCCGGTGAACTGGGCCCCCTACAACCCCGATCCGCTGCCCGGCATGGCCCGCCTCTGGGCGTGGGAGGCGTTCGCACATGGCGCCGAGGCGGTCTGCTATTTCCGCTGGCGTCAGGCCCCCTTCGCGCAGGAACAGATGCATGCAGGGCTGCTTCGCCCCGACAGCGCCCCCGCGCAGGCGTTTGGCGAAGCGGAAATCGTTGCCCGAGAGCTTGCTGCCATGCCCGATGCGGGGACGGCAAAAGCTGACGTCGCGCTGGTCTTCGACTACGCCTCGGACTGGGCATGGGAGATTCAGCCGCAGGGCCGCGGTTTCAGCTATCTCTGGCTTGTCTTCCACATCTACAGGGGCCTGCGCCGCCTTGGCCTCAACGTCGATATCCTGCCCCCCGACACCGCCGATCTGACGGCCTACAAACTGGTCCTTGCCCCCGGCCTTTTCACCATCTCGGATGTCCTCAAATCAGCATTGGCTGCCCACACTGGCACACGGATCCTCGGGCCCCGCACCAACTCGAAAACCGAAAACTTCTCGATCCCGGTGCCGCTGCCACCCAACCTCCCCGGCCTTGATGCCCGCGTGATCCGCGTCGAAAGCCTGCCACCTGATGTGCCAGTGCCGCTTGCACAGGGTGGCAACCTGCTGCACTGGCGCGAAAAACTGGAGGGTACCGCCACTGTGGCCGAGGTTGCGAGTGACGGCTGGTCCGCGCTCATGTCGGCGGGCAAGCTGCACTACCTTGGCGGTTGGCCGGATGACGAGGCGCTGGCCCGCATCCTGCAAACCGCCTGCGATGCCGAAAGGATCGAGACCGACCCCCTGCCCGAGGGTCTTCGCCGCCGCGACAGCGCTACGCACCGCTTCCTCTTCAATTACAATCCGGTGCCGGCCGAATGGGGCGGGGTGACCATTCCTCCCGCCGGGGTCAGCTGGTCACCGCTCTGACGAAACTCCTCCAACCGGCGCTTCTGCAGCCCGGCAGCATCGAAATTGGCGGGGGCAAGCCAGGCTTCGAACGCATTTCGCAGGGCAGGCCAATCCTTGTCGGTCATGGCGAACCACGCGGTGTCACGGTTTAGCCCCTTGACCACCATGTGCTGGCGGAACACGCCTTCATGGGTGTAGCCGAACCGCAGCGCCGCCCGTTTCGACGGCAGGTTGTCATTGTTGCATTTCCACTCGAACCGGCGATAGCCAAGGTCGTCGAAGATATGCCGCGCCGTCAGATACAGGGCCTCGGTCGCGGCAGGTTTGCGCGCAATGGTATGGCCCCAGTAAATGTTGCCGATCTCGGCCACGCCGTGTACCGGGTCGATCCGCATCAGGGCCTGGCGACCCGCCGCTCTGCCGCTGGACAGGTCGATCACCGTTGAAAACAATGGATCAATTCCGGGTGCGACCTTCTCCAGCCAGGCCAGCAATTCTTGCGGGGTTGCGGGTGGCGCTTCAAACAGCCAGGTGAACCGCCGGTTTGCCCCGGCGCCTGCACATTCGGCAAAAAGTCCGTCCAGATGCCGCGCGGGATCCAGCGGCTCGATGCGTACATAGCGGCCGGTCAGAACAGTTCGTTCCGGCCGGGGGCGAGGGGTCCAATGCGGCAGGCTTTCCGGCATAACGGCTCCTTGGCCTCGGGGGTCAGGTCTTGTCGCGCCAGTCACCCTGGCGCGGACAGGAACGGTCAGGTCAATCCACCGAATCAGTTAAGCGTCGGGCGCGAACCCGCTCAAAGCCTTGCAATTGATCCGAAGGTTGGAAAGCTGTTATCTCGTCGGTCCGGTGTCCGCACGCAGGCCGATCATATCGCGACCCGAACCTCGCCCTGCACCGTCAGAAACGCCGCTGCGTTCGGCCCCAGCACCAGTCGCCGGTTCTCCAGCCCTGCCGCCAAGGAGGGGCCGGTGATTTCGCCGACACCATCCACCGTCACGCTCAAAGCCACCGGCGACAGGTTGAACAGGCACAGAAGGCTTCCCTCCGCTGCTTCGCGTAGAAACCCCAGCACCGGCTCGCCCAGATCCAGAAATCGCGTTCGCCCCGCCCGCAGCACCGCCGATCCTTTCCGGTACCGGATCATCGCGCGGTAGTGTTCCAGCACCGACCCCGCCACCCCCGCCTGCCCCGCAACATTCCGCGCCAATTGCGGCGTCTTGACCGGCAGCCAGGGCTTCACCGTCGAAAACCCGGCGAACTCCGAACCGTCCCATACCATCGGCGTCCGGGTATTGTCGCGGCCCACCGGCTCTGGCCAGAAATTGATCCCCTGCGGATCGGTCAGCTCGTCCAGCCCAAGTTCGGTGTCGGTCTGCCCAAGCTCCTCGCCCTGCCACAGACAGATCGATCCCTCCAACGACAACAGCAGCGACCCCGCCTGCATCGCCAGCGCATCCTGGCTGACACCGTGTTGGTGCCAGCGGCTGACGTGACGCACCACATCATGGTTGGAAAACGCCCACATCGGCCACCCTTCCGGCGCGCCGGCAAAGAACTCGCCCAGCTTGGAGCGAAAGAATGCCGCCGAATAGTCATAGCCCATCAACTCGAACGAATAGCACTGATGCAGCCGTCCCGGCCCGGTGTAGTCGCCCATCATCCGGATCGCATGATGGCTTTCCCCGACTTCGCCCACCGATGCCGCGCCATATTCGTCAAGAACCGCTCGGATCCGCTCGATCCACGGCAGGTTCTCCGGCTGGTTCTTGGAAAACAGGTGATACTGCATGCCGTAGGGGTTGCCTTCCGGCTCGGTCTTCAGGCGAAAATCGGCGGCATCGTCGCGCAGCAGCGGGTCGTGGAAAAAGTAGTTCATCGTGTCAAAACGAAACCCGTCCACCCCCCGCTGAAGCCAGAAACGCAGGGTGCCCAATGCCCAGTCCTGCACATCGGGGTTGTGATAGTTCAGATCTGGCTGACTGGTCAGGAAATTGTGCAGGTAATACTGCTTGCGCCGCGCGTCCCAAGCCCAGGCAGAGCCGCCGAACACCGACAGCCAGTTGTTCGGCGGGCTGCCATCATGCTTCGGGTCGGCCCAGACATACCAGTCGGCCTTTGGGTTCACCCGGTTGGCGCGGCTTTCCGCGAAAGCCGGATGTTTGTCGGAAGAATGGCTCAACACCTGGTCGATCACCACCTTCAGGCCAACGGCATGCGCCTGTGCCAGCAGCGCATCGAAATCCGCCAACGTGCCAAAGACCGGATCCACATCGGTATAATCCGAAACATCATAGCCCATATCGGCCATGGGTGAGCGAAAGAAGGGCGACAGCCAGACCGCATCCACGCCCAATTCCGCCAGGTATGGCAGCCGCCGCGTGATCCCCGCCAGATCGCCGATCCCATCACCCGTGTCATCCTGAAACGACCGGGGATAGACCTGATAGGTTACCGAACCGCGCCACCAATCCTGCATTCCCGCCTCCCGCCTTTGCACGCGGCGCATAGCCGCCCCACCGATGCCACAACAGGTCTGGCATATGCCAATTTTGCGAAATGCCCAAAAACCAGTAGGTTTGCGGCAGTTCCGCCACGCTTTGCAATCGCTGTGCGCCTCCGCGTGGCCACACCGGCCTGTACCCGTCACAATTCTCCGTTTGACGCCCCCGGGCCTTCGTCGCTACCTCCGAACCTGACACCGGAGACAGCAATGACCAAGACCCCGCTTTTGACCCCCGTCCTGATTGCGGGTTGTGTTGTCCTAATGCTGTCGTTCGCCATCCGCGCCAGTTTCGGGGTGTTCCAAATCCCTGTCGCCACGGAATTCGGCTGGCCGCGATCTGATTTTTCGCTTGCCATCGCGATCCAGAACCTGGCCTGGGGCATTGGCCAGCCGATATTTTCCGCCTTTGGCGAACGGTTTGGCGACCGCAAGACGATCATCATTGGCGCTGTACTGTATGCGGCCGGGTTGGTGCTGTCGGCCTATGCCATCACGCCGGGGCAGCATCAGGTCCTGGCTGTTCTGGTCGGTTTCGGCATCGCGGGCACCGGATTCGGGGTGATCCTGCCGATGATCGGCCGCGCCGCCAGCCCCGCATGCCGCAGCCTGACTCTGGGCGTCGGGTCGGCCATCGGGTCAGCGGGGCAGGTCATCGGGCCGCCCGCCGCCGAGGCCCTGCTGCAAAGCTACAGCTGGCAAACGGTTTTCGTGATCTTCGCCGGTGTGATCCTGTCGGCCCTGCTGGCGCTGCCGTTCTTGCGGGCGCCTGACAAATCGCGGGCGCAAACCGAGCCCGACGAAGGCCTTCTGACCGTGGTGCGCCGGGCGTTCCGTGATCCGTCCTACACGCTGATCTTTCTTGGCTTCTTTTCCTGCGGCTATCAGCTTGGCTTCATAACGGCACATTTCCCGGCCTTCATCACCGAGGTGTGCGGCCCGATTGATCCAGCCGGAATGCTGGCCGGTATGGGCATCACCACCACGTCGGCACTGGGCGCAGTCGCCATTGCGGTGATCGGCGTCGCCAACATCGGCGGGTCGGTACTGGCAGGATGGCTTGGCGCACATTTCCCGAAGAAATACCTGCTGGCCATCATTTACACCGGGCGTACGCTGGCCTCGGCGATCTTCATTCTCATGCCGATGACGCCGTTTACCGTGCTGGCCTACTCTGCGGCGATGGGCGCGATGTGGCTGGCCACGGTGCCGCTGACCAGTGGCCTCGTCGCGCAGATCTATGGGGTGCGCTACATGGGCACACTTTACGGGTTCATTTTCCTGTCTCATCAGATCGGCAGCTTTCTGGGGGTCTGGCTGGGCGGCAGGATGTATGACCTGACCGGCGACTACACCCTTGTCTGGTGGGTCGGTATCGGCGTGGGCGCGTTCTCGGCCATCGTCCACCTGCCGATCCGGGAACGCCCGCTCCAAGCGCTCGCGGCGTAAGATTGCCGCCTTGGTCTGGCCTTACTGACCCATCGGCACCGCCACCAGTATCTCCAGATCGCGCTGCGGCGTGAAGTCGGTCTTTTCCATCACGAATGTAGTCGGGCCCGTCTTTCTGATCCCGTCAGCGCAAAGCGAGATGACGTTGCCCGGCGCGCCCTTGTCCAGTGTCAGACGAAATTTTCCGATTGGTCCTGCCCAACTGTTCGCCGTGCGCAGCACGTATGCGATGTTGTAAGCCATGCCCATCGATGTGGACTGCCCGTCGCCCTCCGCCTGTCGCAATGCCTTCGCAATGGCTTTTGAGGTGCCACGGTCAATGCAGTACTGCTCAACCAGTTCCAACAGGTAATCATCCGGCGGGTCGCTCCACCCGAAAAGCCCGCCAGAGGCGCGGTTCTCGTACTCATGGCTGATGTTGACCACCTGCCCGGCCGGAAAAGTCTGCGTCCAATGGTAGCGCACCACGATGGACCATAGCGGAACGCTGTCCTGGCCGCCCGCGCCATTGTCGTAGTCCTGCACAAGGCCCAGGGCCTGCGCCTCGGCCCGCGCCGCATCGTCCAGCGCCTGTAGCGCCGCCACGACCGCATCGCCATCCAGCGACAGGGGAATGCCAAGACGCGCCAGGTCCGCCGTCACCTCGCGACCGGGGGTATCGTATTGCTCGGCCAAGGGCCGACCGTCCTGCCAGGGCGGCTGGATTACCGCGATCCGGTTGATGCTGACCGATACCGCAACTCCCTGCACCGTCGCCTTGAAGTTCACCAGATTGGGCCGGTCGCGATCCTCCGGCAGGTTCCAGTCGGATTCCATCATCCCCGACAGTGATATCGGCGGCAGGGGAAAGATCACCTCGCCGGTCACATCCCGGTCGGTGATGTTGCGGAACACATAGTCCACTCTGATCTGATCGAGGCCGATGTAGAGGTCTTCCTCCTCCATCGCCACCGCCTCAGTCTGGCTGAACGTCAGCCCTGTCGCCGTCAGCCCGCCGAAACCATCATTCGCCGCTGAGGGCAGCGCAAGCATTGCAAGCAGCCCTGCAATGGGAAGAATCCTGTTTGTCATCGCGCGAAGCCTCCGTCCTCGTCCAAGTCTGCATTTGACCGATGACGGCTCGATCCGGCAAGTCCGGTGTTGCCTTACACGGCATCTGGCCCTTTCCCGGCCAACCCCTTACACCGATCCTTCACTCGTCATCGCGAAGGGTTCCCATGCGCCTTGGTCTTGCTGCCCTGGTCTTCGCCTATGTGCTCAGCCAGTTTTACCGGGCCTTTCTGGCCGTTCTGGCCCCGGTGCTGAAGGTTGATCTGGCCGCAACCGCCGCCGACCTCGCCTCTGCCTCCGGCTGGTGGTTTCTTGCCTTTGCCGCGATGCAACTGCCCATCGGGTCTGCGCTTGACCGCTTTGGCCCCCGGCGCACCTCTGCCACCCTGATGGCCGTGGGCGCGGGCGGAGCCTTGGTTTTCGCCACCGCGACCAGCGCCCTGCACCTGAAAATCGCCATGGCGCTGATCGGCGTCGGCTGCGCACCGGTGCTGATGGCCAGCTACTTCATCTTTGCCCGCAGCTATTCCCCTGCCGTCTTCGGCACACTTGCGGGGGCCACCATCGGCATCGGCGCATTTGGCAACATTGCCTCCTCCCTACCCCTCTCGGCAGCGGTCGGGGCGTTTGGCTGGCGGCCCACCGTCCTGGCGCTGGCCGCCGTGACGGTACTCACTGCGCTCGCCATCGCCGTTCTGGTGCGTGACCCCGAACGCTCGGGCAGCGGCACGGAAGGCTCGCTTCTCGACCTGCTGAAGATCCCTGCGATCTGGCCGATCCTTGCCATGATGAGCATGTGCTACATGCCCATAGCAGGCCTGCGCGGCTTTTGGGTCGGGCCGTATTTTGCCGATGTCCATGGCTATGACGCGCTGGCCGTCGGCAAAGTCGGCCTCTGGATCGGCATCGCGATGGTGGCTGGCAACTTCGCCTACGGCCCGCTCGACCGGCTGCTAGGATCGCGCAAATGGGTGATCTTTGCCGGCAACGCCATCACCACAGCCTGTCTCTTTGCCCTCTGGGCGGCCACGACCGCGCCACCGATCACCGCAACCGCGCTTCTCATCGCCGCCGGATTCTTTGGCGCCAGTTTCCCGATGGTGATCGCCCATGGCCGCGCGTTCTTTCCGCCGCACCTGATGGGGCGCGGGGTAACGCTCCTCAACCTTTTCGGCATCGCACCCATAGGCCTTGCGCAGTTCGCCACCGGACGCCTGCATGCCGCCAACCCCGATGCGCCCTATCAGGCCGTTTTCCTATTCTTCGCCGTCACCACCGCAGCGGGCCTGGCCGTGTACCTCTGGTCACAAGACCGCACCGACTGACCGCGCCCCCTTTCCCCCGCCCCCGCCATGCGCTAACACGCCTCGTCTCCACACCGGGGGCGCACAAAAAGGAGAACCCCGATGGGCTACAGGGTCGTCGTCGCGGGTGCCACGGGAAACGTGGGCCGCGAAATGCTGAACATCCTCGCCGAGCGCGAGTTTCCCGTGGACGAGATCGCCGCCCTCGCGTCGCGCAAGTCCCTCGGCACCGAGATCAGCTTTGGCGACAAGACCGTAAAGACCAAGGACCTCGATACGTTCGATTTCACCGGCTGGGACATCGCGTTGTTCGCCATCGGTTCTGACGCGACCAAGATCTACGCGCCAAGGGCTGCGGCTGCGGGGTGCATCGTCATCGACAACTCTTCGCTCTACCGCTACGACCCGCAAGTGCCGTTGATCGTGCCCGAAGTGAACGCCGATGCGATCATGGGCTACAAGGCCAAGAACATCATCGCCAACCCCAACTGCTCTACCGCGCAGATGGTCGTGGCGCTGAAACCGCTGCATGACCGCGCACGGATCAAGCGGGTCGTGGTGTCGACCTACCAATCCGTGTCAGGTGCCGGCAAGGAAGGCATCGACGAGCTGTGGGACCAGACCAAGGGCATCTTCGTGGTCGGGCAGGAGGTCGCGCCGAAGAAGTTCCCCAAGCAGATCGCTTTCAACGTGATCCCGCAGATCGACGTGTTCCTTGATGACGGCTTCACCAAGGAAGAATGGAAGATGGTGGCCGAGACGAAGAAAATCCTCGATCCCAAGATCAAGGTGACTGCGACCTGTGTGCGGGTTCCGGTGTTTGTCGGCCATTCGGAAGCGGTGAACATCGAGTTCGAGGATCCGATCGACTGGCAGGAGGCGCAGGATATCCTGCGCGAGGCACCCGGCATCATGGTGGTCGATAAACGCGAACCCGGCGGCTACATCACCCCCATCGAATGCGTGGGTGATTATGCCACCTACGTCAGCCGCATCAGGCAGGACAGCACCATCGAGAATGGCCTGTCGATGTGGATCGTGTCCGATAACCTGCGCAAGGGGGCCGCATTGAACGCGGTCCAGATCGCTGAAGTGCTGGGCAACCGGGTGCTCAAGAAGGGCTGATAGCCCGGGATGGGCAATATCGCAGCTAGGATGGGCAATCTGCCCATCCCACCTTAAATCCCCAGATGCCCGAACTCATTCAGCCCGCCGTTGACCCATCCCTTGCCCATTGTGATCGTCCCCTTGCGGTTCAACACCACATGCCGCCATCTCGGATTGGCCGAGCCTGACCTGAGGTAGCTCATGCACAGGATCTCCAGCTTCTCGCCATTCGCCTGATCGCGCCAAAGGGCAGCGTTCCTCGCCGCATCTTTGACATGCCCGCTCGCCCCCTTCCGACTGGCCAGAAAGTTGCAGATGATATCGTCCACGCGGTCCGGCTGATTGAGCCTGATGAACTCGGCCACCTGGCCGGGCGTCATCCCCTTCAACCCGCCGTTCTGCGTCACAATGTCAAAAAACCACAGGAACAGCCGCTTCGTGGGCTCTGTCCCGTCGCGCGCCATCGACCAATTACGCGCCATGGCCAGCGCGGTTTCGGCCTTGGCGTCGATCCGCGCCTGCTGCTGAGCCCGCATCGCGGGCGATCCCATCAGCGCCTTCAACTCTGCCTTCGGCCCCGCCTTCAGCGTGGGGCCGGATTGCCAGGCGCGCACGATCTGCAATCCGCGCGTCACCGGGGCGTTGCACGCCTCCCACATCCGCACGCCATGCACGGGCATCACGGCCCGCAC
>JAYSYZ010000140.1:0-1651 GCA_043727195.1 Paracoccaceae bacterium
GCGGGCATCCTGTATCTGTCCCCCCGCCTGATCCCGCATTGCCACCCGGCCTTGCGCGGCTGGTTCAGCCAGCCGGACCCGTTCAACTGGGATATCGGCCGCTTCGCCTATGCCCCCGGCATCCGCCGGTTCGACAGTGGTACCCCGGGCTGCATGGCCGCCCTCGCTTCGCTGCCTGCGCTTGACTGGCACGCCGGGCAGGATCACCGCGCCATTCTTGCCCACAACCGCCGCCTTACCGCACAGTTGATCGAAATCGCCGATGACCTGCGCCTTGCTCTTCTCACCCCGCGACCCGAGGCGAAACGCGGCGGATCGATCATGCTGAAACTTTCGGACATCCACCCCGCTGCGGCCATCGTCGCAAGCCTGCGCCAACTGGGAATCACCACCGACCACCGCGGCCAGACGCTCCGTCTCTCGCCCGGCATCCTGACCACCGAAGCGGGGGTTGTCCGCTTGCATCACGCCCTGAAAAGCCTTTGCCGCTGACCTGCCTGCTTCGTTCCGAAAGCAGCACCGCGCCCCTGATCACTGGCCGCAGCGCGGCACAGCCCACACGCCCACAACCGTCAAACAAAGCTGCGGATCGTGGCCAGCGCCCCGTCCAGAGCCTTCCCTTCTTCATCGCTCAGCGCCGCCTCGCGCAGCCGCCGTGCCCAGTCCGCCGCATCGTCCCGACCCGCCACCAGCGCGATCCCGTCCAGCACGCGGTCAAATTTTGACAAGCCGCGCGCGTGGGTGTCGGAATACCCCTTCACCAGCCGCCTGCAGCGAATCACCTCGACCGCCAGATCGTAATCCCGCCCAAGGTACCCCGTCGCCACGCCCAGCCACCGCTTCCGATGCGCCACTTCCTCGGCATGCCTGAGGGTCCGCCGCCGATACCCCCGAAGCCCGCCCACCAGATACAACGCCAGATATGCTGCCACTCCGTCGGATCTGAGCCGCCGCCCTCTTGAGAACCACCGTTCCAGCCGCGCCATCCATTTCGGGCTTGCCGCCACTTGCGCCCCCCAACGCGCGGGCAACATCCCGGCAATCTCTTCGGCGCGGGGATGCAGGAATTCGGTCAGCCGCAGGACATGGGACTGACCCACCCCCATCTCGGCCTTGATCCGGTCGAACCGCCCGGCCCGCGTCTTCAGATCAGCCACGCGGATCACGTCATCATAGGCCATCGCATTGGCCAGATACTTCGCCGCCCCCCGCGCAAAGACAAAGGGCGCGCGGTCCGCCGTCATCAGCGCCTCCAACTGCTCCAGATATTCCGCGCCGTAGGCGGTATCCTGAAAATCCACCACCTTGCGCAGCCCCGGCACCGCATATTCCGCCACGTCCGCAGGCAGCAACGCGACCCGCGCCATCAGACTGTTCCATTGCGCCAGCTGACGCAGCGGCGCGCGCGGCACAAGAACCTGCGCCACCCGGGCAGATGCCGCCACGGACCCGTCCGTTGCCGCGTCAAACCCACCGGAAAAGGCGCGAAGCGATGCGTCCACCCCCGTGCCGCCCGCGCGGATCGCCGCTTCGAATGCCGCGCGGGAAAACGGCAGCGTCTGCGACGCAGCCAGCGCCCCGAACAGTGTGGCCGAGATTACAGAGCCGTTGGCCAACGCAACCGCATCGAAATCCGCCGCGATGAACCGTC